>NZ_JBXWSH010000017.1:0-87543 GCF_059613325.1 Ruegeria sp. BHSA191
CGGCCACCTTGCGGCCGCCGGCATAGTTGTCCGAGGTCACGGTGGTGATGCCCTCGATATCCTGGCTGCGGTTGAACAGCACCACCGGAACGCCCGCCTGCTGGCAGCGGGTGGCGATATCCGACGACATCGGCACCGAGGCCAGAATGACCCCGTCCACCTGATAATCGAGGATCTCTTCCATCACGTCGTCGATGTTTCCGGCCGAGCGCGAGGCCATGAAGATCAGCACGTGATAGCCATGCTCTTGCAGGCGGTTCGACAGTTTCTCCAACGCCTCGGGATAGAAGTAGTTGTCCAGGTAGCCGACCACCAGGCCGATGATCCGGCTTTTGCCCGACACCATCGCCCGGGCCAGCACGTTGGGACGATAGCCCAGTTCGGCCGCCGCCTTGCGCACCTTTTCCTCGGTCTTCTTGCTGACCGAAGCGCCGGGCGTGAACACCCGGCTGACCGCCGACTGGCTGACGCCGGCCAGTTGCGCGACCTGAAGCGATGTGACCTTGTCAGCCATCAGTCTGCCGTCCATCCGCCGTCGATCAGCATCGACGTGCCGGTGACCAGCCCCGAGGCGTCGGACGCAAGATAGAGAACCGCGCCCATGATGTCCTCGACCTCGCCTACGCGGTTCAGCTTGATCTTGTCCATGATCCAGGCCGCGCGTTCGGGGTTGTCGAAGGTCGATTGCGTCAGCGGGGTTCGGATGAAGGTCGGGCAGACCGTGTTGATGCGGACGCCCTGCTTGCCCCATTCGTTCGCCATCGCCTTGACCATGCCTTCCAGCCCGTGCTTGGTCGCGCAATACAGCGCCCGGTCGATGCCGCCGACATGGCCCATCTGACTGGAGATATGGATGATCGAACCAGGCCGCCCGGCCGCCATCAAAGCCTTGGCGGCATAGGCCGAAAGGAAATAGGCCGAGCGCAGATTGACACTCGTGACCGCGTCGAAATCCTCGGGCGTGGTTTCGACGGCTGGCCCGTGCCGCGCGGTCCCGGCCGAGTTCACCACCACGTCAAAGGCTTGCGCGGCGAACAGCGCCTGCAACGCGGTCAGGTCGCTCTGATCCAGCACCCGCCCCTCGGCCGACCAGCCCTGCGCCTGCAGGGCGGACACCGCTTCGTTCAGCCGCTCGGCCCCGCGCGCGGCGCAGACCACATGCGCGCCGGCCTCGGCCAGGGCGACAGCGCACCCCAATCCGATGCCCGAAGATGCGCCGGTGACCAACGCGGTCTTGCCGCTCAGCGAGAACGAAGGGGTGCGGGGCAGTTGGGTCATCAGCTCATTCCATCCGGGGTTTCAATGCGGCCCAGGTTCCGGGCCTTGTTGAATTCCCGCAGGCGGGCAAAGACGTCAACGCCAAGCTGCGCATAGGCGTCCAGAAGATCGACCAGAACCCAGTTTTCGCGGATCCGTCCGTTCTCCAGCCGCCAGAAATCGAGGCTGCGCATGGTGATCCGCTTGCCCGAAGGCGCGATGCCCATCCACCCGTCATGGGTGACGGTCTGGATCATGTTGGGCCAGCCCGTCACTGCCGCATAGTCGCCATCGCCGAAGAAATGATAGGTGATGTCGTCGACATATTGCCCGCGATCCGGCATTCCGTTCAGGAACGGGATCTGGTGCCAATTACGGAACCCGGCATAGCCGCGCCCGGTGCCGATGCCCGAAGGCCCGTACCAGTTCATGCGCGGATGCCAGAACCGCTCCATCTCCATCACCTCGGGCCCGCCCTGCGAGGGGTGCTTTTTCAGATGTTCCAGCATGTCGATGATGTGCTGGCAGGTGGCGCGGCCCTTGTCGGCGTCGTAGGGCCCCGGCACCAGACCGTCCTGCGTGGCCGGGCCGGGCACATGCCATTCGCGTCCCAGGCTGGGCGCCATCGGCCATGCGCGGGCCTGCATCATTACCTCGGGGATGTCCCACAGGGCCTGCATTTCTACGATCCGGCCGTTCTCGAACCGGTAGAACTCGTGAAACCGCATGGTCACCTGATGGCCGGTGGGCGGGATGTCCAGCCACGGACCGGTGAAGGTTCCGGTATAGTAGCCGCCGCAGCCGACCCAGTCGGCGCCGAACTCGTCCGGTCCGGCCATCACGATATAGTCGCGCCGTTCGAGGTCCGGCCAGGCATCCAGCAGGCCCTTGAAGGCCAGATCGTAGAACGCCTCGCTGCCGGTGCTGTCACCGAAAGGATGGCACAGGCGGAACAGAGCGTCAGGCGCGGTCACCTGCGCCAGCGCGTCCCGCACGCCGGCTTCGTCGAAATCATACATCGCCGCCCGAAGCGGCGCGATCAGCGCCTTGTGCTGCGTATGCTTGTCACTCATTCGGCGGCATCCCGGTATGGGGCCGGTGCGCCATACGGCACGTTGATGCCGCCATAGCGGCGCACCCGTACGTTACATTGTTCGGCATGGCCCACGAACCCTTCCAGCAGACACAGACGCGAGCCGTACTCGCCGATCAGGGTTGCCGCCTCGTCGGTCAGGATTTTCTGATAGCTGTGGGTCTTCAGGAATTTGCCAACCCACAAGCCGCCGGTATAACGCCCGGCCTTCTTGGTCGGCAGAGTGTGGTTGGTGCCGATCACCTTGTCACCGTTCGACACGTTGGTACGCGGCCCCAGGAACAGCGCGCCATAGCAGGTCATGTTGTCCAGGAACCAGTCATCGCGATCGGTCATCACCTGAACATGCTCCGAGGCGATCTCGTCGGCGACCTGCAGCATCTCGTCATAGCTGTCGCACAGGATCACCTCGCCATAATCCTGCCAGCTGACCCGCGCGGTGTCAGCCGTCGGCAGGATGCCCAGCAGGCGGTCGATCTCGGACAGCGTCTCCTCGGCCAGCTTGCGCGAGTTGGTGACCAAAACCGCGGGCGAGTTGTAGCCGTGTTCGGCCTGCCCCAGCAGGTCAGTGGCGCAGATCTCGGCATCGACGGTTTCGTCGGCGATCACCATGGTCTCGGTCGGGCCGGCGAACAGGTCGATGCCGACGCGGCCGAACAGCTGGCGCTTGGCCTCGGCCACGAAGGCGTTGCCGGGGCCGACCAGCATGTGCACCGGGTCGATCGTTTCGGTACCCAGCGCCATCGCGCCGATCGCCTGAATACCACCCATGACATAGATCTCGTGCGCGCCGCCCAGATGCATGGCGGCGATCACCGCCGGATTCGGCTTGCCCTGGAACGGAGGGGTGCAGGCGATGATGCGCGGCACACCCGCAACGCTGGCCGTGGCCACTGACATATGAGCCGAAGCCACCATCGGGAACTTGCCGCCGGGCACATAGCACCCGACCGACTGCACGGGGATGTTCTTGTGGCCCAGGATCACGCCTGGCAGGGTCTCGACCTCGATATCGGTCATCGAGGCGCGTTGCGCGCGGGCAAAGTTCATCACCTGCTCCTGCGCGAACTTGATGTCGGCCAGCTCACGGTCTGACAGCTGAGCGATCAGGTCGTCGATCTCCTGTTGCGACAGGCGGAACGAGGCGGGCGAATAGTTGTCGAACTTCTCGCTCAGCTCGCGTACGGCGGCGTCGCCACGGGTTTCGATATCCTTCAGGGTTGCCTCGACCACGGCGCGGGTCTTGGCGTCATCCTCGGCCCGGTCTGCGTCGGACTTGCCGCGTTTGAGATACTCGATTGCCATTGTCTTGATCCTCAGTTGTCGGGACGGGGCGGAATTTTCTCGCCCCGGTCATATGCTTCCCAGCCGTGGCCCTGGAAGAGGTCGACGCCTAGCTGCGCGGCGACATGGGCGAAGTCGACGTTCACCCAATTGTCGACGATCTTGCCGTTGACCACTTTCCAGAAATCCATGTAGCGGATCTCGACCCGCTTGCCGGTGGGCGGAATGCCCAGAAATTCACCCGAATGGGTCGCCTCCTGCCGGCCAAAGGCCGCGGCCCATTCGCCCATGTAGAGCCGCGCCTCGTCGATGCAGACCTTGTCGGAAAACGCGGCCTGGAAGGGGCGCTGCCAGTTGTCCTGAAACTCTTGCAGACCGTTCTTCGTGCCGCAGCCTTGGTTGCCCATCCAGCGGAACCCTTCGGCGAAGAACTCGCCAATGTCGTTGATGCGGTGGTCATTCAGGCCGTCGACCATGGCTTCGATCACGCGGCGCGTGTCTTCGGTCTTGGTCAGGTCGGTGTCGCGGGTCAGAACCGCTTGTTCAGGTCGGGAACCTTTCATCGTCTTGTCCTTGTCAGATTGTCAGGGATTGGGGATCGGGGGGACATGCCCCCAAACCCGGGAAAAACCCTGGGCAACCTGTTCAGCGCCGGGTGGCGCGTCAGGGCGTTATGGCGGAACCGGCGGCTCATCAGCCCTTGACCGCGCCGGCGGTCAGTCCGCTGACGATCTGGCGCTGGAAGATCATGACCAGGAAGAAGAGCGGCGCGGTGATCGACACGGCAGCCGCCACGGCGACGACCTGGTCGGTGGTGGTGGTTTCGCGGTTGAACATGCCGGCGATGGCAGGAACCATGGTCTGGTTCTGCGCGTCCAGCAGCAGCGAGGTCACCAGAAAGTCGTTGTAGGCCAGCAGGAAGCTGAACAGCCCGGTAGTGATGACGCCCGGCCACATCACAGGCATGATCACCCGACGGAAGGCCTGGAAATGGTTGCAGCCATCCACGCGCGCGGCTTCGTCCAGCTCGGCCGGGATGTTCTGGAAGAACGACCGCAGCATCCAGATGGTAAAGGGCTGGTTGATCGCCACCAGAACCGCGATCACGGCAAAGGGCTTGCCATATAGCGTGGGCGCGTTTTCCCCCAGGATCGGGCGCAGCCATTCGGCCGAGTTGATGAAGACCGGCAAATAGCCCGCCACCAGAACCGAGTGCGGCAGCGCGCGGAACACCAACGCGACGATCAGGATCCAGAACGCAAGCGTCGAGCCGGACCGCGCCAGCCCATAGCCCGCCAGCGTGCCCACTGTCAGCGACACGGTCACGACGCCCGCGGTAACGATCAGCGAGTTCTTGAAGTTGTTGGAAAAGCCGCGGTCGATCCAGACGGTCTTGTAGTGCTCTGTCGTCAGGCCCAACACGTCGCGCCCCAGCGGGCCGAACAGTGGGTTCAGCACGTTCAGAATGGCCGGCAGAACAATGAAGAACACCAGCAGAAAACCCAGCACCAAAACCAGCCCGCCGATGATCCAGCCGAACCAGGCCTGCCCTGGCCGCGTGTAGGACTTCACCATTTCGGGCAGGGTCTTGGTGGCCAGGCGCGCGGTGGCCCACAGCACGGCGATGCCCATCAGGATATCGAGGATCGAGATCCCCTTTCCGGTCTCGAGCGTGGCCGGACCGAAGATCACGTTCAGCGCATTGCCGTCGAATGCGTCCACCGGCGACTTGAAGCTCATCACCGTGATCCAGAAGATCGGGAAGGCCGCCACCAGGCACCAGAAGGCCAGGAAGAAATTCGATGTCAGCCGCAGACCGAGCGGTTGGCGAAGCGCGCTTGAGGACATGTCAGTGGCCTCCCTTATGGTCGCGCCATGTCCGGCGCAGCGGTGCGATGAGAAGGATGACGATTCCGACCATGGTCAGCATGGCGCTGGCCGAGGCCCGGCTGATCGAACGGTTGCCCGCCTGATCCGGCACGAGGAAGTCATAGGTCAGCCATTGCAGCGAGATGACGTAGCCTTGGCTCGAGAAGCCGACGATTTCTTCGAACACCCGGTACGCGTCCATCAGATGAATCATCGACACGAAGATGATCAGCGGCATCAGGTGCGGAATGACGATGTATTTCAGGCGCTGCCAGCGGCTTGCGCCGTCGATAACTGCGCTTTCAAGGCTGTCCTGGTTCACGGTCTGAAGACCGGCATAGAACACGATCGCGGCAAAGGGCGCGACATGCCAGACGCGGTACAGCATCATCAGCAACTCGATCGTCCAGGCCTGCGCGAACAGGGCGATGTCGCGGTTCAGCCACCATTCCAGCATGGCCGTCAGGATGCCGTCACCGCGAAACAGCCAGTTGATCGACAAGGCACCGATGACCGGCGTGATGATAAAGGGCAGGAGCGACACGAAGATCACCGGCCCCCGGATCGCCTGCGCGGCGTTGTTGATAACGATGGCGATGGCCAAACCGAACCCGATCACCAGCGGCAGGGTGATCAACGTGAAGGTCAGCGTAAAGCGCAGCGCCTTCCAGAAATTGATGGTGGACAGCACGCTCCAGCTGCCTTCGCTGATCGCGCGCCAGGCCCGTTCGGGCTCCAGCACGTTGCGATAGCTTTCCAGCCCGACAAACTGGGTCTGCGTGATGATCTCGCCGTGTTCATCAAGTTTCGGAATAGACTTTTCTTCGGTCACGCAGGTCTGCGTCAGGAAGCCGGGCGTGCAGGTCTCGACCTCGACCGTCTCGTAGATGGGCTGGGTGACATAGAAACTCTGCTTGAACACGCTGACCAGCGGGAACGCGATGAAGAGAAGCATCATAAAGACAGAGGGGCCGACAAAGGCGGCAAATGTCCGGAAATTCATGGCTCTGCCTTTCTCATGGTTCTCGGTGGTGGAAGATGCGGGAGGAGGTCGGCCCCCTCCCGCGTGCGGATCAGTTGCCGACCAGACCTGCTTCTTTTGCGGCGGTCAGATAGTCGGCTTCGATGTCGGCCAGGGTGGTCTGGGCGTCCTTGGCACCGGTCAGATAGTCGGCCAGTCCATTGCCCAGCGCGGTGTGCATGATGCCCATCGGCCCCGACGCCGGGTAGGGCTTGGCGCCTGCTTCGGCCGAGGCGGCAGCACCCGCGGCCAGTTCACCGGGCGTGTAGGCCGGGTTCAGCCAGACTGCGACGTCATTGTTGGCCTGCACCATTTCCGCGTCGATGCCTTCCATCATCACGCGGAAGGCGGCGTCGGCTTCCTCGTCGCTCATGTTCTTGGCCAGAACCATGCCGTCCCACCAGATCGTGGTCGCCGGAGCCGCCGACCCCAACGGAGCCGCCGCCATCGTCACCTTGCCGACCACTTGGCTTTCGGCCTCGTCGTTCATTGCGGCCGCGCGGCTGGCCCACAGGTTGGCCATGGCGATCTTGCCCTGCTGGAACTGCTGCTGAACGTATGTCGAATCCGAGACCAGGTATTCCGGGTCCATATATGCCGTCATCGCCTTGAGCGTTTCCAGCGCGCGAACCCCCTGTTCGTTGTTGATCGCGGGCATGTTGCCTTCGGCAAAGAACTCGCCGCCCTCGCCCAGATACATGTTCACGAATTCCTGACCCAGGTTCCAGCCGGTCTTGAACGTGCCGCCCAGCGGATACTCGACCACGCCGGCTTCCTTGATCTTTTCCGCCGCGGCCAGCACGTCGGCATAGGTCTTGGGCTCGGCAATGCCCAGATCGGCCAGAATGTCGCTGCGGTACATCAGGTGCTGGGCGTTCACCATCATGGCGATGGCCATGGTCTGGCCGTCCACCTTGATCAGCTGGTTCGGCAGCAGGTCCTGGCCGTATTTGGCGACCAGATCATCCAGCGGACGAATGGTGCCCGCGTTCAGCAGCGGCACCAGCGTGGCGTTCGACACGCCGCCGATCTGGTACAGCGCCGGGTTGGCCGCAAAGGCTTCGGGTTGCTTCTCGCGGAATTCCTGATCCAGCGAGGCGCTGAAATTGCCGCATTCGGCCATGGCGTCGGTGGCGGCCTTCCAGGCCTCGAACCCGGCCGAAAGCGATTTAAGCGGAACGGTGTTTTCGAACGAACAGGCGGCCCAAGCGGCGCCCGAGGCCACCGACATCGCGCCGGCCAGTATGAGTGTCTTGAGTTTCATGCGTTTCTCCCTGTCAGGATCGGTCCGTCGTCGACGTCCGGACCGGTGGTTTGCCCTTGCGGGCTGTTGCGGGGTCAATCCCCGATCCGCGCACCGCTTCCAGCTTCGAAGAGATGACAGATTTCGCTTGGCACCGAAAACGAGACGGAATCGCCGATCTCGGCGCGGAAAGACTTGTCGGCCTTGACCGAGACCAGCGCGCCGCCGACCCGGACCGAGATCATCGTGGCGTCGCCCAAAAGCTCGAGCGTATAGATCGGGGCCGTGATCTGACCCTGCTCTGAAGCAAGAGCGGCGTCCTCGGCCCGGAACCCCAGCGTCAGCGGCCCGTCGGGGGCATCTATTCCGGGGATGTCCACGTGCTGCGCGCGGAACACGCCATCTTCGACGCGGCCCTCGATCAGGTTCATGGCGGGTGAGCCGATGAAGCTGGCCACGAAGGTGTTGGCGGGGCGGTCATAGATGTCGGTCGGGCTGCCGACCTGTTGCACGATCCCCTTCTTCATCACCACGACACGGTCGGCCAGGGTCATCGCCTCGATCTGATCGTGGGTGACGTAGATCGTGGTAACGGCCAGTTCGTGGCTGAGGTTCTTGATCTGCGCCCGCGTCGATACCCGCAGCTTGGCATCCAGGTTCGACAGCGGCTCATCCATCAGGAACACGTTCGGTTCGCGCACGATCGCGCGGGCCAGAGCGACCCGCTGGCGCTGACCGCCCGACAGCTCGGCCGGTTTGCGATGCAGAAAGTCGTCCAATTCGACCATCGCGCTGGCGCGGCGCACTTTCTCGTCATGGGTCGCGGGGTCGATGCCGCGAACCTTCAGCGGAAAGCGGATGTTTTCATAGACGTTCATGTTGGGGTACAGGGCATAGCTCTGGAACACCATCGCCACGTCGCGGTCCTTGGGTTCCAGATCGTTGACCACCTTGCCGTCGATCAGGATCTCGCCCTCGGTCACGTCCTCGAGCCCCGCGATCATGCGCATCGTGGTGGTCTTGCCGCATCCGGACGGCCCCAACAGCACAAGGAATTCGCGGTCGGCGATGGTCAGGTCGAAATTGTGGACCCCCACGAACGACCCCCAGCGCTTGCCGACATTGCGCAGTTGAATTTCCGCCATGGTGCCTCCCGGGAAGGAATCGTTTTGCATACGTTTGCAAAAGAGTAATCCAGCCACATCAATTCTGGCAAGACAATTTTGCAAACGTATGCAAAACTGTCCGAAGCAGGTGATTCACACACTCCTGACCTAAATCGCAACCCTCTGCCAGGAAACGGAAAAACCGTGAGTTTTCAGGACCAGAAAAAACTGATTTTGGCATTCCACGACGCGCTGGATGACACGGATGCCGCCGGTGTCGGCCAGGTCATCGAACAATTCTGCGCACCCGATCTGCTGTGGCGCGGCTTTCACCCCTTCCATGAAATCGTTGGCGCAAAGGCCCTGGCCGAGACGTTCTGGCAACCGATCAAGCACGGCCTGAAGCGCATGCAGAACCGGATGGACATCTTCTTTGCCGGCCGAAACTCGCTGACCCAATCCGATGATGTCTGGGTCGTGTCGATGGGGCATCTGATGGGCCTGTTCGACGCGCCGTGGCTGGGCATTCCGCCCACCGGCAAGCTGGCCTTTCTGCGGTACTGCGCCTTTTACAGGGTCGCAGATGGAAAAATCACCGAAACGGCCATGTATTTCGACATTCCCCACCTCATGGTGCAGGCCGGGCTGAACCCCTTTCCTCCACAAACCGCGGCACACCTCGTGCAGCCCGGCCCCAGAACCCATGACGGGCTTTTGATCGACGACCAGCCCGCAGCCGAAGGCCAAAAGACACTGGCGCTGATCAACGCGATGATTTCGGACCTGGGCCAGTGGAACAGCGGCCTGACGCTGGAGGAGGAACTGGCACGCACCTGGCATGACGACATGCTGTGGTGGGGTCCCGAGGGGATCGGAGCCACCTACACCATCCCGCGCTATGCCAAGCAGCACTCGGGCCCGTTCCGCGCCGGTTTCGCCGAGCGGTCCAAAACGCGACACATCTGCCGCATGGCCGAGGGGCATTATGGCGGGTTCTTCGGATGGCCCAACTTCACTGCCGTTCCGACAGGCGGCTTCATGAGCATGCCCGCAACCGGCAAGCCGGGTGAGTTTCGGGTCATCGACATCTATCGGCGCGCGGGCGACAAGCTGGCCGAAAACTGGATTTTCATCGACCTGCTGCATTTCTGGAACCAGCAAGGGGTCGACATCCTGTCGCGCACGCTAAGGACTGCCACGCCATGATGATCGACGCACATCACCATTTGTGGAACCTGAAGGCGGTGCACTATCCTTGGCTGATGGAGACCGGCGGTGTGCGGTTTTTCGGTGACCCATCAGCGATCCAACGCGACTATCTTCTGGACGAATTCCGCGCAGACGCCGCGGCGCAGGGGTTTTCTGCGTCCGTCCACATTCAGGTGGGCGCGGCGGACCCTTGGGCCGAGGCCGCTTGGGTGCAGTCGGTTGCCGATCAGACACCCGACTGGCCGTTGGTCCAAGTGGCTTTCTGCGATCTGACTGCCCCGGACCTGGGGCACCGGCTGGACAGGCTGCAAACCCTGCCCTCGTTGCGGGGCGTGCGCCAGATCGTCGGCCGCGCACCCGAAGAGGACATGGCATCCGGCACCAATGCCCTGCTGGACGACCCACGTTTTCTGGCCGGCCTGCAGGAACTGGGCGCGCGCGGTCTTTCATTTGATCTGCAACTGCTGCCCGAGCTGATGGAGCAAGCCGCCCGCGTTCTGGAGCGCGCGCCCGAAACGTCGGTTGCCCTGTGTCATGCCGGCTCGCCACATGATAGAACAGAGGGCGGGATCAAATCCTGGTCCAGATCCCTTCGGTCGCTGTCCGCGCTGCCGCATGTGTCGTGCAAACTGTCCGGTCTGGGCATGTTCGACCACGGTTGGACGGCAGACTCCGTCCGCCCGATCGTTCAGGAGTGCCTGAACCAGTTCGGCCCCGCCCGCTGCATGTTCGGGTCCAACTTCCCTGTGGACAGCCTGTCCTCGGACTATGCGGAACTGGTGTCTCGCCACCGTTCGCTGATTCCGGCTGGGATGCAGGCGGATGTGTTCGGGCGCACGGCCCGACGTTTCTATCGGTTTTGACGGGCCGGGGTCAGAAACCACTGACCCGCTCGATCAGCCAATACATCGAAACGGTTCCAATTCCATATCCGGTTACCGTCGTCGCCCAGTCGAGTGCGCCACGGGATTGGAAAGCACCCAGAACACGCAGCACCGCCAAGCCAAGCGCGACGACGGCGACAAATGCCAATTGGCCGGCTTCGACCCCGATATTGAAGGCTAGCAACGCGGCTGGAATGTCACCTGCAGGCAAACCGATCTCGGACAGGGCCCCGGCAAACCCCAAACCGTGCAACAAACCGAAACTGAAGCAGACAATCCACGGATATTGCTCGGACAGTCGCAACTGCCCGTCCTTGTGCCGCAATATCTCAAGGGCAAGAAACACGATGGACAGGGCGATCACCGCTTCGACCGGAGGACCCGGCACTTGCAGCAAGCCAAGTGTGGCCAAGGCCAAGGTGATTGAATGTGCGATCGTAAACGCCGTAATCGCCCCGACAAGCCGCCAAGGATCGCGCACCAGAACGATCAGGGCAAACACGAACAACAGGTGATCCCAACCTTCGAGAATGTGTTCGAACCCCAATTGAAAATAGCTGGCGAAAACCGCCCAGGTTGACGGATCTGCCGGGATCGTCAGCTTGGTATTGTCTGGGGTGAAACGCAGCGTTACCGCTTCTGCAGCCAATGGCTGCATCCGCAGCAATACGTCGTTGCGTTGCAACTCAAGCCCATCAATCGCGATCGGTTGATCCGCGATTGGTCCTTGGCATTGCGCCACCCAAACCGAAACCCACGCAGCCCCATCGTTCTGCGGCGCGGGTCCTGATTGCGGCGTACAAATCTTTGGCAAGACCGCCTCGATTGCCATCGGCCGCCCGTTCACATCCGGCAGCCTCCACAGAACCTGCCACGTGTTTTCCGTCAACTGCCGCAGATCGAGGAAACCGGGATCCAAGGCATGGGCTTGGCTTTGCCCGGCCGCCAGCATCAACCAAAAGGCGGAAAGCGCTGCGAGGATCCGCGTCATTCTTGCGGCTCCCACGCGGGCAGCGAGATCTCATACCTGTCAGCCAGGCTCTGGTATTGTGCTTCGGCCAGTTCCTCGGAGGTTTGTCTGCGCCAATCTTGAATCACCATGTCACGAACGTCATCCAGCGGCGGCAGTATGCCCGGCTCCACTGCGTTGACCCTCACCAAGTGCTGGCCATAGCCCGACACCACCGGTCCGGCCCATGCTCCGCTGGGCAACGACGCCAGGATCTCGGAAAAGCCGCGCCCAAACGTGCTGTCGATTGCGCGCGCCGACGACAGCGGCACCGTCTTTGGCAACAGCGTGGGCAACCCTACCTGCATAGGGTCATTGCCCGCCGCAAGAGCCGATTGAGCCGCCTCAACATCGGCGCTGCCGGGGGTCTCGCCCAAGAAGATTTGTTCAAAGGCGAATTTCGGGGGCGTTCGGAATCTATCTGGATTGTCTTGCAGATACGCCGCAAGTTCCGCATCTTCGGGCACGACAGACGACGCAATCGAGCGAGTCAGGAATTCCATCTTCTGAGCAAGCCGCGCCCGAATGACTGGATCGCCCCGGTCCAGACCAAGATCGCGAGCCTCGCGCACCAATATTTCTTCGCGTACCAAGCCATCCACCAGCCGCCGCAATTCTTCTGGGGTGGGCGCACGATTCCAACTGGCGCTGAACCGGCTTGCCAACATCGATACATCATTGTCGTCAACAACGATTGCTTGCTGCTGAGCCTGCTCCTCAGACGGTGGGGATATCCAGTTGAACCACGCGAAGATTGCCACTCCAATCAGCAGGAAATGTGCCAGTGGTTCTTTCAGAAAACGCATAAAATTACCTGTACTCTCGAAAAGCTTTCGCAGAAAAGTGGCCACGACACCGGGGCAAAGCCCACTCGCCCATCATGACAAAAAAAACCGGGCGTTGTCATCCGCCCGGCTGAAACACTTTCGACAACCGGTCATCCCTCCGGTGTGTACCAGATCGGCGACGAATAGGCGCGCTCCTGATGCACTAGCTGCGCCTCCTCGGGAAGCTCAAGGTCAAAGCGCAGCTTGTCGTACAGAACCCAGCGTGGGGTCGGGATTTCCAATACCCGGACATAGTAGAAAGCCCGGGCTGCCGGATCGAATTCGGGATCGGTCCAGACGGTCACCAGCTCGGACGCGCCGATCGTGTTGGTCCAGCTTGCGGTGTCCAGATCGACCGTATTTCCGACCGGGGGCAGTTTGCCATTTGCGTCCGGCTCTCGATCCCCTGACCAAACAACGTCGAACACCTTTTCCTGCATCTCACCCTCGGCGTCCAACCAGCCCTTGACCACCTGGACACGGTCCAGGTTGGCGCCGATCGGATCGCGCAATGCCCCGATCAGGAAGGTCGGTGCACCCTCACCCTCGCGCGGGCGGAGATCACTGCCCATGGGTACGCCCTTGGTATAGCCTACATCGGCCACCAGACGCGTCAGCAAATCGTCCTCAACAAAATCCCATCCGCCAAAGAACCGCAGCCCGATCCGAGGCCCGGTCGTGGCATAGGTTTCGCGCCGCTTGAACGCGTCGAAAATGGCCGAGCGCGTGTTGTCCGACGCCCAGACCGCCGTGTAGCCCGAGGCCACCAGCGTGTGCCCTTCGAACGCGCCCAACTCGCTTTCGACGAAGGGGTGCAGCACACGGGTCGGCGATGGTTCCGCACTGACGGATTTTCCGAAATAGTTTTCCTCCTCCGCTGTGGTCAACGAAGTATGGCTGTCGGTGGCGCCGCCCATTCCGAACTTGTAGGGGTTTACGCCGAATTTCTCTTCGAGCATCAATCCGCGTTTCAGCGCCTCGCGCGCGTATTCGCCGGCCAACATGTCGTCGGTTTTCAGTTGCGTAATATCCAGATTGCCCACATCCCAATTCTCGTAGTCGGCGAATTCATCATCCGGGCTGAGAAAGGGATGCGCCTCTCCGTCGCCCTTAATCTGCGTCACCTCGTAGTGCGGCTCCCACTTGGCACGGTTCTTGACGTATTCTTCGTCGACCTTGCCACCGTGATAGGTGTCTTCGGTCGGAAACATCCAGCCGTTGGACAGATTGCCATTATGCGCAAAGGCCAAAGCCCGTCCGCCGGTCCGGGCCTGATAGTCTTCCAACCAAGCATAGAGCGCCTTGGGATCCGTATCCCCGTAGGGCGGTTGTGTGACCGGTGGCACCACCTGCAGCGCTCGGATCGGCCCGTCCCGCAGCATGACGTTGCGGTGCAGGTTGAACCCCTTGGGTACCGAAGTCCATTCGAACCCAATGAAAGCGGTGAAATTGCCCGGATCGTTGTGCCGTTCGGCGGCCAGAACGATCTGCTCCCATGTAAAGGCAAATGCATCGGCGCCGGGGCTGTAGGATTCCAGCAGCACCTCGGGCAGGGTCATTTGCGAAAAATTGGTGATGATATCAAAGGCGGCCTTGGCGGCCTCTTCCCCGCCAGCCTTGTAGCCCTGGTACCATTGCAACCCCTTCGGATCAGCCAGCACACCCGGCTTGCCCGCCTGCAGGTCAGGCGCAAACCCCATCAAGTCGGTGTGATCGGTCAGAACCATCCAGTCGAGAGGCCGCGCAAGGCGCACCGGCTGACCTGTCGAAGAGATTACCTGCTCGCCCTTCGCAAATCGCCACGCCTCATCCGGACCGAGCGTATTGCCGAAAGCGCCGGCGTCCAATGACAAGGACGTGTGCAGATGTGTATCGCCCCACAACGGACGTTCGGGAAAAGTACGATTTGCATAAGGCGAAAACGGTGCTTCGGCGAAAGTGCCTTCGGCAGCCTCCTTGCTGGGAACGGCATCCGCAAAACCCGAGGTTGGCAAGGCTATCAATCCGGCGAGTATCGCGGTCACTCTAAACATCTGGTCCCCCCATTTCCGTTTTGTGCGACCGGTCTTTGCCGCAGGCTCGACTCACAGAGTATCACAGTGAGGCAGCGCAAGTCTGAGAAACTTGCCTTGGGGCCAGATGACCACCTAAAGACCCTGAAAAGTCGTCAGAAACGGTAAGTCGCCCCGATCACTGGCCCAGATTGGCTGAACGTGAAGTCGTTGCCGTTCAGGACGTGATCAAAGGAGATGTAGCGATAGCCACCCCGGATCAGCCACCTTTCGTTCAAAGCATAATCCGCCGTCAGCAGCACCTGCCAGGTTTCGCTGTCACTCTGAAAGCCGCCATAATCGAAAAAGGCGGTGCCGGTCCACCGTTCGGACAGGACGAAACGCGCCCGCGCTGCAATCACCGCATCGGTCCAACTATTGTCGACCGAACTTGTACCACCCGGCGCGGAACCGGGCCGAAGCGTGAAGGTAGTTTCAGTACTGAACCAGCGCAGACCACCCGCCAGATCCAGTTGAACGGTCGGATCCTCGTAGACCCGATAGCCCAGATAGGCGCTGAGGAATTGTGTTGTTGCCGAGGTGTCGAGACCCGAGAAAATCGGTCCGGGCGTATCGGTTCCGAACGACAGGTCCGTGTAGTTGTAGTCCGCCAACAGGGTCCAGCGCCCGTTGGTCGCGGAAAATGTACCCATGAAGGCCAGATCCAAGTTGCTCAGCGCGTCCGAGAAGCTCAACGTGCCCTCTACGCCTCCTGCGGGCGTGTCGAGGCCGGTCTTGGTTTCCGGCATGAACAGGTAGATCGTCGCCTGATAGGACCAATCGCCTTGCTGGGCCCGGGCCGAATCTGCCCCGATGACAAACGCAACCGCACACGTGGCGGTCGCTGCGATCAAATTTCGTGTTGTTCCAAACATCATTTTCCTCCCGCAAACACAGAGAACTTTTTCTCTTTCGCCCAGAAAGAGGGGCAAGCAGCACTGGTTGCCCAGTTCAACATAAAAACATCTTGATGTCGCCGCCCGAATTGCCGCTCGCCCTGATTAGATCTCGTAAACGCTGCTAAACGGTACGCGCCGTCATGCAGGCCACCGGAAGGAAATCTTCGGCCGGTTTACAGCCACGTTACCCGTCGAATTCGCGGCGCTTCGGCGCCAGTTCCATGTACTGCGAACCGGAGTCTGCGCCGCTCAGCCCGAACGACTTGCAGCAGAAGTGCCCCCCACGAGGATGTGAGCTCTTGCAAAGTGACGGGTCAAATCAAACGGCTATTCACCTGCCCCAGTCCAGATGCAACGCCGCGGGGCAGGCCGGTTCTTCCAGAACCCGAAAGGGCCGCCTCCCGTCTGCCAGAAGGCCGCACCGACCGGCGTTTTGGATGCCGCAAAGAAATCCGATGCCAGTCCATCACTCTTTGTATTGCTTCCGCCGAACGACAGGGTCACACCGCGCATTTAAAGTGCATTGCGGCCGGGAGTGTCGGCACCTTCCAGATTGTCTTGGGGGAGAAAGACAGTCGCCGACTTGAAAAGTTTCTCTTGGAAGTCACCGGCTGGATTTTACCAAGTGGCGGACCGAGGAGCAACAATACTTTTTATATAACTATTTGTTAATATTTTATAAAATCTCAGAAATTAAGATACATACCACTAAATATACCACACCAATCATTGGAACTGGCGCTTCAAAGTCTCAGGTTCGGGCATGACGGAACGACCGGTAGCTAAGAATAGCAGACACTCATACAAAGTGCAGCGAACGTCTTCTTCGAGCCCAACCTGTGAATTCGTATTTTGTGCTGCGTGCGCTCGTAGCAGGAAAATAGCTGCAGTTATTCGATCCCAGACGCCGCTTTGCGGCGGACAAACCAGCCATTGATGCCTGGCGCAGCGAACGCAATCGCTGCCAATTCACAGATCTCAGGGCAAGTCTGCTGATGCGGGTTCTGAACTGTCGAAACAAACCGCTAGGCGAGCGTGAACAGTTCGATGTCAACAGGTATGCCTCTAACAGAATGCAAGCCAATAGATTTGGCATTGATGTCGGCCCGGTCCGCAACTCGTTTGGTGAGAAGCGTACTTCGACCCAATGTCTTGCACATGTCTTGAATGCGGCTTGCGACGTTCACCGCTTGGCCAACGACGGTGAAGTCTAATCTGTCAGGGCTTCCGATATTTCCAAACGTCACTTCTCCAAAGTCCACGCCAATCACGAAGTCGATCGGCTCGCGTCCTTGTTTCACCTCATCGGTATTATGCTGTTTTAGTTTCGACAGGGATTGTAAAGCAGATGCCGCCGCTGCTGCGCAGGCGGAATCAGCATCGTGGTCCCCATTAAAATAAGCCAGAATCCCGTCTCCCATGAACTTCAAAACAACTCCACCATTGTCTTGGATCGCCGAAACAACCATCTCGAAGTAGTTGCCCATTACCGTCAACAACCGCTCTTCTGACAACACCCCTGACTTGCGAGTAAACCCACGCATATCTGCAAAGATAATCGCAGCCGACATGGTCTTGTGTTCACCGCGTTTGATTTTGCCCAAGCCAATTTCTCTGGCAGGTTCACCCCCCAAGTAAGTTGACAGCAGACTGGTTTGAGACTCACGCATTGCTACCGGCTCCAATGCCGCCGCAAGCGCATGTCTTGACCCTTCGATTAGACCAATATGCTCATTCGAAAACCCGGCCTCTGCATGGGTGGTGAAGCTTGTCCCTTGGATCGAGCCGTCGCCGTAAGCCAGAGGAACCGATAGAAAATCCGTCGCACCTGTTGCTGCCAGGTCAGCATAAACCGAATGAGCCTTGCTTAGATCCTGACCTTTAAGCCTTTGTCGCAGTGTTTTTCCGGTGTTGATGACGTACTCGAATGGACTGCCACGCCAAGCACTTGTGTCTAAAACGGTTGCTCGTACGGTATAGCGTTCAGTCTTCTCTGGCGTCCAAATAATACCCCAAGCACTCAGAAGCGGATTCAAATAACTTTGAGCAATACGTACCCGCGTTAACGGGACACCAAGCGACACAAGGACCGAGCAATAAGTACCCACGATTTTTGTGGCGTCGCCCGTCAGTCGGCCGTCCGCCACCAGCCATTGGTTCAAATCGTGCATGTCGCGCATAGGTGACGGTCCTTGTGTAACGATTGCAATACTGCCTTTGCTGCAAGTTAAATGACAGGCCGTGCGGTCACCGTGTTCAAGATCTAACTGACGGCTGCCGCTTTCTCAGGATCAGCTTCCAATTCCTTCAGCAAACGCGC
Organism: Ruegeria sp. BHSA191; assembly: GCF_059613325.1. Taxonomy (NCBI): domain Bacteria; kingdom Pseudomonadati; phylum Pseudomonadota; class Alphaproteobacteria; order Rhodobacterales; family Roseobacteraceae; genus Ruegeria; species Ruegeria sp. BHSA191. The sequence continues at coordinate 18,073 of NZ_JBXWSH010000017.1, forward strand.
TTGCCGCGCCGCAGGATCAAGCTCCGGATCAGAGATGTGCTGCAACATGGGGAGAACACTTGCCTCGATTTCATCGGCGGCCGCTCGTGCCATGCCGTGAAATACAAAAGGACGAAGATAGCGCATGTGTGCGAGCAGCGCTGTTTGCTGGAATGGCTTCAAAAACTCATCCATGGAAAAATTGTTATAGCCTCCAGCATGATAGCTATCCGCAGGCCCGCCTGTGGAAACAAGCAGCAGAAATTCACGACCACTCAGCTTGTCGCCACCGGGTCCGTAGGCGAAGCCATAGCTCAATACTTGGTCCATCCACGCCTTCAGCACCGGCGGCGCAGAATACCAGTAGAACGGAAACTGAAAGATGATCCTGTCATGAGACAGGAGCTCTGCCTGCTCCGCTTCAATATCAAAGGTCATTGTCGGACCTCCGATCTCGGTCAGATTCCGGGCCGTTACGCCTGCTGCTGATGATAGCGCATCAAACCAAACCTTGTTGATTTGGGAGTTTTCAAGATTGGGGTGTGCAGTGAGTACAAGGATTTTCATCGTGGATCCTGGTTTATATTTGAACGGCGTAGTGTGTGATTATGGGCTGGCCATCCCTGTCAATTTCGTAGCGCCACTGCTCATGCGCGGTGACGTTGAGTGCGGACCCGTCGAGCAGCTTTGCCCGTAGCTCAACAGAGAAGCTCACCTCTTTATCCGTGACTTGGATGTCGCTGAGATCGTGTTCCGTTGGACGGGCGAACGTATTCAGGATGTTTGCATACCAATCCTTAAAACGCGCGTGGCCATGAAGTGCTTCGTTAACATCCGGCATGTCCCAAACGACATCTGGATGCAAATTGGGCAAAAAGGCATCAACGGGATCAAGGCGGTCAAACCGCTGAAACCAATCCGCAATGAATGCCTGTATTTCAGGGTAGCGTTCCATATTCTCACCATTCGATTTTCTTGCGATCACGGAAAAAGCCGCCTGTTGGTCCATCAGTGTCCAACGTGGCCAACCAAATGGCAGTGTCCGCTCCTTCAGCAGGAGAACGGGTCGCCCCCATTCCTCCCATCCGAGTACGAACCCAACCGGGACACATCGCATTGACCTTTACTGTGTTAGGCAAGCTGCGTGCCGACGCTGCCGTCAAAGCATTGAGTGCTGCCTTGGCAACGCCATAAGCGCCGGGGCCAGACACACCATCAGAGAAAGCGCCCCAACCCGATGAGACATTGACGACGCGCCCGTAGTTCCGATCCTTCATGACCGGTGTCAGTAAGTGCATGAGCAACATGGGACCATGCACCATCACCTTCATTGCTTCATCAAAATCAGAAGGGTCGCTCAGAACCGAATCGGCCCCCAGCACCCCGGCGTTGTTCACCAGAATGTCTATGTCGGAGGTCTCCTCCACCGCCCTGACGATGCTGGCAGTTTCTGCAACATCTAGGCTGACGGCTGTTGCGCCGATCTTGCGTGCAACCTTTTCCCCATTGGACAGGTCACGACAACCGATCACAACATCATGACCCTTAGAGACCAAACCCTCTGCGATAGCGAGGCCGATCCCTCTATTGCCGCCTGTTACAAGTGCGCGTGCCATGGTGTCGCCTCCCTTAATCTGCGTATTGAAGGGACATGCGGGTGATCTGGCCCTCTTCGTTCCACCAATAGGAATAGTGGACGATCCAACTCAGCCAGTTCACCTCGGTCTTGGCGTAGCCCTCTTGTTGCTCCAGAATTTCGCGATGTGCGAAAGTGTCCCCACCGGGGATGACCTCTCGCAATGCCCAAGCACGGATGGCCTCCGCTCCATTGAAGGAGCGAGAGACGTCGATCATTTCGGCATCAGATGTGAAACACCCCATATAGGCATCAATGTCTTTTGCGTTTGCGCTGTCCTGATAGCAGGAGATGGCTTGGGGCAAATCCTCTGCCAACGCAGGGACGGCAATCAGTGCAAGAGAGACTGTTATGTGCTTCAGCATTGGACTTGCTCCTGTTTTGACGATCAGTTGTTGCCAGCAGCGACACGTGCGGTGGCTAGGGCAGGCAGATTTTCGTTGCCCAGTTGCGCCCGTAGGTTTGCGCGCATGAAAGTGATCTTCCAGCCGTCGTCGGTCTTCGCCAGTTCATGCTGGTAGTCACCAATGAACACCCATGTATCCTCGCCGTCATTTTCAAGGATATGTGTGGCGTAGATGTTCGCTGTGGTGGTGGCGGTATCGCCGTCGATCTGCACGCTTTCAGTGCCCATCAGGTGGTGAGTCCGGTCATAGCCGGGCAGAACCGTCTGCCATGCACCAACGATTTCTGCGGGCAGAAGTGTGGGGAGTTCAGCAGAGGTGCCAGCAGACGCGTTGGCATAAGAGGTGTAGTCCAGCACAGCGCCTTCTGGATGAAACTGGGCAGCGACTTGATCCCAATCACCTTGATCAGCGTAATAGCCGACATTGTTGATAGCGTTCAGAACCTGCTGCTCATCGGACATCTCGGCCAATGCAACAGATGCGGTAGCCACGAAGAGTGCGGTTGAAATGAGCGTTTTCATGTTTTGATTTCCTTATCGTCTGGGGGGTCAAGCTGCGGCGCGGGATTGCGCCAATGCGGGGAGGTCCGTGTTGCCGGTCTGGAATTTGAACTGGAACGTGTTGCCGCGCAGTCTCCAGTCAGAGCCTTCTTTGGTCAGTGTCAGCACATAGCTGCCGTAGACTGTCCAAACCTCACCATTTTCAGCACCTGCGATCTGATGGTCCGCCGTGACATAGGCACGAACCTGCGCCCGATCGCCGGTTTCCTCGATAATCAGCCGGCCAAGCTGATGATGCGTTGCATCAAAGCCGGGCAAGACAGATTGCCACCCGGACAGAATGTCGGTGGGAGCAAGGTCTGCCGCAGGGCCAGCACCATAGCTGGAGTAATCCAGATGAAACGGATTGGTCATCAAGGCTTCCGCTGCATCCCAGTTTCTGGTGTCCACGGCCTCAAAGAAGCCCTGAACGACGTTTGTGATTTCTACAGACATTGGTTTTTCCCTTGTGGCAGATCAGGCGAGCTGACCGCCCGTCGCGTCCAAATCCGTGCCGTTGATCGAGCTGGCTTCGTCAGAGGCGAGGAACATCACACCGACTGCCATTTCGTGGGCTGTCATGATGCGAGGGGTGACAAAGTTGGGGGCCATGCCCTCGTAGGTCACGCCTTGATACTCAAAGCTCTCTTGAAGCATCGGCGTGTCCACGGCCAAAGGTGAGATGGAATTGATGCGGATGTTATCTTTGGCAGACACATTTGCCCCAGCCTTGGTCAGGCCGCGTACGGCGTGTTTGGAGGCGCTGTAATGACCCGTGAAGCCGAAGCCACGATGCCCAGCGACCGATGCCATATTGATGATGGAGCCGCCGCCCTGAGCTTTCATCTGCGGGATCGCAAATTTCATGCCATAGAAGACGCCCTCGACATTGGTGGCCATATGATCTTGGAACTCTTCCACGGGGATGTCCTCGATCAGCGCCGGGGTCATGAAGATGCCCGCATTGTTGAACAGCACGTCCAGACGGCCGGCGTCAGCAACGATGGTTGAGATGAAGCGTTCTACCTGCGCTGGATCGCGCACATCCGTCACCATCCAAGTCACGTCACCACCTTTGGCGCGGATCTCGGCTTCTACCTCTTTGCCCAAGGCGTCGCGCCGGGCGGTGATATAGACTTTGGCCCCTTCCATTGCGAAGGCATCCGCTGTGGCTTTGCCGATGCCAGAATTGCCGCCGGTGATGGCCACGACTTTGCCAGCAAAGCGGCCTTCTAGATTTGCGGTGGTCGCGGGGTCAGACGGGGTGAGTGTGTTGGCCGCGGCGGCTCCGGCCATCGCGGCCCCGGCGAGGACAATCCCCCCGCCAGTCAGAAATGCGCGACGATTGGTGAATTCTTGATCAGACATGTTCTGGGTCTCCTCTGGGTTATGCGTTCAGAAAGTCAGCGACGGCATCAGACGCGGCCTTCACAGCATCCACACGGTCGTAGAAATCGAATTGGGTCACATCGTCACCAAGCCACAGCTTTTCCAGCGGCGCTTTGGTGCGTGCCTCATAGGCTTCAGCGCCAGCCAGCAGGGCAATCGAAGGAGAGCCGACCATCAGGACTGGTTTTATCAGTCGGTCCGCCGAAGCTTGTGCGTCATAGGTCAACCAGGGTTTCCACGACGCCACCGAGAACTTGTTGTCATAGGCAGGGATCAGACCACGATCTTCTTCGGTATAGTAAGGAGCCTGATACATTACGGAGTTTGCGTCAGTCGCACTTGCTCCAAGCAGTACAGTGTCCGCAGCGTCGTCAGCCTCGCTTGCCGCGATCATGCCTGCAACAGCCTCTGCACCCCCATAGATGCCCTCAGCCATCGGTGCATCATGCAGCCATGGGGCCACAAGGGCGAGCTTGTTCAGGCGGGCATCGTCTGCAACAGCCTCAGCCATATAACCGGAAGAGGCGCAGACGCCGAGGCCGGAAATGGTTTGGATATCATCGCGCCCCGCCATGAAGTCTGTTGCGGCCTTGATGTCGGCTGTCTTGGTAACTGGGTCTTCTACATAACGGGGCGCACCCTCGCTTTCACCCCAGCCTGTGAAATCGAAGGCCAGAGCGGCAAAGCCCCGCGCCGCCAGTTCACGCGCATAGGTGCCGGGCATCTGTTCTTTCACCGTGGTCCACGCCCCGGTCACGATGACGCCCGGTATTGCGCCATGTGCATTTGCCGGTTTGTAGAGCGTGCCTTTCAGTGTTGCGCCATGGCTGTCAAAACTGACCGCTTCTGTGATGACACCCTTAATCTCTGGTTTGTTTTGCAGATTGATCGTCGCCATGGGGGGCTCTCCATCTATGTTCGTTTCGCTTAGAAAAGAAATAGCTTGGAGAATGGGCTTCGATAATATAGCTATTATCCAACATTAAAGTGTATGAAATCGAATAATGCGTCTACCGCTCTCGACCTTGGAAATTTTTGACGCCATCGCCCGAGAAGGATCGTTCAAAGGCGCGGCGACCCGTCTGAATTTGCAGCCATCAACAGTCAGCCATCAGTTGAAAACACTGGAAGCGCAGCTTGGGACCGCCCTGTTCATCAGGACAACACGCTCGATCAGTCTGACCGACGCGGGCCGTGCTCTTCTGCGTGGTGCAGCCCCTGCTTTTGATCAGCTCTCAGATGCGGTGGAAACCGCGCGGTCTGTTGGGCACGCCCCACGCGGATCACTGCGTCTAGCAATGACCGATTTCGCCTATTCAATGCATGTTGGGGCTGCCTTGCCTAGCTTTCGCACAGCGTATCCCGAGATCGAAATCGAGATGCTCTTCACGGATGCATTGACGGATTTGCTCGGAGAAGAGCTCCATGCTGGCTTCCGGCTTGGGGACCGCATCGCGCCGGACATGGTGGCTGTGCGCCTCACCCGGTCCGAGCCCTTGGCGGTTCTGGCCAGCCCGGATTATTTGGAGCGTCATGGCGTCCCCCACACGCCTGCTGACCTGCTTGATCACGAGTGCATCCGCTACCGTTTCCCCACGTCGAGACAGATAGCGCCCTGGACGTTTTCGCAAGATAGCAACGACTACACCGTGGATGTTGGCGGCAAAATAATCGTCAACACACTGCCGTCAGTGGTCGATCTGGCCAAAGCTGGTCACGGGTTTATCTTCACCTTCCGTGACTATTGTGCAGAAGAAATCGCATCTGGAAATTTGGTCACTGTTCTTGAATCCCATGTCGGCAAAACACCTGGCACTTTTATTTATTTTCCACGCGAGTACCGTAACATGGTGCCACTCCGACTATTTGTTGATCATTTGAAGTCAGTCGTGTCCGATAGGTGACTGATATATCCAGAATGTGGACGCAAGCCGGAAACAAATCGATTTTCTGCGCAGCATATCGTCGTGTGAGGACTGCATTCAGTCATTTACACGCGCGGCAGGAATATCCTCTTTTTCCGTGTCCAAGTTGTCGGATCAAGCGGCAGCGAATGTGTGGTCTCTGTCCCGGCCGGGATGGCGACATTTAACGACTGCTTCGGTGACATACGCTGCATCGTAACAAAATCTGCGCCGCGAACGCGAACGAATGCTGCGTCAGCGAAGCGCAAAAATCGAATGTCGGCAGAGTCCGCTTAGCGGTTGTTCGGGGAAAACCGATCGATGTCCGAATTGCGGACGAAGCGGTCTGTGGTTCTCCAATCAAATCGGCCGACCTTAAGTTTACAGTACACGGTTGTGGAGAGTGAGAAGGATTTGTTGTCTTCACTTCCGGAAGTATAGTGTCTCAATTGGCACCCTTATTGCATGCTGAGCAGGACGTTATGGCTCACGAGCGTCCAGATACCTTCCGGTTAAGCCCTTTTGAGTGTCAGATGGTATCGTCCCAAAATTAGGTTGTTGGTTGTTCGGGTGCGTCACCTAGAGCCAGCAGCAAAAGAATAGCCAAAAGAGGTGATCCAACCAGACCGATCAGGAACCAGATCAAACCGGATCGGTTGCGCCGCCCTGCCATCGTGATCGGCAGGATATAAAGCCAGATCACGACAACCAGCAAGATGAGCATAAAAATCAACTGGATAACTGGTGCGTCCATGAAATTTTGCCTTTCGTATCTTGACGCCATTTTTAAAACGGCTGATCCGGTTAGATAGACAATGGCCCGAAAGCGTTTTCGGGTATTAATTTAGCCCAACATGGGTCCCAGGCGTCCCAACCCTCTCCCTTTGCGTTCCTTGGCTATCAGACAGTGCCGTCCAAATGTTTGGTGTTTTCCGGGTCACAAGGTAGCAAGGTCGGCAAAACGGATAAAGTGGGTGTTCAAGGAACCTTTTAAAGCGCCTTTTCAATGAACTTTGAAAAAAGCTCGCCCTGCGAGTTGATCCTAAGTTTCGCGTAAATGTTGCGTCTGTGGATGCGGACTGTGCCTGGAGAGATGCCGAGAATTGTGCCAACAGCTTCTGCCGAATGGCCCTTCAATGTGAACTCAACGACTTCTCGTTCTCGTGGCGTCAGAACGCCATCGCCAAATGCCTGGAATGCTAGATCAACGCGACGACTAACGCCATTCGCTGCGGCGCCGCGGGCCATCGTTGGAAAGTCACTCCAATGTTTGCAACAGGCTGCCCGAACGAGCGGCCATAGAGCGTGCAAATGACGAATTTCCTTGGCGGAAAAAGGCTTCTCTGCTCGCATGAGCGAGACCACAACCATCCCAGCGCCTGGGATATCGATAAAGTAGCCAATCTCCTCTGCTAACCCAGTCCTTTTGTAATAGCTGCGATAGTATTCGCCCTGATAGAACCTGTCCGGTGCGATATCGCGCATGCGGTACAGACCCGGTGTTATTGGTTTTGTCGCGGCCAAAAAAAATGGATCAAGTACGTAGGGCCCGGCTTGGTAATCCTCAACAAAAATACGCCGTTTGCTTTTGGGGAAATCGTCGTGAAGGTCTATTGGTGCTTCGGTTCCAACATGGCCAAACACCACCGTAAAATCAAATGGTGCGACCTGCCGTAAGCCATCTGCCAAAGCACATGGAAATTCTGGCGTTCCGATCTTCTCCACAACCCTGCCGGCCTCTTCCATCCAATCGTACACACGCCGCTCCAGATTTTCGAAAAGCACCTCTATACCCCAATTGTGGTATATACAGTTATTCCGAGTTATTGTTACTTTTTCCTTGTTTGAGTGGTATGCCAACAAATGCCAAAAAATCAAGCAAAAGGAAAACGGCAGTATATGAGCTTTGACATGAGCGTCACCATGCAGACGATTGCGGAACTCCGAGGAGTGACCAAGACCTTCGGGAATGTGGTCGCCGCCAAAGACCTGAATCTTTCCATTGGGAAAGGAGAGTTTCTGTCGTTCTTAGGCCCATCTGGTTGCGGCAAAACCACTGCGCTTAGAATGTTGGCAGGTTTCGAGAAGCCAACCGAAGGTCAGGTGTTGCTCGATGGAGAAGTCGTCAACGACTTGGATGCGCACCATCGCCCAGTCAACATGGTGTTTCAGCACTATGCTCTTTTTCCTCACCTAAGCGTGTTCGACAACATCGCGTACGGCCTGCGCCAACAACTACCACGCGTAGACAAACAAACAATCGCGACAAAGGTTGAGCAAGCGCTGGAAACTGTCCGTCTTGGTGGGTTTGGCCCACGTCGCATCTGGGAGATGTCTGGTGGTCAGCAGCAACGCGTCGCTTTGGCGCGTGCGATCGTAAACGAGCCCAAGCTTTTGCTGCTTGATGAACCAATGGCTGCTCTGGATCGAAAGCTTCGAAAAGAAATGCAGTTTGAACTGCAGAACCTGCAACGACAACTAGGGATAACTTTTGTCCTCGTCACGCACGACCAAGAAGAAGCGCTTTCAATGTCCGACCGAATTTGTGTGATGGAAGGCGGCAGTATTGTGCAGGTTGGCAGCCCACGCGAACTCTATGACATGCCCCGCAGCCGCTACGTGGCTGGATTTGTAGGCACCTCAAATTTCTTTGATGCAACTGTGACTGACTCAGCAGCCGACCAAATCACTGTGCGTTTAGCGAGTGGCCAAAAGGTGCACGGAACTCCGGAGATTCCAATAGATGCAGGGCAGGAAGTGTGCGTTAGTATCCGTCCTGAACAGATCACGCTGACCCGCGCGCTACCCACAGCTGAAATCGCTCTGCCAGTTACCATTCAAAATCGGATCTTCCTTGGGGAGCACACAGAATACCTTGCGCGCAACGAAGCACTGGGTGATTTCCATGTACTTGTGCCAAGGCAAGCGGAATTGAACGAGGGGACGTTCAATGCAGGAGAGCAGGCCTTTGTTTCATGGGGCGAAGGCGCACTGCTGATCCTGGAAAAATAACAAATCCCGCAATCCAGCAACAGAGAGGTTCACAATGACCAAGGATAATGGGACTATTTCCAAGCAAAAGTTCATGGAAGAGCTTCGCCGGTACCAAAAGGGTTCGGTTACACGGCGACATTTCTTAGGCGTGACAGGTCTTGGGATGGCAACGGCCGTTCTGGGCACGGCCATTCCTGGGTTGCGTCCACGCCCGGCATTTGCTGCCGGGGACATTGGCGACCGAGTGATCCTCGCCACATGGCCGAACTACCATGACGAGATGAACTTCGAAGCCTTCACGGAAGCCACTGGCGCCCATGTTCAGGTCAATGTTTTTGGCTCGAATGAAGAGATGTTGGCAAAACTACAGGCTGGAGGGTCTGGCTGGGACGTTTTCGTTCCAACCAACTACACGATCACTACGTATGTGGGTGAAGATCTGATCATCCCGCTCGATACGTCCAAACTGCCAAACTACGACGCAGGTTCATTCGAACAGCGCTTTTCCGATGCCGGTTCTGTCGATGGCCAGCTTTACGCGGTCCCAAAAAACTGGGGCACGACTGGCTTTGCAGTGAACACCAGCAAGCTTGACGGCGCTCCGACTCCAACCACATGGAAAGAGTTCTGGGACCTTACTATGGAAGGTTACTCAGGCCGGACAATGGTGCATGATTACCAACTCACCACCATCGGTAATGCCCTGAAATACTTCGGCTACTCCTTCAACTCGGTCGATGAGAAGGAACTGGCGGATGCCGAGAAATTGTTACTGGATGCCAAACCGCATCTGTTTGCAATCTCGTCGGATTATCAGCCACCGATGCGTAACGGTGACGCCTGGATGACGATGTGCTGGACAGGTGACGGCAAGCAGATGAATGTCGACATGCCTGAAATCGCCTACGTTCTGGGAACTGAGGGCGGTGAACTCTGGTCCGACTACTACGCTATTCCTAAGGGCGCACCCCATATGGATGCCGCTTATGCCTTGATCGACTTCCTGCTGAACCCGGAAGTTAATGCGAAAGAAGTCCTCGCCCACGGCTATCCATCGGCTGATGCTCGCACCAATGCGTTGCTGCCGAAGGAACTACTGGAAGATCCGATCCTTTATCCGGCAGCTGACCTTCTGAATGCACTCGAGTTCGGCGCGGCGGCTACACTAACCGATCCAAACCGTGCCGAGTTGCTCGCCCGCTTCAAGTCGGCCTAAGCGGCAAGGCCGCCAATATCGGAAAAGACGAGGACAAAATGACCGAACGAGGCAGAAAAGCACTGTTGCTGGCTCCAGCAGGAATATGGCTTTTGGTAATGCTAGCCCTTCCTCTGCTGGTCGTCTTCGTCTTTTCCTTTGGCGAACGGGGTGCCGCCGGAGGCTACGTTCCAGCGTTCACGTTGGAACAATATGCCAACCTTCCTGCGCGATGGACGGCGTTTAAGAACACTTTGATCCTTGCACCTCTGGGGACTATCGCTGCGTTGGTAATTGCCTACCCGCTCGCCTACTTTCTTGCAGTGCGTTGTTCACCAAAGTGGAGAACTTCGCTGTTGATCCTAGTGATCGTGCCGTTCTGGACATCGATCCTGATCCGGTCATACGCTTGGATTTTCATCCTTGGGGGGCGTGGCTTGCCCGCTTTACTGGAGTCGATCGGCATCGATGATATCCGCCTGATAAATACGCCGTTCGCTGTGCTTGTCGGGATTGTCTATGGGTATCTACCTCTGATGGTTTTCCCGATTTTTGTAAGCTTAGACAAACTGGATAAACGCCTTCTGGAAGCATCGGCTGATCTCGGCTCTACCCCATGGCGTACGTTCCGTCAGGTGACACTTCCTTTGTCGGTACCTGGTATCGCAACTGGCTGCATGCTGGTCTTCATCTTGCTGATGGGCGAGTTTCTGATCCCAGCGATCTTGGGCGGCGGAAAGGTCTTTTTCGTCGGAAATGCGCTGGTGGACCTGTTCCTGCAGTCTCGGAACTGGGCGTACGGATCGGCGGTCGCAATGACTCTGGTTGTCGTAATGCTTGTCACTGTCTCAATTTACATGAAATTCATCTCGCGCCTGGGTGGCCAGCGCGAAGATGTCTCGCTGATGTGAGGGTCCGATGCGCTTATACGCGATTTGCGTCTACCTTTTTCTCTATATTCCAATCGGCATCATCGCGCTTTTCAGCTTTAATGCCGGACGACACGCAAGCCAGTTCATGGGGTTCTCGACCCAATGGTATGGTAGAGCGCTGAACAACCCATTTGTAATGGACGCGCTCGAGACCAGTCTGCTTGCGGCATTAATAACTGCTTGCCTCGCATCCACTCTCGGAACCATGGCGGCCATCGCTTTACAAGGGGTTAAGGGATGGCTCCGAACTTTGTTTGATGCGATGATTTATATTGCGATAATGATACCCGGTATCGTCATCGGCATCGCGACACTCATTGCCCTGGTCACCGTATTCGGCTGGCTAAACCCGCTTCTTGCAAGCCTATGGCCCGATGGAGCAAATCCCCCGCAACTTTCCATGGGGATGCCCACGCTTGTCGCCGCCCACACCATGTTCACAATGGCGCTGGTCATAATCATCGTACGTGCAAGGCTATCGGGTATGGACCGCGCGCTCATGGAAGCTTCGGCTGACCTCTTTGCGACGCCCTGGGGCACCTTTCGACAGGTGACCCTGCCGTTGATAGCACCGGCAATTTTGGCAGGCTTCCTGCTCAGCTTCACTTTCTCATTTGATGATTTCATCATCGCGTTCTTCGTAGCTGGCTCAGAAACAACCCTGCCAATCTACATATTCTCATCCATCCGGCGCGGCGTAACACCCGAGATCAATGCCATCGGCACTATGGTTATGGGCGCGTCGCTCTTGTTGCTCGTAGCAGCGCAGCTGCTTTTGCGCCGAGGCGCCTCAAAATCGAATAATTAAATAAAGGAGCCAAGTGACATGCGGCTTGCAGGTAAGGTCGCGCTCGTGACGGGCGCGGGATCAGGAATTGGTCGGGCGGGTTCAATGGCAATGGCACAAGAGGGTGCGCATGTTGTGGTAACCGATCGCGATGCAACACTTGCTGAAGCCACTGTGGCCGCGATCGTAGCGCGGGGAAATCAAGCATCTGCCATACAGCTTGATGTGACCGATGACGATGCCCTTACCAGAACCATAGACGAAGCAGTTAAAAACTTCGGTCGGCTTGACGTGTTGCACTCTCACGCTGGGTTGCAGATCGAAGGAACGCTGGAAGAAGTGGAACCAGATGGAATGGATGCTTCTTGGGCATTGAATGTCCGCGCTCACTTCATTGCCGCGCGTGCAGCCGTCGCCCATATGAAATCACAAGGTGGAGGCAGCGTGATCGTCACGGCCTCCAATTCTGGGGTTCAATATGACCGGGGTATGATCGCCTATGCGACTACAAAGCACGCTGCTGTTGCGATGGTTCGGCAGATGGCAGCCGACTACGCTGTCCATGCAATCCGTTTCAATGCCCTATGTCCAGGATTTGTAGACACCCCTTTCAATGCAGGCTTCGAAAAGCAGATGGGAGGCCGTGCCAAACTGGAAAGCTACATCGAGCAGGCGATCCCCATGAGTCGATGGGCGACAGTTGAAGAGATTGGCCATGGGATTGTCTATTTAGCTTCAGATGAATCCGCTTTTATGACGGGGCAAGCCCTGGTTATCGATGGCGGTGAATGCATTTAGTGATGGGTTAGACCGCTCAAGAGTATGTCTATCGCCGCAATTCATTTTGGCGAGCACATTTCAGTCCGCTTTGGGCTCGTCTCAGTCATCTGAGGCTTTTTATCAGATGACTGGTGTGCGGGACAATCCGGACCGATGCGCCCGCGGCATGGCCAGTCACCCAGATTACTGCCTATCATCTTTTTCGTCGCTGCGGCGCAGCTCGATCTCCCGAAAGCGGTCGTTCGAGCAAGCATGGATAGAGCAGATCCGAACCGGTCGTTTGCCGCGCGGCTGATTGATGTCTCACATGCGGGACGGATCTGCCGATTGCGATCGCAAGTTCACCTGTGTAGGAAAAATCAGCGAAACCACACGCTGAAAGGATGAAACTTGCCCAAAGGATACTTGGTAGTTTGCTACAGAACCCCGCCGACCGAGAAAAATCTCGCGTCCTATGCAGCCGACGCGAGGCGAGCAATCGAGGCCTTGGGCGGGCGATTTATCGCCAGAGGTATGCCTGTAAAGACATTCGAGGCCGGTCAGTATGAACGCGCCATAATCATCGAGTTCGAAAGCACGGATGCAGCAATAGCTGCCTACGAGGACCCAACGTATCAGGCCATCCTACCTCGCCTGGGCGTTTTGCGTGATATGCGCGTTATCGAAGGCGACGACGCGTAGTAGCGGGGTACCCCTTTTCCACCGCTCTTTGTCGGCTTCGGGCTCGGAGCCGCCGCTCCCGCTAGAGGTGATCGCAGTCCGGTTTGAAATGGCGGACGACCGCTGCCGCCCGCCACTTTCTCAGATTTCGATCTTCTCTGCGATGCTCAGCGCGTCGTCGAGTTCGACGCCGAGGTACCTGACCGTGCTGTCCACCTTGGTGTGACCGAGCAGAAGCTGGACCGCGCGCAAGTTGCCTGTCTTCCGGTAGATCAACGCGGCCTTTGTCCTCCGCAGGGAATGCGTCCCATGGGCATTTGGATCGAGACCGATCGCAGACACCCAGTCCCTCACAAGACGGGTGTACTGTCGAGTGGAGAGATGGGGCGAGCCGTGGAACCTGCTCGGAAACAGGACGCCGCAACCGATCATCGGGGGCGACATGACCCATTCAAGAACCGAGCTTCGCGTATTCCCGGAGACTTCGAACTGAACGGGCCTGCCCGTCTTACTCTGTATGACCGACACGCGGTCTCGGACTGAGCCGCCAACGACGAGGTCACTGACGCGCAGACGAACGAGGTCACACCCGCGGAGCTTGCTGTCGATTGCAAGGTTGAACAGCGCCAGGTCCCGTAGGTTATTGGCAAGTTCAAGCCTGGCTCGAATGGCCCAAACCTGCTTGGGCAGGAGCGGTCGCTTCTGGCCGATAAGTCGGCCCTTGTTCCATGCCGGGCGTACGGGTCGCGTTGCCGGGAGCTGGATTCTGGACATGATGGGGTCTCCATCCGGCCCTCCCGCTCCTGGCGTCAGCACCGCGCCGACGTCGACAATCTACTGTCTCTCGACCAAGGACCGCTTTGGGAACCAAAGGCTCGACCAGCATTTCTGCGGCGCGTAGTCCGCTTCGAGCCCAAGGCGGAAGTCCGTTCCGGAAGTCTCTTGGCCAGAAATTATTGATCGGCATTCTCGGGTCCGGCGGACTGCTATCGGCTCGCTCTGATGGCAACGCCCGGAAAAACATCCTCGACAAGTTGTCCACCAGTCACGACAGGTTGCCCGTTGACGATGACATGCACAAACCCTTCGGATGGCAGGCTGTTGGTTCCGGGTGTGTAGCCTGCAACGCCCTTGACGGTGTCCGGGTCGAAGATCGTGATATCGGCAAATGCACCGGCTTGCAGTCGCCCGCGTCTGCTCATCTCCGGGGCGAATGGCTCCAGAAACTTCGCTTGTATGAAGCCGGTCTTGGCGATGATTTGCGGCATCGTGAGACGGCCATCGTCAATTGCTATCCGCAAATAAGCACCGAAAGTCCCAGCGCTGCGCGGATGGCCATTCCCGACGCCGAAAGGGGCTGCAAAAGGTAGAGATGCTCCGGCGTCATCGACCAGTGGCATGCCGTCGCTTGCGATGATGATATCAGGGTGAAGCACTGCAGCCAGCATGTCCTTTTGCATGATGTGCTCCATCAGAAAGAACCCATCGGGCCGTTCTCGGCGATACTTCTCAAAAGTCTCTTCTGTCAGCGTTTCGCCGGTCTCGACCCAGATCAGATCGTCGTAATCCATACCTGTGCGTTCCTGCCAGCCTTCGGCGAGTATTTCCGCCGCGATGAAGCTCGATCCTCTTACATAAGGAAACGCCTCTCCGAGAATATTGCCGCCGTTCCGGTTGGCCGCTTCGATGATGTCCAGTGCCTGCTCTGTAGCGGACAATGCATTTGTGGGAACATGGTGCAGCAAAATCGGCACGTCATAGGCCATGCCGAGTGCCACAAACTCTTCCTGACCAAGCACGCCGCTAGGCGAGATGATGCTCAGATATCTGGGATGCGTCGTGAGGAAGCTGCCCTCCGCAGCGGCAAGTTGTGCCATGCGGGTGACACCCTCGCTTTGTGCATTCGGGTAGTACCCCACCATCACGCCGATGCCGATCCCCCCTTCTTCCACGCCCTGTCTCACCAGATCGTCAATCTGGTCCAGTTGCGCGTCGCTGGCCCGTTGAACGGCCCACAAGTTCCCCGTCGCGCCTGCTTTCTGGAGTGCGTGGGTCATCATCGGGCTGCCCTCAGCATCGATACCGTCCATCACCATCAGGCGTGCCGCGGCATGGGACACCGAAACACCGTAGTTGGACAGGGACACACCTGCCTTTGCGGCGAAGTAGTCAGACACCGGCAACGCCCCCGCTTCGAGGTCCATTTGTGTTGTGCGGCCGTCGAAAATCGAGACTTTCTCGCTGTACCGGTCTTGCCCATGTGCATGCAGGTCTATGAAACCCGGCGCTGCGATGAGGCCCGTTGCATCGATCACCGAAGCGCCGGTAATCGGCTCTGGTGTCACAATCGAAATTTCATCGCCGGTGATGCCAATATTTCTGACCTGATCGAGCGCTGTCTCGGGATCGACAACGCGCGCGCCCTCGATGACGAGATCATACGTTTGCGCATGGGCCTGAGCGACGGACCACAACAGTAAAGCGGTGGCAATAAAATAACGCATGCAGAGCACTCCCTAAATCGAACTAAGGTCTGTTTATCTGCTTCCGCCAAAAATGTGGATGAAAGAATGTAATGTCGGGTTCGTCCGCAACCCGGACAATGGGGGCTGAGATCTCGCCGCACCGGTCACGAATGGCAGCTCTTCCTTCTGCGCCGCAGTGGTCAGGACCGGATGCGTTTATGCTGTATTTGCGAGGGCTTCGGCTGGGTCAGTTCCGGAAAGGGCTCGGTGCAGACATCCGACTAGTTCTGTCGAATGACTACTTTGTGTCGGTTACCAGCCCCTGCCCAATCAATGGATCAGCTTCTGCAGCGTCTTGTTTGTTCGGATCAATTCAGAGATGGCCTTTCGCGCGCGCTCGGATTCACTCGATCTTTCTCCGTGCCTCCAGGACGGATGGCTTGGCCCAGCAACGTGCCCACCTCTAGCCCCATGCATGCGACAGACACTCCAGCCTTGAACGGCGGGTGCGCGGCACCGCTTGCCAGTGGATTTCGCCGTAGCGGTGCATCTGGGCGCATCATTGAGCCGTTTGGTGGGGCTTATGAGGTTGTCGTTGTTTTTTTTCATTCACCCCGCCCCCTGTTTTGGACGTTGCCAACGATTGCCTGCCCACCTTCATTGACTTCCACGCGTTCGACCCGGACGGTTTGATCTGCCTTGGATCGATATCGTTTCAGGGTTTCAACCTGGCTGGTGAAGGTCCGCGCAAGTTTGTTGAGCGCTCGTTCCGCAGAATCTTGCTGCGGGAGAGTTCTTACATGGTTCAGGCGCCGTGCCATCATCATCGTGGCCTGATGGATCGCGCCCATCTGGATCGCAAGCATGGCTTCGATCTCGTCTTGCGGCTTAACCCCAGCGACAACCGACATCACAAAGTTCGATGCCGTCTCGGAGACAGAGCTGTCCTGTTGCCCAAGAGTCGCGACTTGATCCATGACGCCTTCGAAGAACCGGTAGTCTGCTGTGCCAAGCTCATGCATTGCCAAAGCAGAGGCCGCCGTCGGATCTTTTCCTTTGTGCCCAACCGTGAGCCGGCGTGTATCTTCATCGAAGTCCAACTTGATGTCCGGTGCCCGGACGCGTGATCTCTTCCGGTCCCTCAAATCGGCAACAGCAATGGTCTCCGCTTCGGTAAGCTCGGAGTTCTTTGTCTGCAGATCGTTGCCTTCGTCTTTCGGTGCCTTGGTCATTTCCGCCTCGCATAGCAGGGAGTGGTTAGTATTAGTGTTCCGTTTCGGAACCGAGGGACCTGATAGATACCGGCCTGACGGGTTCTGATTTGGAACCATGGGAGGTCTTTGGGTTCTCAAACGGAACCACAGAGGATGGTGACGGGTCCGTCCCAGAACCGCGTTTTGTTTTTTCGGGCTGCCAAAAGCGCCAGTCGTTTGTGGCGGCTTTCTTGCCGGACCGGGCCTGCGTCGCCTTGGTCGTCAACCGCCATTCATGCGCTCGCCGATGATACCAGTTGCCTTCCTGCTCCAGCACAAGGAAGCCTTTGTCCTGCAGATCCTCGAAAGCGCGTTGAACGGTGGCCTTGCCCAACCCCAAGGTTTCTGCCGCCTCGTTCATCGACAGAAACACCTTGCCGTTGTTGCCGCCATTGAAGCGGGTGTGAAGCTCCAGCCAGAGCTTCACCGCAGGTCCGGACAGAGCCCGCCACGCCGGGGACTTGATCATTGCGTAGGGCAGAGGGACGTATTGACCCTCATCTGATCGTTTACCCGCCGGAGATCTCCGCCTACTCATCGCGAGACCTCCGCGGGAAATGCTCGGGCAAAGCATCCAGTTCGGGTATGTCACAGCCGACATGTGCCCGGACGAGCCTAGTTAGGCCGGATTTGGACACACAGTAGCCGAGCGTGTCCCAGGCCGCTCCCCCGGCCGGAAAATGGGGTCTTTGACGCTGAAACAGCCATTGGACGCCATCTCGGCATACGGCAACTCGGTAAATGCTGACGCGAAAAAGCTCGCCGCTATAGTTCTCGGCGGTTTCCCGATGATCAATTTGTGGAAGAGGGCCTGTTTCGGCCCCTCTTGCGTGACTGGCATTGGTCGATTTGGAAAAGGACATATCAGCCATGCTCGATCCGTCCTTTCCGTACGATCACCCGTTCGACCGAGTGGCTCAGGGGCGACCAGTAGTACCGGCGCTCGTTTTGACTTGTCGGCGCGGGGCATCCTGTGGCATCAACTGTATTTGCTAGGGTGGCAGTCGATGTCACTGGAAAAGCCCCATCTCCGCGCTTGGAGTTGGGGTTTTTCATTATGCAGCCTCGTTGTTGGGATCGGTGCGCTGCGCCGCCAGCCAGGCGTTCAGATCGGCGCCGTGATAGGCGATCCGCCGACCGATGCGGATAAAAGCCGGACCACACATGCGGTGGCGCCATTGAGCGAGCTTCTCGCGGTTTCCCAGCAATTGCATTTCAGGGTCTCCTGGGAAATAGACCCGATCGTCATTGAAGACGTTTGCCATCGTTAGAATCCTCTTGGATCAGTTGCGATGGCTCCCGATTATGGGCAGCTTTGCCGAAGTGTCACCAGACTTTTTCCAGCGCTTAAGCGTCTTCCCGAAGTGAGAAAATGCTTAAGCGTTTTTCCTGAACACCGCTTCGTACCTTGATTTGAAAGGCTCTTCAGATCTCAGAGTAGTGAGGTAGTTTTCCGCCGTTTTATTGGACTGAGGCATTTGAGGGTTTTGTTTGCGCGCACGTTCAAAAGCCTCGGCCACAATGCGATCTTCGCTAATGAGACCAGCGGCACTTCCCAGTTTCTCGATCTCTTGCAACAGCACTTCCAGGTTGGCCAACCTGCGTTCCCGGGACGCACGCGCACCTGCGTCACCTGCCCTTTTTCGAATATTGGCCGACTGCATTCCTGCTATTGCTGCATCCTCGTAGCTGAACTTCCAGCGGTAATGTTCAACCATCCGACCCAATGCCATGAGTTCGCCGTACATATAGTGTCGCAATTGCCCAGCTAAGGTTTTGCTCAGCTCGCTATCCCTTGAACCATCATGAACGTAACTTTTAAACCCCGCTAACTCGTCTAGTATTTTGAACTCAAACCAGCGCTTGCTGAATACTGAATCGAGCTTCTTGAGCTCGAATGCCAACGCTTCTCTTAGTTTGTCTAGCGGACTCCTCGAACGCTGTGGAACTTCTTCGTAGTCGCTGAAGTCAAGAGGGTAGCTTCTATCAAAAACTGCGAGCGCGGCATCTATCTGCTCTTGGGAGTATTTGGTTTTGTTTAGTTTACTAACTCGAAGGATATGCCGAGCCTCTTCCAACTCATCTAGCGATGCAATGAGAAAGTCAAAATACTCTCTCATGTGGTCGATTTCATAGTTTTTTCGACATTGCTCCACGAAAAAATCCCAGAGGTCATCTATGGAAAACTGAAAGAAATTCATCTCCCACCATTTGGGCGCTGAACTAACCTGTCTTTCTTCCAAAATCTCGTTCAAAATTTGGATACGAACTTGATCTGGCAGCTCGTCAAAACCAATCCGGTCGAGCTCGGCATTCGCATCGGAAGGTAAATTCATTCGAGTTTCGAATAACCAGTCCTTCGATTTCCTGCCAATTGGAACTGGTTTCTTTTTGCCCTCGCCATGAACGAATGGGTTTAGTTCATAGGAAAGAACTCTGTTTAACCGTTCAATTTCTTCTTCCGAAAAACGTTCCAATAAACTCGTTTCCTCCGATCATGTCGTTAGCAAATGAACCTGCACCAGCGCTCAATCAATTCGCGCCGCCTTTCCAACAAATCCGACCGTGCATAGGCCCGCTCCACATCCGACCCGATCTGATGAGCCAAGGCCGCCTCTGCCAGCTCGCGCGGTGCGTTTGCAGCCTCCGCCGCCCAATCCCGAAACGAACTGCGGAAGCCATGCACAGTAACGCCATCCTGCCGCATCCGGCGCAGCAACATTAGCATTGACATGTTTGACAGGGGCTGATGCCGCTTTTGCCCCTCGAACACATAGTCAGAGGCCAACGCGCGCAGCGGTTCCAGAATGGCCAGCATTTCGTTGGTGAGGGGGACACGATGGACCTGCCCGCCCTTCATGCGCTCCGCTGGTATGGTCCACAGACGTGCGTCGACATCGACCTCCGGCCATTTCATCTCTAGGACCTCTGAAGTCCGACAGGCGGTCAGAATGGTGAACTGCAGCGCTTTGGCGGCCATGGCCGAGCGGGTCTGCAACTCGGCATAGAACGCGGGCACCTCTTGCCAAGGCATTGCGTCGTGGTGCTGGACCTTGGCTTTGACGGTGGGCAGCACCTTGCCTTCGCGGATCGCGGTCACCGGGTTCTCGCCCGAGCGGAAGCCCTTGGACTTTGCCACGTCGAGCACCGTTTTAATCCGCTGCGACAGCCGCTTTGCGGTTTCGTGTTTCTCATTCCAGATGGGCGATAGGCACATCAGCACTTCGGGCTGATCGACGCTATCCACAGGCATTCGTCCGATCTTGGGGAACGCATAGTCGCGCAAAGTGTTGAGCCACTGCTGACCGTGTTTGGCATTCTTCCACGTCGGCAACCGGTCGATGTGAACCTGACGGCTGAGTTCTTCGAAAGTAGGAATTTCACGCTGGGCATTAAAACGAGGGTTCAACCCAGCTTTCGCCATTCGCCTGTATTCGAGCGCTCTTTCTCGGGCCTGGTTCAATGTGACGACGTCGGCGCCGCCCAAACCGAAGTCCGTTCTCAGCGGAGCGCCCTTGCGATTCTTCTGTCCTTTGACCGTTACGCGTACGATCCAACGCCGTGCACCTGATGGATCAACAACAAGGTACAAGCCAGAACCGTCGCCATGCCGGCCCGGGCCCAGATTCTCTACCAGCTTCTTTGTCAGCTTCCCGCTGAGCGCAGACATGAAAATACCACAAAATATACCACTCAATGGAAGTATACGAGTATGACTGGATAAAATCCAACAAAACCCAGAAGCACGACTATAGTCATAAAACACACAGTCTCAGGCGACTTAGTGTATCTCGTCGAAATCAGGGAGAATTACCAAGTGGCGGACCGAGGAGGATTCGAACCCCCGACCCCTTGATTCGTAGTCAAGTACTCTATCCAGCTGAGCTATCGGTCCGCGTTGGTGAGGCGCTATTTAGACCCGCCGCCCGAGACGTGCAACCCGATTCTTCAAAAATATTTCAAAAACCCGCATCGCCGCGCGGAAGCCTTATTTCAAAGGCCGTGCCATCGGGTCCGGTGCGGCTCAGCACCAGTTCGCCGCCATGTCCGCGCACCAATTCCTGCGAAATCGCCAGCCCCAGCCCTGACCCGCCTTTGCGCACGCCGCCCTGAAATGGCGTGAACAGATTCTCCTGCGCGCGGGGCGGCAGTCCCGGACCGGTGTCTTCGATGTCGATGAGCCAGGCGTCGTCGTCCTCGCGCGCGGACACGGTGATCCGGCCCGGCTGCCCCGACGCCACCAGCGCCTGTCGGGCGTTGCGTACGAGGTTCATCAGAACCCGGAACATCTGTTCGGGGTCGGCGCGAATGACCATGTCTTCGGGAACTTCGTTACGAATCTCGATACGCGCGTCGTCTACGGCCAGCGCCTCGCTGCCGACCACATCCGCCGCCACGTTGCGCAGGCGCACCATGGTCAGCGTCGGCGCCGGCTCTTCGGCGCGGCCGAAGGCCAGCGTGCTTTCACACAAGGAAACGGCGCGGGTGATCGAGTTGACCAGCTTGGGCGCCATGCGACGCACCAACGGGTCTTCGCTGGACTCGAGCCGGTCGGTAAACAGCTGGGCCGAGGTCAGGATGTTGCGAAGATCGTGGCTGACCTTGGCCACCGCACCACCAAGTTGCGCAAGCCTCTCGCGCTGTTTCAGGGCCTGGGTCAGGTCGGTCTGCAACATCTGCAGGGCTTCCTCGGCCTCGCGCAGTTCGGTCACCTTTGACTGGGGCGAAATGATCCCGCGCGCGTCTTCGGGCGCACGCGCATAGCGCTGCATGTAGCCCACCACGCCCTTGATCGGGCGAACAAGGACCACCCGCACAGCCAGAAACAGGAAAAACGCGGTGATGATCGAGATGACGAAGGACAGGCCGAGGATACGCAGACCGTAATCGATCATCGCCATCCGCAGGGGCGCCGTATCCATCGTGACCTCGATCAGCAGGCCGGCGTCTCGGACCGGCTGGCCGATCACGCGGATGATCTCGTTTTCGGGGGTGAACAGCCGCAGCATCGCATCGCGGATCAGAACCCACGGCCCCGCCTCGCGCAGATCAAAGGTCTTGGACACGTCGCCGGGAATGGGCGAGGACAGCATCAGCTGGCGCACCTCGTCCCGGCGCAGCACCACGTTGTAGACCCCGGCATTGGCTAGAAGCTCGGCCTCTAGCTCTTCGGCCAGCATGTCGTCGGCCAGCAGCGCCAGCGAGGCGATCTGGGCGCGTTCTAGCCGGTTCAGAAGGAAATCCTCGCGGAAGCGCGCGATCGACGGCACGAAGATCAGCACCTCGGCCAACATCACGAAGACCGTCGTCAAGATCAGGAAACGACCCGACAGCGAGTTCAAGTGGCGCTCCTTTCCCGATCAGGGGAGCCAACGCTGGACCAGCCTGACCACCCGTTCAACCATCTGATTTTCAAACAGTCTTGGCGAGAAATAGGCGCCCGCCACCCGTTTGTTAAGCTCTCCGATCGTGGGATAGGGCGACACCATCGCCGCGATCTGGCTCATCTTCAGGTTATTGGCCAGCGCCAGAGACCACAAGTTGATCAATTCGCCCGCCTGATGCCCCACGATTGTGGCCCCCACCGGGCGCCCCTTGACGACCATGACCTTGATGAACCCGGTCGTTTTGCGTTCGGCCACGGCACGATCGTTGTGGGCATAGTCGAACCGGGCGATCTCGACCTTGTCGCCGTGGCGGTCGCGCGCCTGCGCCTCGGTCAGACCAACCTGAGCCAGTTCGGGGTTGGTATAGGTCGCCCAGGGGATATGCGACGTCCTGGCCTTGGACGGCAGCCCGAACAGAGCCGACCGGATGATGACCCCGGCATGATACCCCGCCACATGGGTGAACTGCAGCCCGCCCGCGACGTCGCCGATCGCGTAGACCCTGCGGTTGGTGGTGCGCAGGCTGTCATCCACCTTGATGCCCGTGCGCGTCTGGTCGATGCCGGCAGCCTGCAGGTTCAGGCGGTCGATGTTGGCCTTGCGTCCCACCGCCAGCAGCAGGTGTGAGCCCGCGTGGACCGCGCCATCCTCGGTGACGACCTCGACCGCGCCGGCCTTCCCGCGCACCCGGGCCACCATCGCGTGTTCCAGAATTTCGACCCCTTCGGCGCGCAGAGCCTCCAATACCACTGCGGCCGCCTCGGGGTCATCATTGCCCAGCGCCCGCGCGCCTTCGATCACCGTCACCTTGCAGCCCAGCCGGGCATGCGCCTGCGCCATTTCCATGCCGATAGGTCCCCCGCCGATGATCAGTAGGTGGTCGGGCTTGTCGCGCAGGTCGAAGATGGTCTCGTTGGTCTCATACGGCACCTCATCCAGCCCCGGGATCGGCGGCACCAGCGGCGACGAGCCCGTGGCCAGCACCACGCGACGGGGAGTGATGACGAAATGGCCGGCCTGAACCTGCGTGGGCGACAGAAAGCTCCCCCAGTCACGAATGACGCGCACGCCGAATTCCTCGAACCGTTCCTGGCTGTCCATAGGTTCGATCTGCGCGATCACGTCCCGGACATGGTCATTGGCCGCGGCATAGTCCACTTGCGGCGCGTGGTCGGCAACGCCGAACGGCGCGGTATGGCTCTGCGCATGGGCCAGCTTGGCGCTGGCCAGCAGGGCCTTGGACGGGACGCAGCCATAATTCAGGCAGTCGCCACCCATCTTGTGCCCTTCCAGCAGGATCACGTCGGCGCCCATCTGGCTGGCCCCAGCGGCCACCGACAGGCCGCCCGACCCGGCCCCGATCACCAGGATGTCGGTCTTGAGGTTTTGCATGGATCAAAGGCCCCTTCGGCCGCGAATGGTTTTGAGGAAAATCGGCAGAGCCGCCAGCGCGCACAGCCCCAGGATCGGGCCGATCACGAAGGGCTCGGTCAGCAGCGACAGGTCTGGCGTCTCGCCCCGGTCGAACACGCCGCCCAGGCCGACGCCGATCCAAGTATAGACGATGCCGCCCGGAATGATGCCCAGCGCCGTGGTCAGCAGAAAGTTCCGGAACCTCACCCCCACCAGC
This sequence comes from Ruegeria sp. BHSA191, assembly GCF_059613325.1. Lineage (NCBI taxonomy): Bacteria > Pseudomonadati > Pseudomonadota > Alphaproteobacteria > Rhodobacterales > Roseobacteraceae > Ruegeria > Ruegeria sp. BHSA191. The sequence continues at coordinate 42,010 of NZ_JBXWSH010000017.1, forward strand.
GCCGGGATCAGATTGGCAACGAAAAACGGCACCACCGGCACCAGCCGCATCAGGAACAGCACCGGGATCTCGTTCTCGCGCAACCCGTCCTTGATTCGCCTGACGGTGCCTTCCGAGGCCTCCAGCCGCGCCGTCAACGCCTCGCCCAAACCCCAGCGGGCCGCCAGAAAGATCGCCGAGGCACCCAAGGTTGCGGCAAATACGTTGAACACGGTGCCCGCGAACAGCCCGAACAGGAACCCGCCCGTCATCGAGGCCACGGCCGCACCGGGCAAAGAAAAGGTGACGATCAGGACATAGACCAGGATGAAAACCCCCGCCAACGACCAGTAGTTGGCATCACGCCAGGCCAACAGCGCCTCGCGATTGTCGCGCAGGGTTTCAAAAGTCAGGTAGTCGCCCAGCGCAAAGAACCCGACGACGGCAACCGTCAGGATCACGATCAGGGGAATATGTCGCGCCAGCCCACTGCGCGGCACCTGGGTGGTTTCGGTCATTTCGTCGTCCGGGTTCGAATGCTTCATCTGCCCCACAAGATGCGCGCTTGCCCTTCTGTGCAACAGGGTCCTCACGCCGGGTTGAACACGCACCGGTTCAATGTGAGAAATCCGCCATCCACGGGCTGATTCTGAAACTTTTAGCTGGTCGCCCGGCAGAATTGTTGCAAAAGGCACGAAAACCGTTGCGATGGGGTTTGACTTGCCCGCCGGTTCCCATTAGAGGACGGGCTTCGAACACTACGGGCAGGCGAATCCGCGCCGCACCCGACCGCCAAAGATTGGAGACGGAGCGATGAAACGCACCTATCAGCCTTCGAACCTGGTTCGCAAACGCCGCCACGGTTTCCGCGCGCGCATGGCCACCAAGGCCGGCCGCAAGATCCTGAACGCTCGCCGTGCCCGCGGCCGCAAGTCGCTGAGCGCATAAACCGCGCGACCTTTCAGGTTTAGAACATGACGCCGCCGGAGGCCCCTGTGGATGGCACTGACCACCCCGGGGATATGCCCCCGGCGGTGTCTGTTTGCGCGCCTGCCTTGTCGGTACTGCGCAAGCGCAGCGATTTCCTCAGGGCCGCACGGGCGCGCCGACAGGGCACGCCTTCCATGATGGTGCAAGCCCGCAAGCGCGCACCAGATGAGGCCGAGGGCATCCGTGTCGGGTTCACCTGCTCGAAGAAGGTCGGCAATGCCGTAGCCCGCAACCGGGCCAAGCGCCGGCTGCGCGAGGCGGCCCGCGCCGTTCTTCCGGACCATGGCCGGGACGGGTGGGATTACGTCTTGATCGGTCGGGTCGAGGTGACCGCCGCCCGCCCCTTCGGCGCTCTGCTGGACGATCTGCGCCAGGCCCTGCGCAAGATCCACAGCCCGCGCAAATGACCCCTCTTGCCCATATCCTCGCGCTGCCAATCCGGGTCTATCGGCTGATCTTCAGTCCCTGGGTGGGGTTCAACTGCCGCTATCAGCCGACCTGCTCGGCCTATGCGCTGGAAGCGCTGGAAAAGCACGGTCCGATCAAGGGCGCTTGGCTGGCCGCGCGCCGTATCGGGCGCTGCCACCCCTGGGGGGGTGACGGCTATGACCCGGTGCCCGACGACAAACCCGACGCGCCCTGATCTGACACCCCGTCACGCTTGACCCAAGGGGGGTGCGCCGCTGAACATCGGTTTCATCAACAACCGTCCGAGGCGCCCATGTCCAGATCCAACGCCCGCCAGTCTCTGCCCACGCATGAGGTGACGAACCAACCGCCCGAGCGCGGCGACGTTGACCTGTGGGCCTCGGACCCGGTTCTGAGGGACTGTGCCACGCGCGCCGGGGCGCGGACGGCCCCGCTGGCCGCCTACGGGGCCGCTCTGGGCCGGGCCGAAACGCGCGACGCCGGGCGCGACGCCAACCTGCACCCGCCCGAACTCTGCCTCTTCGACCGGGGCGGCCGCCGCCTGGACGAGGTGCGGTTCCACCCGGCCTATCATCACATGATGCAGCTGAGCCAATCAGCAGGCTATGCCGCGCTGGCCTGGGACGGAGCGCCGGGCGGTCACGCCACTCATGCCGCGATGGTCTATCTGGCCAGCCAGGTCGAGCCGGGCCATTGCTGCCCGCTGACCATGACCTATGCCGCCGTGCCGGCGCTGGCCGCCAACCCCGAACTGGCCGATATCTGGCGCCCGAAACTGACCGCCAACACCTATGACCCAGCCCCCCGCCCGATCGGAGAAAAACGCTCGGCGACCTTGGGCATGGCGATGACCGAGAAACAGGGCGGCTCGGACGTGCGTGGCAATACCACCACTGCCACCCGTGACGGCGAGGCCTGGCGGCTGCGCGGCCACAAATGGTTCTGCTCGGCCCCGATGTCCGACGGGTTCCTCACGCTGGCGCAGGCTCCGGGCGGGCTGACCTGTTTTCTGCTGCCCCGCTGGCTGGAGGGCGAGCGCAACGCCATCCACCTGATGCGCCTCAAGGACAAGCTGGGCAACCGCGCCAACGCCTCGTCCGAAGTCGAGCTCCACGACGCGCTGGCCTATCAACTGGGGGACGAGGGGGCCGGCGTACGCACGATCATCGAGATGGTGCATCACACCCGGCTCGACACCGCGATGGCACCCGCCGGCCTGATGCGTGCGGCCTTGTCCGAAGCGCATCACTGGGTTAGCCACCGCAGCGCCTTTCAGCGCCGCTTGATCGACCAGCCGCTGATGCGTGCCGTTCTGGCCGACCTTGCGCTGGACTGGGAAGGCGCCCTGACCCTGGGCCTGCGCGTGGCACGCGCCTTTGACGGGGACACCGCCGAAGACCGCGCGTTTGCCCGGATCGGGGTGGCGCTGGCCAAGTTCCTGTCGAACAAGCGCTGCCCCGTCGTTGCGGTCGAGGCGATGGAGGTGCTGGGTGGCATGGGCTATGTCGAGGACACGCCGATGCCGATGATCTATCGCGAAGCGCCGCTGAACGGCATCTGGGAGGGGTCCGGCAACGTGATCTGCCTGGACATTCTACGCAGCCTTGCGCGCGACCCGCTGGCCGGCCAGACAGTACATGCCGAACTGGACGCGGCAACCGGAGCCGACCGCCGCTATGACGCCGCCCTGAAGGCGCATCGCGACCGTTGGCCCACCCTGCCCCCCGAGGCCGAGGCCCGCTGGTTCGCCGAGGCCACCGCGCATCTGCTGACCGCCGCACTGCTGCTGCGCCACGCGCCCGGTGCGGTGGCCGATGGATATATTGCCACGCGGGTTCTGGGCGAAAGCGGGCGCATACCCGGATCGGTCTCGGGGCTGGACACCGACGCCCTGCTGGGCCGGCTGTCCGGCTAGGCGGGCCTTGCTCGGTCGGCGCATCTGCGGTAGGGGCTGCGCATGTTCGACGAAGCCGACGATATCCATCCGCTGTTTGCCGGTGCGCCCTCGACCACCGAGTTCAAGAAGCTGCGCAAACGCATCGTGCGCCAGACGCGCGAGGCGATCGAGCAATACGGCATGGTTGACCCGTCGGCCCATGACAAGGATGGCAAGCCGCCGCGCTGGCTGGTCTGCCTGTCGGGCGGCAAGGACAGCTATACCCTGCTGGCCGTTCTGTACGAGCTGAAGTGGCGCGGCCTGCTGCCCGTGGACCTGCTGGCCTGCAATCTGGATCAGGGGCAGCCGGGCTTTCCGGCCACCGTGCTGCCCGAGTTTCTGGAACGCATGGGCGTGCCGCACCGGATCGAGTACCAGGACACCTATTCCATCGTGGTCGACAAGGTGCCGCAGGGCCGCACCTATTGCGCGCTGTGCTCGCGCTTGCGCCGCGGCAACCTGTACCGGATCGCGCGCGAGGAAGGGTGCTCGGCTGTGGTGCTGGGTCATCACCGCGATGACATCCTGGAAACCTTCTTCATGAACCTGTTCCACGGCGGCCGTCTGGCGACCATGCCCCCGAAACTGGTGAACGAGGATGGCGACCTGTTCGTTTATCGCCCTCTGGCCCATGTGGCCGAGGCCGATTGCGAGAAATTCGCCAAGGCGATGAACTATCCGATTATTCCCTGCGACCTGTGCGGCAGCCAGGACGGCCTACAACGCCAGCAGGTCAAACAGATTCTGGACCAATGGGAAAAGAACAGTCCCGGCCGCCGGCAGGTGATGTTCCGTGCGCTGACCAATGCGCGTCCGTCCCACTTGCTAGACCCTGATCTCTTCGACTTTGCCGGCCTTTCGCTGAAACCCCGAAAAAACCCGGATGATCAGGGCGAAATACCGCGGTTGCGTTAACTTCTGACTCAGATTGGTTTTCTACCCTCGCCCTGCACGACAACGCCAAGGACGAGGGCCGAAACCCGATGCGGACCCATACTTTCTTCAGACAGATCCGGCAAGCGCTGCTGACCGTTCTCTCGATTCCGCAGGGGCTGGCATTCGTTCCCGCACTCAGCCTCGCCGCATTCTGGCTGGGTGGAGAAACCGCGCTGATCGTCGCGGCCCTGGGCCTGCCCTTGGCCTTTCTGATCGCCCTGCGCCTGACTGACAATACCTTGCCGAACGGCCAGCATATCTCGGGCCTGGTTTCCAACGACGCGTTCCGAACCCGGCTGGAGCAGATGCACGTGGCGGCGCGGGAGACCGGGTGCGATGCCGCCTGTCTGGTCGTCGCCGTGGATCAGTTCGACGACCTTCAGGACCTGCACGGTTCCGCCGCCGCCGATTTCATCGCACAGCGATTCGGCGACCGGGTTCTATCGGTCATACGCAGTCAGGACGTCGCGACCCGCATTTCCCGAAATACGTTCCTGATTGGCATGCACCCCTCCACGCAGCTCGGGCTCGAGGCTTGCATTCAGGCATCGGGCCGCATTCAGAGCGTTGTCGAGGAACCCGTTCCGCTCAACAGCGTCAGCGTCTACCTGTCCTGCTCGATCGGGTTCTGCCTGCAGTCAATGGTTCCCGATGGACCGGCATCCGACTGGATCGAGGCCGCACAGGCCGCGCTGTCCGAAGCGCAGCGCAACGGGCCGTCGACGATCCGGGCCTTTTCCACCGAGACCCGGCGCCGGTCTCTGATCCATGTCAATCTCCGCAAAGAGCTTGAGGCGGCGCTGGACAACGGCGAAATCCAGCCTTGTTTCCAGCCACAGGTTTCGACCGATACGGGGGACGTAACCGGTTTCGAGGCTCTGGCGCGCTGGAATCACCCCACCAAAGGGGTACTGCGCCCGCAGGTCTTCCTGCCTTTCGCAGAGCAGGCCAACCTGATGGGAATGCTTGGCCAGGCCATTCGACACCAGGCCTTTTCGGCCATGCGCGATTGGGATCGCGCGGGGGCGGTGGTGCCCAGAATCGGCATCAACTTTTCGTCGGAGGAACTGCGCGACCCCAAGCTGATCGACCGCCTCAAATGGGAACTGGACCAGTACGACCTGACCCCGGAGCGGCTGGCTGTCGAAGTTCTCGAGACAGTGTTCGCTCGGCATCCCGACGATATCATTGCGCGCAACGTGGCGCAGATGTCCGCCATGGGCTGCCATATCGATCTGGATGACTTTGGCACCGGGCATGCGGCCTTCGCGTCGATCAAACGTTTCAACGTGAACCGCATCAAGATCGACCGGTCCTTTGTCACCAACGCCGACAAGGACCCTGAACAGCAACAGCTCGTCGGCGCGATACTGACGATGGCCGAACGCCTGAACCTGGAAACTTTGGCCGAGGGCGTCGAGACCCCCGGCGAGTATGCGCTGATGGCGCAGTTGGGCTGCCACCATGTTCAGGGCTATGGAATTGCCAAACCGATGCCCTGGGAAGAGACCGTGCGGTGGATCACCAACCACCGCAACAGCCTCAAGGGAGCGCCCGCGATCGGACGGAAAATGGGAGGAGAATCCTGAAATCGCCGCCTGCATTGCCGCTGCAACGGGCAAACAGCGGCGATTCCGCTTGACCTTTCGGGCTGCACTCTGTTGAACCCTGCGGTGTCTTTCACTGCTCAAGGTGGCTGTCCCCGATGGACGATCAGAACAAGAATCTCATCCTCGCAACCGCGCTCAGCTTTCTCGTGATCCTCGTGTGGTTCGTGCTGTTCCCTCCGCCGGAACCCGCCACGAACCTTGACCGAACCGAGATCAGTGCGACCGATGGTGACGGGCTCCAAACACCGAGCGCCGCCGGGCCTTCGACCATTGGCGAGACCACCTCGGAAGCCGCTGAAGCGGCCCCCGAGTCCAACGCGCCGCGGCTCGAGATCGACACCCCGCGCCTGACGGGCAGTCTTTCGCTTTCGGGTGGTCGGATCGATGAGCTGTTTCTGAAGGATTACAAGGTCTCGCTCGAAGAAGACGCGCCCATCGTCGAACTTCTGTCGCCGGTCGGATCGGAATCCGCATATTACGCGCTGTATGGTTGGGCCCCCGGCGCCGGACTTGCTGGGGCCGACGTGCCCGGCCCGAATACCTTGTGGGAAATTGAGAGTGGCGAAACGCTGGGCGTGGACAGCCCGGTCACTTTGGTCTGGAACAACGGCAAGGGCCTGACCTTCCGTCGCACGATCGCGGTGGACGAAGACTATATGTTCACGGTGACCCAGTCGGTTGAGAACGCGAGCCAGACCGAGGTCGGCATGGCGCCGTATGGCATCCTTGCCCGGCATGGCATGGGCGAGGATGGCGATCTTCCGGGATTGAAGAATTTCTTCATCCTGCACGAAGGCGTCATTGGCATGGCCGACGGGACGTTGTCCGAAGTCGATTATGGGGATGTCCGAGAATTCGACATCGACCCGAACGAACGCGCCCAGGCTGAGGTCTATCAGGTGAAGGAAAACGGCTGGATCGGCTTTACCGATCACTACTGGATGACCACACTGATCCCCGAGCCGGGCTCGGCCTTCAAGGCCGCCGCGAAATACGACGCCCGCCGCAAGATCTATCAGACCGAAACAGTACTGCCGACCTTGACGGTCGCACCCGGCGAAACCTCCCAGGTTACCACCCGGCTGTTTGCGGGGGCGAAGGAATGGGAAACCATCCGCGAATATCAGGCGCAGGGCGTTCAGAAATTCATCGACAGCATCGATTGGGGCTGGTTCTTCTTCCTGACCAAGCCGATCTTCTGGCTGCTGCACAACATCAACGCCCTGATCGGCAACATGGGTTGGTCGATCATCGGGCTTACTCTGATCATCAAGGCGATTCTGTTCCCGCTGGCCTTCAAGTCCTATGTCTCGATGGCCAAAATGAAAGAGCTTCAGCCGCAGATGGAAGCCCTCAAAGAGGCCGCTGGCGACGACCGCCAAAAGATGCAGCAGGGCATGATGGAGCTGTACAAGAAGGAAAAGGTCAACCCGGCTGCCGGCTGTCTGCCGATACTGCTGCAAATTCCGATCTTCTTCTCGCTGTACAAGGTGATTTTCGTCACCATCGAATTGCGCCACGCGCCCTGGTTCGGCCCGTTCCGCGATCTGAGCGCGCCGGACCCGACCTCGATCATGAACCTGTTTGGGCTGCTGCCCTGGGCCGGTCCCGAGCCGGGAACCCTGATGGCGACCATCTTCATCGGGATCCTGCCGCTGTTGCTGGGGATCTCGATGTGGCTGCAGCAAAAGCTGAACCCGGCGCCCACCGATCCGACCCAGGCCATGATCTTTGCCTGGATGCCTTGGGTCTTCATGTTCATGCTGGGCAGCTTCGCCAGCGGGCTGGTGATTTACTGGATCGCGAACAACACGATCACGTTTACCCAGCAGTACCTGATCATGCGCAGCCAGGGCTACAAGCCTGACGTGTTTGGCAACATCAAGTCCGGCTTCAAGCGAACACCGAAAACGGACGGCAAATGACGGGGGCGGTCACCGAAATCTGGCGGCACCCGATCAAGAGCCACGGCAGGGAAACCCTGCCCGAAGTCACCCTCATCCCCGGGCAGACCATGCCCGGGGATCGTGTTTGGGCGGTGGCGCATGAAATGTCCGAGGCCGACGGATCCGAATGGGCGCCCTGCGCAAATTTCAGCCGCGGTTCGAAGGCACCCCGCCTGATGGCGATCTCGGCCGTTCTGGACGGGGATCGCGTGACACTCAGCCACCCGGATCGGCCAGATCTGACCTTCCACCCAGACACCCAGCAGGATCTGTTTCTAGATTGGGTCCGCCCGCTCATGCCCGCCGACCGCGCGGCCTCGGCCCGGATCGTCCGAGTTCCGGGGCGGGGCATGACCGACAGCGACTACCCGTCGATCAGCCTTTGCAACATGGCCTCGCACCGCGCGGTCGAGCAAAGACTGGGCCGCAAGCTGTCGATCTGCCGCTGGCGGGGCAATATCTGGTTCGACGGCCTTCCTCTGTGGGAAGAATTCGACTGGCTGGATCGCGAGGTCCGGATCGGTGATGCCGTTTTTCACGTCAAGGAGCGGATCACCCGCTGCCTGGCAACCACTGCCAACCCCGAGACCGGCCAGCGCGACGCCGACACGCTGGGCGCGCTACGCAGTTGGGACCACCAGGATTTCGGCGTCTATGCGACTGTGATCCGCGGTGGCACGATCCGGCGCGGAGACGAGGTGCAGGTCCTATGAATACATTGCCTTTCCCTTTGGCCCCCGAGCCCGACGCATTCGCGTTGGAAAAAGGCCGCAAGCTGTTTGCCGGGCCGTCCGAATTCGTCAAGGGCGTCGTGGCGATGAACGGCCTTCCCGCCCCCGACCGGATCGAGGTCTGTTTCGCCGGCCGGTCGAACGTGGGCAAGTCCAGCCTGATCAACGCCCTGACCGGCACCAAGGGGTTGGCCCGCGCCTCGAACACGCCGGGCCGCACGCAAGAGATCAACTTCTTCACCCAGGGCCCCGACCTGTATCTGGTTGACCTGCCCGGCTATGGCTATGCCAACGCTCCGGTCAAGGTGGTCGAGAAGTGGCAGCGCCTTCTGAAACAGTATCTGAGCGGGCGGCAGACCCTGCGCCGGGCCTTCGTACTGATTGATTCCCGCCACGGAGTGAAGCCCGTGGATGACGAGATCATGAAGCTGCTGGACACCAGCGCCGTGACCTTTCAATGCGTGATGACCAAGGCCGACAAGGTCAAGGCCAAGGACCGCGAAAAGGTTCTGGCCCAGGTGCGCGGCACCCTGTCCAAACACCCCGCCGCCTATCCCGAGATCGTGCTGACCTCGTCCGAGAAGGGCGACGGCATCCCGACGCTGCGTTCGATCATCGCCAATCTGGAATGATGCTGCTGCGCGTCATATCGGTGCTGACGCTGGTTGCTGTGATGGTACCCGGTGCAATCCCGATGGGCTGGATGCCCACGCGCAACTCGGACGGGGCAATTCTGATGGTGATCTGCACCGGCGACGGTCCGGTCGAGCGCTGGATCAACCCGGGCGAGGACGCCCCGGACCACGACGAAACCGACGAACGCAGCGCCTGCCCTATGGCGGGGTGAATCTGGCAACCCAATTGCCCGAAGTGGGAGCGGTGCTGCCGGCCGACTGGCCGATTGCCGCGCGTTGGGCGCATGTGGATTTCACCCATCGCAGCGCCGGGTTCCACACCCGGTACGATGCCCCGGGTCCGCCCCACCTCTCTTGAGACCGAGAACAAGACTTGAAACCTCAGCCGCCCGGCCGGCGATGTTCCGAATTTCTGGAGACTGAAATGGTACAAGACGGCCAAACCGGTGGCGCTCAGGCGAGCCGGCGCGAACAGGCGCAAAAATTCTACCTGGCCGCCTGGCGGTGGCACTTCTATGCGGGGCTTTTTGTTGTCCCCTTCCTGATCATCCTGCCGCTGACCGGCCTGATTATGATGTTCATTACCCAAGCCGATGGTCGCGACGGAGAAAAAATCGCACTCGAGATCAAGGGCCAGGCGATGCCCGCATCCGAACTGGCCGATATGGTTCAGGCCCGCGTGCCGGGCCGCGTGGTCGAATGGATCGGCCCCAAGGCGCCGGATCTGGCAACCGTGTTTCGCGTCAAGGCCGAGACCGGTCAGCGCATGGTGGCCATCGACCAGTATTCCCGCGAGGTGATCCAGGTCTGGGACCGTCGCGCGGGGTGGTACGATCCGGCCGGCAACATCCACTCGACCCTACTGATGGGCGATACCGGCGACCGGATTCTGGAAATCGCGGCCGGGATGGCGCTGCTGCTGGCGTTCACCGGCCTTTACAGGTGGTGGCCCCGCGGAAACGTTGTGGCGGCCCTGGTGCCTGACCTGCGGGCGTGGGGCCGGGCCTTGTGGAAATCGCTGCACGCGGTCGCCGGGTTCTGAATGTCGCTGCTGCTGGTCGGGTTCCTCATCTCGGGCATGTCGTGGGCCGGGATCTGGGGCGGCAAGTTCGTGCAGGCCTGGAGCAGCTTTCCGGCCGAGAAATGGGACAACGTCCCACTGTCGGACGATCCGCATGCCAGCATGAACCACGGCGGCCAGAACGACGTGCCCCGGGCGCTGGAACAGACGCCGATGCCGGCCTCGGGCTCGGAAGCGGGCGTGGCTGGGATACCGACGGGCGTTCCGCTCAATATCGATGCGATGGTCGCGCTGGGTGAGTCCGTGGGCATGCAGAACCGGTTCCGCGTCGCCTATCCCAAGGGCGACATGGGCGTGTGGACCCTGAACCGCCCCAGCATGAGCGGCGATTCTACCAACGCCACCAGGGACCGCACCGCAAATGTCGACCAGTACACCGGCAAGATCCTGGCCGATGTGCGGTACCGGGACTACCCGCTGATGGGCAAGGCCATGGCGTTCGGCATTCCGCTGCATATGGGTCTGGCGGGCCTGTGGAATTTTGTGCTGAACGTGGTGGTCTGCCTGCCGTGATCTTTGTCTGCGTGTCCGGCGTGGTCTTGTGGATCAAGCGGCGGCCCTCCGGGGCCAGTCGTCTGGCGGCGCCGCCGATGCCGACCGAGATGCCCGTGTGGAAGGGCGCGGTGTTGATCGGGCTGTTCACGGCCATGGCCTTCCCGCTGGTTGGGCTGACGCCGCTTGCGGCGCTGGCCGTCGACCTGCTGGTCGTCAACAACATACCTGCGGTACGGCGCGCATTCAACTGACCGGTTCAGGCGGCGCCGCGTGGCGTTGCCCGGTTGCGTGGCGCGACAGCGTCCCCCTATTGGCGCGCCACGCAACAAAACCTGCGGCCTGCCCGTTCCGGGCTTGGCAGGTCCGGCCAAAGGCCCTAACAGAGAAGGCCAGAGGGACGACAGCCATGAAGAAACAGGACATGAACCGGGATTGGATAGCCACCGCCGCCACGCTCAACAGCGCCCTGCCCTATCTGCAGCGTTATGACGGGGCAATCGTCGTGATCAAGCTGGGCGGGCACGCCATGGGCAGCGACGAAGCGATGGAAAGCTTTGCCCGCGACGTGGTGCTGATGCGTCAGGTCGGCGTGAACCCGGTGATCGTGCATGGCGGCGGGCCGATGATCAACGCGATGCTGGACAAGCTCGACATCCAGTCCGAGTTCGTGAACGGCAAGCGCGTCACCGATGCCGCCACGGTGGAAGTGGTCGAAATGGTGCTGTCCGGCGTGGTGAACAAGCGCATCGTGCAGGCGATCAACGATCAGGGCGGCATGGCCGTCGGCCTTTCCGGCAAGGATGCCAACCTGATGATCTGCGACCAGACCGATGCCTCGTTGGGATATGTGGGCACACCCGCCGAGATGAATCCCAAGATCCTGCACGACCTGTTCTCGCATGACGTGATCCCGGTGATCGCCCCGCTGGGGGCGGGCCGCAATGGCGAGACGTTCAACGTGAACGGCGATACAGCCGCCGGGGCGATTGCCTCGGCGCTCAAGGCCGATCGCCTGTTGCTACTGACGGACGTGTCCGGCGTCAAGAACGCCGCAGGAGAGGTCGTGACCGAGTTGAAAGCGGGCCAGATCCGTGAGATGACCCGCGAAGGCACAATCGCCGGCGGCATGATCCCCAAGACAGAAACCGCGCTGGACGCGCTGCACAGCGGGGTCCGCGCCGTGGTGATCCTGGATGGCCGCGCGCCCAACGCCGTGCTGCTGGAGCTGTTCACCGAACATGGCGCCGGCTCGCTGATCCGTCCCGACTGACGGCTTCTTGGCGCAACTGGGCTTGTGATTCTCAATCGCATGCCCAATTGTGAATGTATGGAGCACGAAGCCACCATTCGCCTGGGCGTTTTCCTGGGGCTGTTTATCATCTTTGCCTGTGCCGAGGCGCTTTTGCCGCGCCGTCCGCGCCAATACGGGCGACCGAAAAGATGGGCCACCAACCTGTCGATCACGATCCTCAACACCGTCGCGCTGCGGCTCATGGCGTTCGGCTTGCCGCTGCTGGCGGTCGGTGCGGCGCTGGATGCGGGCCAAAAGGGCTGGGGCCTGTTCAACCATCTCTCTTGGCCTGCATGGGTCGAGGTGGCGCTGTCCATTCTTATCCTCGACTTTGCCATCTGGGCGCAGCACCTGGTCACGCACAAGGTGCCGATCCTGTGGCGCCTGCACCGGGTCCACCACGCGGACCGCGACATGGACGTGACCACGGCGGTCCGGTTCCATCCGGTGGAAATCGCGCTGTCGATGCTGCTCAAGATCGGCCTCGTCTACCTGCTGGGGCCCAGTGCACTGGCCGTGGTACTGTTCGAAGTCCTTTTGAATGGCACGGCAATGTTCAACCACTCGAACCTGAAACTCCCTCTTGCTCTGGATGCGGTCTTGCGTAGGCTGCTGGTAACGCCCGACATGCACCGGGTGCACCATTCGCGGCTGAGGGAGGAACACGACAGCAATTATGGGTTTGCCCTGTCGATCTGGGACCGCTGGATGGGAACCTATGTGGCGCAGCCCGGAAAGGGGCATGACGGCATGACCATCGGTCTCGAATGGCAGGACGACCGCCCGACAAGACTGGGCTGGAGCCTATCGCTGCCGTTTCGCAAGAAATGATCTATGACGAGGTTGAAAAGGCGGCGCACGAACACGGGCTGATCGTGATGGGCGCCCAGCATCCGCGCCTGAGCGGTGCCAAGGGGCTCGACGGCGGTACCCTGATCCTTTTGGGCGCTGCCGGGGCGTTCTGGCCTGCGCTCAAGGCCGCGCCCGAATGGCGCGACGGCGACCCTGACCCGGTCGATCGCTGGTCAACCCGCGTTGTCAGCGCGATGGCCGAGAGCCTCGGGGCAGAGGCGCATTTCCCGTTCGGCGGACCGCCCTACATGCCATTCATCGACTGGGCACTGAAATCTGGTCGCGCCTTTCTTAGCCCCGTCGGTGCAATGGTGCATGATACGGTGGGCATGATGATCTCGTATCGGGGCGCGCTGCATTTCGCAGAAGAATTTTCGATCCCCGAGGCGACGGCCCCTTCGCCTTGCCTGACCTGTCCTGCCCCCTGCGCCACCGCTTGCCCGGTGAAGGCGCTGAACGCCACGACGTTCTATGATGTTGAGGCCTGCCACGGTTATTTGGACACTGCCGAGGGGCGGTCCTGCATGACCGGAGGCTGCGCCGCCCGGCTGGCTTGCCCCCTCAGCGCAGGCGCCGGGAGAGACCCCGAGCAATCGGCCCACCACATGCAGGCGTTTCATCCACCATGCCCCGCACATTGATCCTGACCCGCCACGCCAAGTCCAGCTGGGACAACCCAGGCCTGAGCGACCATGCACGCCCGCTGAACAAGCGGGGCCGAAAATCGGCGGCGGCAATCGGGGCCTGGCTGAAGGAAAAGGGATGGTTGCCGGACGAGTTGCTCTGCTCCTCATCCGTTCGCACCCGCGAAACCTGGGAGCGGATGGGGCTCGAGGCGGAAAAGCTGACCTTTACCGACGAGCTATACCATGCTTCGCCGGATCGGATGTTCCTTCTTCTGTCTTCGGCAACCGGGGAAACCGTGCTGATGTTGGGGCACAATCCGGGAATCGCCGTGTTTGCAGGCGCCATTGTGGAAGAGGCCCCGATGCACGGCCGGTTCTTCGACTACCCGACCGGCGCCACAACCGTGGTCCGCTTTGACATCGACGATTGGCGGGATGTGAACTGGCGCAGCGGCACGGTGAGGGGTTTCGTCATCCCGCGCGAGTTGACGGAATAAAAAAGGGCGGGATGCCCCCGCCCTTTGCTGTTGCCTTTCAGCCCGCGTCAGTGCCCCAGGATCTGGCTGAGGAACAGCTTGGTGCGTTCGCTCTGCGGGTTGTTGAAGAACTCTTCGGGTTCATTCTGTTCGACGATCTGGCCGGCATCCATGAAGATCACGCGGTTCGCCACCTGACGCGCAAAGCCCATCTCGTGCGTCACGCAAAGCATGGTCATGCCTTCCTCGGCCAGCTCGATCATGGTGTCGAGCACCTCTTTGATCATCTCGGGGTCAAGGGCCGAGGTCGGCTCGTCGAACAACATGATCCGCGGCATCATGCACAGGCTTCGCGCAATCGCCACACGCTGTTGCTGACCACCTGACAGTTGGCCGGGATACTTGTTGGCCTGATCCGGAATTTTCACCTTTTCCAGGAAGTGCATAGCGCGTTCTTCGGCCTCTTTCTTGGGCGTCTTGCGCACCCAGATCGGGGCCAACGTGCAGTTTTCCAGAACCGTCAGATGCGGGAACAGGTTGAAGTGCTGGAACACCATCCCGACCTCGGAGCGGATCTTGTCGATGTTCTTGAGGTCGCTGGTCAGCTCGATCCCGTCCACCACGATCTTGCCGGCCTGATGCTCTTCCAGCGCGTTGATGCAGCGGATCAGGGTCGATTTGCCCGAACCCGACGGCCCCGCGATCACGATCCGCTCGCCCTGATTGACGGTCAGATTGATGTCGCGCAGCACGTGGAAGGACCCGTACCACTTGTTCATGTTGTTGATTTCGATGGCGACTTCGTCGCTCACCTGCATTTTCGAACGATCGATTTCGCGATCAATGGCAAGTTCAGACATGTGTTGAACTCCTTAACGGTGATCGGTGGCAAGGCGACGCTCGAGCCACTGTGAATATTGAGAGATGCCGTAGCAGACGACGAAAAACAGAAGCGCGGCAAAGCCCAAAAGCTCCCAATAGACGCCATTCCACTCGGTCGATGCCAGGATCGGGCCGCGGATCATGCCAACGAGGTCGAACATCGAGATGACCGAAACCAGCGTCGTATCCTTGAACAGGCCCACGGCCACGTTCACGATACCCGGGATCGAGATCTTCAGCGCCTGCGGCAGGATGATCAACCGCATCGCCTGGGCATAGTCCAAGCCAAGACTGTCTGCGGCCTCGTACTGTCCACGAGGAAGCGCTGCCAGACCGCCGCGGATCACCTCGGCGATGTAGGCAGCCGAGAACATGGTGATCATGATCACCACGCGCAGGAACAGGTCGACCGTGCTGTCAGGCGGGAAGAAATACGCCAGCATCACCGAAGCCACGAACAGCAGCGTGATCAGCGGCACGCCCCGGATGAACTCGATGAAAATGACGCAGACCCACTTGATCAAAGGCATGTCGGACTGGCGGCCCAATGCCAAGGCGATGCCAAGGGGCAGTGACAGCGATACACAGGTCACCCCGAGCATAAGGTTCAGCATGAACCCGCCGAGGTCGCGACTGGGAACAGCGGTCAACCAAGCATTTTCCGATGCATCTTCGGGGATCAGCGCGCCGCCGACGTTCCAGACGATCAGCGCGACGACGATCCCACCGAAGAACCCGGCGGCAAAGCTGTTTTTTCCGTATTTCTGGAAAACGACCGCCGCTGCGACGCAGCCCAACAACGCCACCAAGGGGACAAGAATGGTGCCACCCCAAATCAGCCAGAAGGCAACAAACGGGTAAACCGCAGTGAACAAAAGCATCTTTCGAGGCAGATCGAAGAACAGAACCGGCGCTGCGGCCACCAGCATCAGCACGAACGCGAGGTTCGGGCGCCAATAGGCTTCCACGGGATACTTGAACCCGTAGATCAACTGGTTCCACCGCTCCGTCAGAACGGCGAAACACGCGCCGGTCTTGCCGTCCAGGATCTCACGGCACTGCGAAAGCGAATCCGCATTCCAAACTCCGTTGAAGATCCATGGCAGCGTGTTCTTCAGCAAAACATAGATCAGCAGCACGGAGAGAATGGTCAGAATGGTGTTCCCTACGCCCGAGAAAAGGTTCTCGCGCAGCCATTTGACCACGCCGGTTTCATTGGCCGGCGGCGGCGAAGGCGGAATCGTCCCCTCGGCCACGAATGCGATCGAGTTGGTGGTTTGATCACTCATGGCTCAGCGCTCCTTCAATTTGACGGATGCGTTGTAGATGTTCATCACAGCCGAGATCAGCAGCGAAGCCGTCAGATAGAACAGCATCAGCAGCAGAACACATTCGATCGCACGACCGGTCTGGTTCAGCGAGATCCCACCCAGGGTGGCGGTAATGTCCGCATAGCCCACGGCGATCGCCAGAGACGAGTTCTTGGTGATGTTCAGATATTGCGAGATCAACGGCGGGATGATCACCCGCAGCGCCTGGGGCAGGATCACGAGTTTCATGATGCGCCCCGGACGAAGACCCAAAGCGGCCGCAGCCTCGGTCTGACCTTTCGAAATTGCCTGGATGCCTGCGCGCACGTTCTCGGCGATGAAGGCCCCCGTGTAGATCGACAGGGCGAACCACAAGGCGATCAAGGGACCGCCCACCTTGATGCCACCGCTGAAGTTGAAGCCTTTCAACGCGGGCACATCCCAGGTCAAGCCCATCAGGACCATCAGGGTCAGGAAGGGTACCAACCACACGGCCAGTTTTACCAGGAAGGTCTTGGGACGTTCACCGGTTTGCTCCTGCTTGAGGGTCGCACGCTTTTCAACTTCGTGCGACGCGAACCAAGAGCCGACCAGACCCGCAAGCACCAGAAGCCAGTTCAAGATCGTGGAGCTGAAAAGACCGTTGCTGAATTCCGGCCGCGGGATGTAAACACCGCGGTTCGTGAAGGCGAACAGGTCGAACAGCATGCTCGAGGTCGGGTTGTCACCCCGGAACGCCCGTGGCCCCGGCAGCACTGCCGTCATGATGGTGAAGATGATGATGATCCAGATCAGAACCGGAATGTTCCGGAAGATCTCGACATAGATCGCCATCAGCTTGGAGACGAGCCAGTTGTTCGACAACCGCAGGACACCTGCGATCACACCGAAAATGGTGGCCGTGACACAGGCAAGAAACGCAACCAGCAGCGTGTTGAGGATACCAACGATCGCCGCGCGTCCATGTGAGGACTGGCTGTCATATTCGACCAGGCGCTGGTTGATGTCGTAACCGGCCGGGTCGCCTAGAAATGCAAATGAGATGTTCAGGCCAGCAGCCCTGAGGTTCTGGATCAGGTTGTTGCCAAGATACCAGATGCTGAGCGCAATAACGATGGCCGCAATCACTTGGAAGGTCAAAGAGCGATAGCGGGTATCGTTTATGAGCATCGACAACCGAAAATCAGCTTTCGGTGGGTCAGTCATAGTCGACATGTTTTGGGATCCCCGTGGCTTGCGGATGCTTCTGATTTGGCAGGGTATTCCCTGCTCCCGAGCTGTCCGCAGCTATTTATGAGAAATGGGCGCAGGAAACCCTGCGCCCTTCTCGGTTTTCTTAACGGAACGGCGGCGAGTACAGCAGGCCACCATCGGTCCACTGGGCGTTCAGGCCGCGTGCCAGACCGATCGGGGTGTCTTCGCCGATGTTCTTGGCAAAAACTTCGCCATAGTTGCCGCCCGCCTTGATCGCGCGCATGGCCCACTGGGCGTCCAGACCCAGCATCTCGCCCAGGGTGCCTTCGCTCCCCAGCAGGCGGTTGATTTCCGGGTTCTCGGTGCCGGCTGCCATCTCATCGATATTGGCCGAGGTGATGCCCAGCTCTTCGGCCGAGATCATCGCGTTCAGGGTCCAGCGAACCACGTCGCCCCACTCGTTGTCGCCGTGACGGACCAGCGGGCCCAGCGGCTCTTTCGAGATGATTTCGGGCAGCAGGACATGGTCACCGGGGTTTTCGAACGTGGCGCGGGTTGCGGCCAGGCCCGATGCGTCGGTGGTGTACACGTCACAGGCACCGGCCAGGTACTGCTGCTGCGCTTCGGCGTTGGTTTCGATCGGCACCGGCTCGTAGCTGATGTTGTTCGAGCGGAAGAAATCCGCCAGGTTCAGCTCGGTGGTGGTGCCGGTCTGGATGCAGACGGTTGCGCCGTCCAGTTCCTTGGCCGAGCTCACGCCCAGCGACTTGGGCACCATGAAGCCCTGACCGTCATAGTAGTTGACGCCGACAAATTCGAACTTCAGGTCAACGTCGCGGCTGAAGGTCCAGGTGGTGTTGCGCGCCAGCATGTCGACCTCGCCCGACGCCAGAGCGGTAAAGCGGGTCTTGCCGGTGGTGGGCACGAATTCGACAGCGTTCGCATCGCCCAGGACGGCGGCGGCAACGGCGCGGCAGACGGCCACGTCAAAGCCTTGCCATTCGCCGTTAGCGTCGGGTGCCGCAAAACCGACCAGACCGGTGGTCACGCCGCAGTTCAGCTTGCCGCGCGCCTTAACATCGTCCATGGTTCCCGCCGCGGCCGCGCCAGCAGCCAGACCAGCAATCGTCGCCGCGCCCAAGATTACGGATTTTTTCATTTTTACCTCTTCCTGATTTCCCGCCCCGATCCGGGACGGGCTTTTATCCGACACGCAAGGTAGCCGGACCGGTTACCCAAAAGGTGTCTCCCCTTTAGTGCGCCCGAGTTTGGGCGCATTCATAAACAAACGTCAAGGGCCGGATCATGGAAATCGATGAGATCAAGCGGGCGGCGTAGGCAAGTCTCTCAAATCGGGACCAAAAAGGCTCAGACCGATAGATCGTAGAACTTTTTGGCGTGCAGGAAGGCGGCCCTTTTGATCTCGGCGGCCTGAACGGCTTCTGCGTCGTCGCCCCATTGCTCGGCCTGCCACGATTCATCCAGCCGCGAAATGCGCCATATATCGTCCGGTTTGCGCCAATTCCGGGCAGCTGCAAAACCCAGAATCAGCGACCCCGACAGGCTCACCAGATCGTGAAAGGCCGCCAGACGGAACGCGTCCAGCGCGTGCACCATGTTGCGCAACCTGTTTACGGCTTCCGCAGGCTGCGGCTGATGCACCACGCCCGCAACCGTCTGCAGACGCGCCCCCAACGTTTCGGCGGCCCAGTCCAGCGCCGGGTCCCATTGTTCGGCCTGACGCTCGGCCAGCTCCCGAGGATGGGTGGCGCGGTAGCACAGCAGGTCAGAGCCGCCATAGTCGGCCAGCATGTCGGCCACCTCGGCATGTTGATGCGTCACCTTGTCGATCGCAGCATTGGCCGAGCGGGTAAAGGGCATGGTCGCGGGGTCGACTTCTTTTTCCTGCGCGTCCCATTCCCGCGCGACCGCTTCGGCCATGGCCCGGGTGGGCAGCACCAATGGCGCCTTGGCCGGCGTCTTCACACGGCGCCCGTCCAGCTCGACGGCATAGCCGTCATCGGCTGCGACCACGGCGCTTGATGTCCAGAAGCGTTTCGGTTTCCAGTCACTCATGCTCTTGTCCCCAGAATTCTGTCAGCGCGTCGGGCAGTTGATCGAAACTGTCGATCACCCTGCGCGCGGCCACCAGACGCGACCGGTCGTGATAGCCCCAGGCCACTCCGATCCCGTGAACGCGCGCCGCCTGCGCCATTTCCATGTCGAAACTCGTGTCGCCGATCATCACCGCATCCGCAGGTGTGACGCCAGTCTCGGACAGGGCCGTTTCGATCATCGAGGGATGCGGTTTCGACGGGTGATGGTCGGCCACCTGCCGGGTGACGAAAACGTGCCCGAGGTCGTGCGCCTCAAGCAGCGCGTCCAGCCCGCGCTGTGACTTGCCCGTGGCCACGCCCAGCAGGATCTCGGGGGTGGCGTGCAGCCGATCGATGACGTCGCGGGCGCCGGGGTACAGGGGCGAGCCAGCGGCGCCCTGCTGAAGGCGCTGCGCGTGGTAGGCTTGCTTGTAGCCATCGACCAGCCGGGCCTGCATGCGCGGCGGCTGCTCGGGCACGAGGCGCGCAATCGCAACCGGCAGGGAAAGACCCACGATCGACAGGATCGCGGCGCGATCCGGCACCGGCAGCGACACCGCCTGGAAACTGGCGGTCATGGCCGACACGATGCTGGCCTGGCTGTCCACCAGCGTCCCGTCCACATCGAACAGAACCAGTCGCAGGGGCGCGGTCATCGCAGCGCCTCGAACGGGTCCTCGACGGCCAGATCCTCGGTCCAGCCCAAGGTGTCCCAACTGTCTTTCATGTGCGGCGGCAGCGGGGCGTTGATCGTGATCTGCTTGCCGGTCATCGGATGCTTGAATGACGCGGTTCGGGCGTGCAGATGCAACTTTTTGCTGATGACCCCACCCAATTGTGCGCCCCAGCCATCGCCCAGATTTTCCTGACCCGAGCCGCCGTATTTCCCGTCACCGATGATCGGGTGCCCGATGGCCGCCATATGCGCGCGCAGCTGGTGCGTGCGGCCGGTGACGGGCTCCATCGCCACCCATGATGCACGGCTGGCCACCCGATACAGCGTGGCATAAAGCGTGTGCGCCCGTTTGGCGCCCGGCGTACTGTCGATTTCGTTCAGGTGGAGGGCGATCATCTTTTCGCCTTCGCCCTGCTTGCCGTGACCGGGGGCCTTGACCAGCCCGGTCTTGATCTCGCCCAGATACGGGGTCGGCACACCAGCCACCAGCGCCCAGTAGATCTTGCGTGTGTTGCGATGCCGGAAGGCCGCGGTCAGGCCCTTGGCCGCTTCGCGCGTGCGCGCCATCAGCAGCACGCCCGACGTGTCCTTGTCGAGCCGATGCACGAGCCGTGGGTTCTCGTCATAGCCAAAGCGTAACGCTTCGGCGAGGCCGTCCACGTGCCGGGCCTGGCCGCTGCCGCCCTGAACGGGCAGGCCGTGGGGCTTGTTCAGCGCCAGCACGTGGTCGTCCCGGTAGATCACGCAGGCCTGGATCATTTTCGCATCGGCATCCGTCACGCGGGGGCGGGCCGGGGCAGGTTTGTGATCCGGGTCCGGCAGGGGCGGCACACGCACCACCTGCCCCGCCTGCAGCCGGGTCGAGCCCTTGACCCGCCCGCCGTCCACGCGCAGTTCACCCTTGCGGCACATCTTTTCGATCCGGCCCTGGCTGACATGCGGGAACAGGCGCCGCAACCAGCGGTCCAACCGCTGGTCGCCGTCGCCCGGCTCGACCGTGATCATCTGTACGCCACTCATGCCAATACCCCTTGCGACCGGATGCTGCGCGCCCGGAAAATCGCCCGTGTCAGTGCCTCAGAAAACATCCGCGTCTGTCGCGCGCCGCAAGGCAAGAGTCAAGCAGGCTGACGGGCTCGCGGGCCAAGGCCGCTCAGATATCGTTGAAATCCCCGTGCCGCCCCGCCCCATCGCGGAACCGAGCCGCGCCGGACGTACCCTCGCGGCGGATGGCGTCCAGCCCGCTGGCCCATTCGACCTTCAACGCCTCGCGCAACGGCATCCCCCGGGTTTCGATGATCGAGCGGCGGTCGGCGCGGACGGCCTCCTGCGGGAACCGGGCAATCTCGTGCGCCATCGCTTCGGCCGCGATGCGGGTTTCACCCTGCGGCACGATTTTCTCGGCCAGCCCGATCCGTTCGCACTCGTCAGCCATGACCGTGCGCCCGGTCAGCGCGATCTCGAGTGCCTTGCCCTGCCCGACCAGCCGCGGCAGCCGCACCGAACCGCCATCCATCAGCGTGATCCCCCAGCGGCGGCAATAGACGCCCATATAGGCGTCCTCGGCCATCACCCGGATGTCGCACCAAAGGGCCAACTCCATGCCGCCGGCAACAGCGGCGCCTTCGATCGCGCCAATGACCGGCTTTGACAGCTCCAGCCGCGATGGGCCCATCGGGCCCAGCAGCGACGGCGCGGCCCCGATTGGAAAGGCGTGCCTGTCGAAATAGGGCTCGCGCAGGTCCGGGTCAGACAGCGTGGCTGCCATCTTGAGGTCCCAGCCCGCGCAGAAATTGCCGCCTTTACCCCAGAACACGGCCGTCTTGGCCGCGCTATCCTCGAAGGCAATGAAGGCCTCGGCCAGGGCTGCCGCGTGTTCGGCATCTACGGCGTTTCTGGCCTGGGGCCGGTCGTGGATGATGGTCCACACGTCGTCTGTCTTGTCGATGGAAACGGTCATCTGCGCTCCTCCCTAGCGGCATGTAATCCTAGGGAACCCCGGGCGCGCCTTGAGTGTCCCGCGAAACGCGACGGCACGGTCCGAACTGACCCTGCGTCACGACCCGTTGCGTTGACTGCGCAGTTTCGAAAAGTAGTCCAGACGCTTTTTCAACTCGCGCTCGAACCCGCGTTCGACCGGCTGGTACAGGACCGGGCGCTTTATGGTCTCGGGAAAGTAGTTCTGCCCCGAGAACCCGTCCTCGGCATCATGATCATAGGCATAGCCCGCGCCATAGCCCTGATCCTTCATCAATCCCGTCGGCGCGTTCAGGATGTGTTTGGGCGGCGGCTCGCTGCCCGACTGCTTGGCCAGGCGCATCGCCGCCTTGTAGCCCACATAGGCCCCGTTGGATTTGGGCGCCAGCGCCAGATACACGACCGCCTGCGCCAGCGCCAACTCACCCTCGGGCGACCCGAGCCGCTCGTACACTTCCCAGGCATGCAGGCAGATCGACTGGGCCTGCGGATCGGCCAGACCGATATCCTCGACCGCCATCCGGGTGATGCGGCGGGCCAGGTATCGCGGATCCTCGCCCCCGGTCAGCATCCGTGCGAACCAGTACAGCGCCGCATCCGGGTCGGACCCGCGCACCGATTTGTGCAGCGCCGAGATCAGATTGTAGTGCTCGTCCCCCGACTTGTCGTATTTCGCGGCACGACGCATCAGGCGCTTGGCCAGCGCGTCGGGGTCCAGCGGCGCGTCCACCGACCAGGCCGCGATTTGCTCGATCAGGTTCAACAGCGCCCGGCCGTCTCCATCCGCCATTTCCTGCAGCGCGTCCCGCGCTGCGGGTGTCAGAGGCAACGCCTTGCCCAGCTCTTTTTCGGCACGCTGCGTCAGGCGTTCCAGATCGGCCAGGCCCAGCCGTTCCAGCACTAGCACCTGCGCGCGGCTGAGTACGGCGGCGTTCAACTCGAACGATGGGTTTTCGGTGGTCGCGCCCACCAGAAGGATCGTCCCGTCCTCCATATGCGGCAGGAACCCGTCCTGCTGGGCCTTGTTGAAACGATGGATCTCGTCCACGAACAACAGCGTCCCCTTGCCGTTCCGCCGCCGCAACTTGGCAGCCTCGAACACCTTCTTGAGGTCGGGAACGCCGGTGAAGATCGCGCTGATCTGTTCGAAATGCAGGTCGGTTTCTTTGGCCAGCAGCCGCGCGATGGTAGTTTTGCCCACCCCCGGCGGCCCCCAGAAGATCAGGCTGGACAGGCTGCCCGACGCCAGCATCACCCCCAGCGGCGCCTCGGGGCCCAGAACCTGTTGCTGCCCGATCACCTCGGACAGCGCCTGGGGCCGCAACCGGTCTGCCAGCGGGCGGTTCGGGGCCGGTTCGGAGGCCTGCCCTTCGGTGTCGAACAGGTCACTCATGCCGTCAGAGCCTGAACCGCAACGACACGGGCTTACCGCCGCGCACCAGATCGATCTGCACCCGCCGGCCCGGGTCGCGCAGCGCCCGAACGACGTCGCGCGGGCGTTCGGCCTGTCGCCCGTTCACGGAATTGATGACATCGCCGGGCCGCAGCCCGGCACGCGCGCCGTAGGGGCCGGGATCGACCACGACCACCCCAGTTTGCGACAGGGGCAGCCCCATCTTGACAATCAGCGCCGGGTTGATCCGCGCAACCGTCATCCCCGGCAGAACCGTGCGGTCGGTCAAGGTAGTTTCCTCGGCCGCAGGCGTTTCGGGCGCAGCCATCAGCACCACACTGACATCTTTCCTGTCCCCACCGCGCAGCCGGGTCAAAACGGATGTCCCACCAACACCCGCCACCGACATGCGGAACTTCATCTCGGCGGGCGAGTTCACCTCTTCACCATCCACATGCGTGACGATGTCGCCGACCCGCAAGCCCGCCTCGGCCAACGGGCTGAGCGGATGGAGGTCCGAGATCACCACGCCCTGCGGCAGCGAAAGCCCAAGCGATTCGGCGATGTCGGCGCTCATGGCCTGACCGGCCATGCCGGCCCAGGGGCTGACGAATTCCGCGTTGCCCGCCTTGGCCTGACGCAGGAATTCCGCCACCAGATTGGCCGGAATGGCAAAGCCGATGCCGTTGGACCCGCCCGACCGCGTGAGGATCGAGGTGTTGATGCCGATCAGATCTCCGTTGACGTCGATCAGAGCGCCCCCGGAATTGCCCGGGTTGATGGGCGCATCGGTCTGAATGAAATACCCCCGCGCATTGCCCGTGGCAGTTCCCGACCGCGCCAGCCCCGAGATGATGCCCGACGACACGGTCTGCCCCACGCCGAACGGGTTGCCGATGGCCAGAGCCAACTCGCCAACCTCGACCTGATCCGAATCGCGCAGACGCAGGAAGGGCAGGCCCTGCGCGTCCAGCAGGCGCAGGATGGCGATGTCGCTTTCCTCGTCGCCCAGGACGACCTCGGCGTGAAATTCACGACGATCCGTTGTGACGACCCGGATCTCGGTCGCGGTGCCGACGACGTGGTAGTTCGAAACGACGTAGCCATCCTCGGTCAAGATAACGCCCGACCCCAGAGAGTTCTGCACCCGTGGACGCGGCGTACCGAAGCCGCCACCGAAAAAGTCCTGAAAGAACGGGTCTGCGAAAATCGGGCTGCGGCGTCCGGGCCGGACGATCTTGGCATAGATGTTCACCACCGCCGGGGCCGCCTTTTTGACCACCGGGGCAAATCCCATCGAAATCTCGGCCTGCGATTGCGGAACCCGCGTCTCGGCGCCGGCCTGAGTGGCCAGTGTCATCAGACATACAGCCAGTATCGTGCGTATCATGACAGCTCCGTTCTTCCTCCGCCGAAGATATGCGGAGCGCGGCGTGCGAATGCAATAGAGCGTGGCGCTCCGCCGCCGGCAGGGTCGTTTCAAAGCCCGCAAAGCAATTAAAAACCCCTGCCCGGACGATCCGGACAGGGGTCAAGAGTTCGGCCATTCAGCCGGGTCTTATTCTTCGTCAGCGGCCGCTTCTTCGGCAGCAACGCGGGCCTTGTCGGCCGCGCCCTTGGCATCGACGTCGCGATCGACGAATTCGATGATCGCCATCGGCGCCATGTCGCCATAGCGGAAGCCGGCCTTCAGGATACGGACGTAGCCGCCCTGACGGTCCTTGTAGCGCGGGCCCAGAACCTCGAACAGCTTGGCGACGTCCTTGTCTTCCTTCAGCTGAGCTGCGGCCTGACGGCGGGCGTGCAGGTCGCCGCGCTTGCCCAGAGTGATCAGCTTTTCAACGATCGGGCGCAGCTCTTTTGCCTTGGGCAGCGTCGTCTTGATCTGTTCGTGCTCGATCAGCGAGCCGGCCATGTTCGAGAACAGGGCCTTGCGGTGCTCATGAGTACGGTTCAGGCGGCGGTAACCACGTGCGTGACGCATTTTTCAATTCCTTCTTTCGCGTTTTGCTTTGTCTGGCCGGCGATGCGTGTCACCGGCTCTCCTTGGGGCGGAAATGCCCATACGGTCCCCGGCAGCCCGGGCATTGGCGAAGACGCGCTTAGAACGCGTCTTCGAATTTTTTGGCCAGATCTTCGATGTTGTCGGGCGGCCAATCCTCGACATCCATGCCGAGGTGCAGGCCCATTCCGGACAGCACTTCCTTGATCTCGTTCAGCGACTTGCGGCCGAAGTTCGGGGTGCGCAGCATCTCGGCTTCGGTCTTCTGGATCAGATCGCCGATATAGACGATGTTGTCGTTCTTCAGGCAGTTTGCCGAACGGACCGACAGCTCCAGCTCGTCCACCTTCTTCAGCAGCAGCGGGTTGAACTCCAGACCATCGTCCTCGTCCTGGCGGCCCGCCGATTCCGGCTCGTCGAAGTTGACGAAGATCGACAGCTGATCCTGCAGGATGCGGGCGGCGAAGGCCAGCGCATCCTCGGGCGTGATCGAGCCGTCGGTTTCGATCTTCATGGTCAGCTTGTCATAGTCCAGAACCTGACCTTCGCGGGTCGGCTGAACGTCATAGGCGACCTTCTTGACCGGCGAATAGATCGCGTCGATCGGGATCAGGCCGATAGGCGCGTCTTCGGGCTTGTTCTTCTCGGCCGAGACATAGCCCTTTCCGGTGTTGACGGTCAGTTCCATGAACAGGTCGGCGCCATCGTCCAGGTGGCAGATGACGTGATCGCGGTTCAGAACCTCGATGCCGGCGCTTTCGCTGATGTCGCCTGCGGTGACGACTGCGGGGCCTTTGGCATTGATCGACAGGCGCTTGGGGCCTTCGACTTCCATGCGCAGAGCGACCTGCTTGAGGTTCAGGATGATGTCGGTGACGTCTTCACGCACACCTGCGACCGAGCTGAACTCGTGCAGGACGTTGTCGATCTGGACGCTGGTGATGGCCGCGCCTTGCAGCGAGCTCATCAGCACGCGGCGCAAGGCGTTGCCCAAGGTCAGACCAAAGCCGCGTTCAAGCGGTTCGGCGACGATGGTGGCCTGGCGCGCGGGATCATTGCCCGGCTTGCCGTCAAGCTGGGTCGGCTTGATCAATTCAGCCCAATTCTTGTGGATCATGTAATCCCTCCATTCCTGTCTGCGCCCCATGACCAACAAGGTGCAGACGCCCGAGGTTCAAAATGACGTGCTGGGGCCGTGCGAAAACACAGCCCCAGCTCAATTCCAAATTGCTTAGACGCGGCGGCGCTTCGGCGGGCGGCAGCCGTTGTGGGCAATCGGGGTCACGTCGCGGATCGACGTGATGTTGAAGCCCACGGCAGCCAGCGCGCGCAGCGCCGATTCACGGCCCGAACCGGGGCCCTGAACTTCGACTTCCAGCGTCTTGACGCCATGTTCCTGCGCCTTGCGGCCAGCGTCTTCGGCGGCCATCTGCGCGGCGTAGGGGGTCGACTTCCGCGAACCCTTGAAGCCCATGGTGCCGGCCGACGACCACGAAATGGCGTTGCCCTGCACGTCCGAGATCAGGATCTTGGTGTTGTTGAAGGTCGAGTTCACATGGGCGACGCCCGATGCGATGTTCTTGCGCTCTTTGCGTTTTACGCGTGTCTTGTCACGTGCCATCGGTCAGACCCTCCTTACTTCTTCTTGCCCGCGATCGGCTTTGCGGGGCCTTTGCGGGTACGAGCGTTGGTGTGGGTGCGCTGACCGCGAACCGGCAGGTTGCGGCGGTGACGCAGACCGCGATAGCAGCCCAGGTCCATCAGGCGCTTGATGTTCATCTGCACTTCACGACGCAGGTCGCCTTCGACGGTGTAGTTGGCGTCGATGTGCTCGCGGATGGCCAGAACTTCGGCATCCGACAGTTCGTTCACCCGGCGGCTCTCGTCGATGCCCACGGCTTCGCAGATCGCCTTGGCCGAGGTGTTGCCGATTCCGGTGATGTAGGTGAGGGCGATAGGTACCCGCTTTGCAGTCGGGATGTTTACGCCGGCAATACGTGCCACGTGTCACTTTCCTTTCGTTGCGGTTCCGTAATTCCAGAACCTTTTTTCACAACGCCCAACCGTGGCAGTGTGGCCAGAGGGTTCAGCATCATTCGAGGTGGTCTTGGCATGCGGGACGAATCCCACACACGCGGTTGATTCCCCAAGGGGATGGGGGTCGATATGGGCTTTTGGACTTGGCGTCAAGCCCCTTGCTGCCTCAGCCCAGTATGGCCTCGATCGAGGCCCGGACTTCCTTGATGTCTGCCAGCCCATTCACTGGGCGCAGATCACCTTTGGCATAGTAGTAACCGATCAACGGAGATGTCTTCTTGTAGTACTCCATCAACCGGGTCCGCAGGCTGTCTTCGTTGTCATCGGCTCGGCGTACCATGTTGGTACCGCCACATTTATCACATTCCCCATCGACCGCGGTGGGCTTGGTTTCGTCGTGATAGACCTCGCCGCAATCGCCACAGGAGAATCGGCCGGTGATCCGCTTGACCAACGCATCGTCATCCACGCGCATTTCGATCACGGTGTGCAGCGACTGACCCAGCTTGGCCAGCAGGGCGGACAAGGCGTCAGCTTGGGCCAAGGTACGCGGGAAGCCGTCGAAGATGAATCCAGCGCCCTTTTCGGTGGTCAGCTTTTCTTCGATCAGGCCGATAACGATCTCGTCGGTGACAAGCTTGCCCGCGTCCATGATCGCAGCCACCTTCTTGCCCATCTCGGTTCCCGAGCTGCGGGCCTCGCGCAGCATGTCACCGGTGCTGAGCTGGATCATGCCCCGCGTTTCAACCAGGTGGCGTGCTTGCGTACCCTTGCCTGCCCCCGGGGGGCCCAGAAGAATGATATTCATCGACGAGCGGGTCCCTTCCTGCCGCGTTTCTTGCCTTTGCCGCGCAACTGGGACTTTTCGATCAGCCCTTCGTATTGATGCGCCAGCAGGTGGCTCTGAACTTGTTGGATCGTGTCCATGGTCACAGAGACGATGATCAGAACTGAGGTGCCACCAAAATAGAACGGAATGGCGAACTGGCCGCGCAGGATCTCGGGCAGCAGGCAGACCGCCGCCAGATAGGCCGAGCCCAGCACCAGCACGCGGTTGACCACATATTCCAGATACTCGGCGGTCTTCTTGCCGGGACGGATGCCGGGCACAAAGCCGTTCTGCTTTTTCAGGTTGTCCGCCACGTCATCCGGTTTGAACGACACGTTGAACGTGTAGAAATACGCAAAGAATACGATCATCGAAGCGAAGAACAGCAGGTACAGCGGCTGTCCCGGTCCGAAATTGGCCAGCAGCCACGACATGATCGGTCCGTTCGCCGCGCCCGACGAGAAGGTCGAGATCGTGACCGGCAGCAGCAGCAGCGAGCTGGCGAAGATCGCCGGAATCACGCCGGCAGGGTTGACCTTGACCGGCAGGTGGCTCGAGCCACCTTCATAGACCTTCATGCCGACATTGCGGCGCGGGTACTGGATATGGATCTTGCGCAGCGCGCGCTCCATGAACACCACGAAGGTGATCACAGCGATCACCATCACGATCACGCCGACGATCACGGCCGGGCTGATCGCACCGCTACGGCCTGAGGCGAAGAACTGCGCCAGCGCCGCCGGAACCTCGGCGATGATACCGACGAAGATGATCAGCGAGATGCCGTTGCCGATGCCGCGCGCGGTGATTTGTTCGCCCAGCCACATCAGGAACATGGTGCCACCCACCAGCGTGATCATCGTGGAGAGGCGGAAATACAGGCCCGGATCGGTAGCCAAATCGCCCGATTCCAGCGAAACCGCCAAGCCATAGGCCTGCACGGTGGCCAGAGCCACGGTGCCAAAACGGGTGTATTGGTTGATCTTCTTGCGGCCCTGCTCGCCCTCTTTCTTGAGTTGTTCGAGCGCGGGAACCATCGAGGTCAGCAGCTGCACGATGATCGATGCCGAGATATAGGGCATGATGCCGAGGGCAAAGATACCCATCCGCCCCAGTGCCCCGCCGGTGAACATCGAAACCATCCCACCGATGCCCTGCCCCGCCTGCTCCATGAACTCGCGCAGCGCCTGCCCGTCGATCCCCGGCACCGGAATAAAGGTGCCCAGACGATAGACAATCAGCAAACCCAGCGTGAACAGGATGCGGTTGCGCAGATCGGTGGCCTTGCCCAGGGCAGCCCAGCTTGTGTTGGCTGCCATTTGTTCTGCTGCTGATACCATAAATCGGTCTCTCTTATGAAAACGCCGCCCGGAACCGTTTTCCGGCTCGGGCGGCGTCTTGGAAAACTCTGAGGTCTATGTAAGCGGGTCGGCGCCCGCTCACAAGCGCTTACTCTGCCGCAGCGGCTTTTGTGACCTTCAGTGAACCGCCCGCTTTTTCCACGGCTTCGATGGCCGACTTCGAGGCGCCGGTCACTTCCAGGTTCAGCTTGGCGGTGATTTCACCCTTGGCCAGAACACGGACGCCGTCCAGCTTGCGGCGGACCAGGCCCGAGGCAATCAGAGCGTCCTCGGTGATCGCGGCCTTGGCGTCCAGCTTGCCGGCGTCGACGAATTTCTGGATCAGGCCCAGGTTCACAACGGCGTATTCCTTGCGGTTCGGCTTGTTGAAGCCACGCTTGGGCAGGCGCTGATACAGCGGCATCTGGCCGCCTTCATAGCCGTTGATGGCCACACCCGAACGGGATTTCTGGCCTTTGATACCACGGCCACCCATTTTACCCTTGCCCGAGCCGGGACCACGGCCAACGCGGGTCCGTTTCTTGACGGCGCCGGGATTGTCGCGCAGTTCATGCAGTTTCATGTCGCTTCTCCTTAGCCGGATATGACCCCGAAGCGTGATGGGCCAAACACGGCATTTCTTGATTTTGATTCTCGTGGCCGTCATGCCACCGAAGCCCGATACAGCGTCAGGCCTCCGGTTGCAAGTTTTGATTGTCCGATCGCAACGAGTCAGCCCTCGGGATCGGAGATCGGCGCGTCTTGCGGAACGATACCATGTTTGGCCACCAGTTGCCCGACCAAGCTGTCGGGGTGCGGAACGCCGCCGTTCTTGCGCATGATCGCGCGCATCCGGCGTCCGTAGAGATGGATCGAAACCGTATCTTCGTGGAAAAACCGGTCGAGATTCGTATTCGGCCGTGCCATGGCGCGGCGGCGCGTGAAATTGATCGGATAGAACACATGCTCTGGCAGGGCGTATTTGATCTCGCCTGTTTCCTTCAACGCCCAGGTGAACGCCTTTGGCCCCCACACACCCCACAAAAACTCGGGAACGTTGGTGGGATTTCCGGCGTCCCGCGCCTCTTCCAATGGCCGCCGGTGGCGCGGAGGCAGCCAAGGCGGTATTCGATACGGATCATTCGTGTACTCGATCAGCTTGGCCAGAGTTTCACTGTCATGCGGCAGCCCCAATACGCCGATGGCTACCTCACCCTCGAGATACCCGTAGTAATGGCCATTCGCCGTTGAATAGGGTTTCAGGCAATAGGCATCAGTGTCGGCCCAAATCAGGTCGGGTTCCTGCGCCAGCATCCGGTATCGGAACTTGTCGGAATGCGGCGCCGGGCTTTGGGTGCGGTCATGGGTGATGAATTCGGAATCGGGCAGGATCTCTCGGGCGTCCCGCTGTTCCACCCCATCGGGAATGTTGGTCACGTTGTTGTAGGTGTACAGGCGCACGCTGTGGCCCATGTCCAGATAGGACTGGATGCAAAGCAGCTCGAGGAAACTGAGCGGCCCCTCCACCCACAGCATTCCGATCTGGTAGTCCCTCGCCATGCCCTGCCCTTTCACTCGCAAAACAGCGCTGTTCAGGAAGTGGCGCAAATCCCGGGCCCATGCAACGATGCAGTTGGCGCCCCGTGGAAATTCTTGAGGAGACAGACGCCCAAAAAGGAAAAGGGCGCCCGTCCGGCGCCCCACCTGCATCGCGAAGAAGGCCTTTGCCACTTACGAGCAATAAGCGTGCTCGCGTGCGATATCGGCAATGTCGCAGCGGCGGATGCCGATGTCGTTGAGTTCACGGTCGCTCAACCGCTGCAGCTCGGAATAGGTCTTGCTGTATTCTCGCGCGCGGGTCTGGGCGCGCTTGATGCCGTCGATCAGGTCGCGGATGCGGGCGGTCAGGTTCAGGCCGCCATGGGGGATGTTCAGTGCGTGTGCCATATCTGGGCTCCTTTCTTGCCGGGGCGTATTCCCTGGCGCTGTGAGTGTCGTTCCTTTTGGACACTCCACAGATAGGCCCGGATGTTACCGCAAACAATCCAAGTCTCGGTCTACCCGTCATGCGCCAGATGCATGGCAAGCCATGCAGACGGCGCAAAGAAAAACGCCCCCGAACGGGTCGGGGGCGTTTTCGAGTTGGGTCCGAGACGCGATCAGTCGCGTTCTTCGATGATCTCCACCAGATGCGGGATCTTGTTGACCATGCCGCGGATCGAGGGGGTATCCTCCAGTTCGCGGGTCTTGTGCATCTTGTTCAGGCCCAGGCCGATCAGGGTTGCGCGCTGGTCGGCGGGGCGGCGGATCGGCGAGCCGATCTGCTTGACGACGATGGTTTTTGCCATGGTGACGTCTCCTTACGCTTCTTCGGCGACTTGCGCCGATGCGGCCGGTGCTTCGTCCCGCTTGGGCAGGATGTCAGCAACCTTCTTGCCACGACGTGCGGCAACCGAACGCGGGCTCTGTTCTTTCTTCAGGCCGTCGATGGTGGCGCGGATCATGTTGTAGGGGTTCTGCGAGCCCAGCGACTTGGACACCACGTCCTTGACGCCCAGCATCTCGAACACGGCACGCATCGGACCACCGGCGATGATACCGGTACCTTCCGGCGCGGTGCGCATGACGACCTTGCCGGCGCCGTGGCGGCCTTCGATGTCGTGGTGCAGGGTGCGGCCTTCGCGCAGCTGCACGCGGATCATGTTGCGTTTGGCCTGCTCGGTGGCCTTGCGGATGGCCTCGGGCACTTCTTTCGCCTTGCCCTTGCCAAAGCCGACGCGGCCTTTCTGATCGCCGACAACCACCAGAGCGGCGAAGCCGAAGCGCTTACCACCCTTTACAGTTTTCGACACGCGGTTGATCGCAACCAGGCGATCTGCGAATTCCGGTGCTTCCTCGCGCTCGCGACGGTTGCCCCGGCGGTTTTCACGTTCTGCCATTTCGGCATCCCTTTCTCTGATGGCGCGTCAGCGCCGTTACTTCAATCCAGGTGAGCCCCGGCCCGCGGCCGAGGCTCCCGGATCATCGGGGTGGCCGCATGGGCCACCCACAGGTCTTAGATCTTCAGACCGCCTTCACGCGCAGCGTCGGCCAGAGCCTTCACCTTGCCGTGGAACAGGAAGCCGCCACGATCGAAATAGGCCTCTTCTACGCCGGCCTTCTTGGCCCGCTCGGCGATGGCCGCGCCCACCTTGGTGGCCGCTTCGATGTTGTTCTTGCCGACAACGCCCAGATCCTTTTCCAGGGTCGAGGCCGAGGCCAGGGTCACGCCGCGCACATCGTCGATCAGCTGGACCGAGATGTTCTTGTTCGAGCGGTGCACCGACAGGCGCGGACGCCCGGCGTTGACCTTGCGAAGCTTGTTCCGAACGCGCAGGCGGCGCTTCAGAAACAGGGTTCTTTTGCTGTTTGCCATTGTGTTCGTCCTTACTTCTTCTTGCCTTCCTTGCGGAAGATGAACTCGCCCTTGTAGCGGATGCCCTTGCCTTTGTACGGCTCGGGGCGGCGCCAGTCGCGGATCTTGGCCGCCACTTCGCCCACCAGCTGCTGGTCGATGCCTTCCACGACGATCTCGGTCTGCTTCGGCGCGGTGATTGTGACACCTTCCGGCGCAACGAAATCGACATCGTGGCTGTAGCCCAGGTTCAGCTTCAGGGTGTTGCCCTGCATCTGAGCGCGGTAACCCACACCCTGGATCTCCAGCTCTTTCTTGAAGCCGTTGGTCACGCCTTCAACCAGGTTGGCAACCATGGTGCGGCTCATGCCCCACTGCTGACGTGCACGCTTCGAGGTGCCGCGCGGAGTGATCTTGACCACGTTGTCTTCGACCGACAGGGTGACGTCGTCGGTTGCGGTGAAGCTGCGGGTGCCTTTCGGACCCTTAACTTCGATGGTCTGGCCGGACACAGCAGCGGAAACGCCGCTGGGCAGCTCGACCGGTTTTTTACCAATACGAGACATTCCAGACCTCCTTAGAAGACGGTGCAGAGCACTTCGCCGCCAACATTGTTGGAGCGAGCGTTCGCGTCCGACATCACGCCCTTGGGCGTGCTGACAATCGACACGCCCAGACCCTGACGGACCTGCGGAATGTCATTGACGCCCATGTAAACGCGACGACCGGGCTTCGAGACCCGCTTCAGTTCGCGAATGACAGGGGTGCCTTCATAGTATTTCAGGCTGATCTCAAGCGCCGGGTGGCCATTGGCACCGGTCACTTTTTCGTAGCCGCGGATGTAGCCTTCGTCCGCCAGCACGTCCAGAACCCAGGCGCGCAGTTTCGACGCCGGAGTGGTCACGGTGGACTTGCCGCGCATCTGCGCGTTGCGGATACGGGTGAGCATATCGCCGATAGGATCGTTCATATCACTCTCTCCCTTACCAGCTCGATTTCACCATGCCGGGGATCTGACCAGCAGAGCCCAGCTCGCGCAGCGCGATACGGCTGATCTTCAGCTTACGATAGTAAGCGTGCGGACGGCCGGTCAGCTGGCAGCGGTTGTGCAGACGGGTTGCCGAGCTGTTGCGCGGCAGTTTCGCCAGTTTCAGTCGCGCCTTGAAGCGCTCTTCCATCGGGCGGCTCTCGTCATTCGCGATTTCTTTCAGCTCGGCGCGTTTTGCGGCGTATTTGGCCACCAGGCGCTCGCGCTTCTTTTCGCGCTCGATCATTGCTTTTTTAGCCATGTCTCTTTCCTCCCGGCGCTTACGCGTTGAACGGCATGTTGAAGTGCTTCAACAGTGCCTTT
This sequence comes from Ruegeria sp. BHSA191, assembly GCF_059613325.1. Classification (NCBI taxonomy): domain Bacteria; kingdom Pseudomonadati; phylum Pseudomonadota; class Alphaproteobacteria; order Rhodobacterales; family Roseobacteraceae; genus Ruegeria; species Ruegeria sp. BHSA191. The sequence goes on from NZ_JBXWSH010000017.1 coordinate 76,504, forward strand.
GCTTCAGCGTCGGTTTTCGCTGTGGTGGCAATTACGATGTCCAGGCCCCAGACCTCGTCGACTTTGTCGAAGTCGATTTCCGGGAACACGATGTGCTCTTTCATGCCCATGGCAAAGTTGCCACGGCCGTCAAAAGCCGGTTTCACACCGCGGAAGTCACGCACGCGCGGCAGCGCGATGGTGATCAGACGGTCCAGGAATTCGTACATCCGGTCGCCGCGCAGGGTGACCTTGGCGCCCAGCGGCATGTCTTCACGGACGCGGAAACCCGCGATCGACTTCTTCGCCTTGGTCGCCACGGCCTTCTGGCCGGCAATCGCAGTGAGATCCTCGACGGCGGCCTTCGCCTTCTTCGAGTCCTTCACCGCCTCGGCACCACAGCCGATGTTCAGAACGATCTTGTCCAGCTTGGGGATCTGCATATCGTTCTTGTAGCCGAACTCTTCCTTCAGAGCGGCGCGGATCTTGTCGGCGTACTGAGCTTTCAGACGCGGGGTGTAGGTTGCAGCATCAAGCATCGATCACGTCCCCCGTGGTCTTGGCGTAACGAACCTTCTTGTCACCTTCCATGCGGAAGCCGACGCGGGTTGCCTTGCCGTTCTTGTCCAGCAGAGCCAGGTTCGACAAGTCGATCGGCATCGCCTTGGGCAGGCGGCCACCTTGCGAGGTCTGCGACTGGCGGGTGTGGCGGATGGCGATGTTCACGCCGTCGACCACGGCTTTGCCAGCTTTCGGGTCGACCGAGGTGATCACGCCCTCTTTGCCCTTGTCCTTGCCGGCCAGCACGACGACCTTGTCGCCTTTGCGGAGTTTAGCAGCCATGATTACAGCACCTCCGGAGCCAGCGAGATGATCTTCATGAAGTTCTTCGCGCGCAGTTCACGAACGACGGGGCCGAAGATACGGGTACCGACGGGCTCGTTGTTGTTGTTCAGGATGACGGCGGCGTTGCGATCGAAGCGGATCGCGGTACCGTCTTCGCGACGGACTTCCTTGGCGGTGCGCACGACGACGGCCTTGCGGACGTCACCTTTCTTCACGCGGCCGCGCGGGATGGCTTCCTTCACCGAGACGACGATGATGTCGCCGACGGAGGCGTATTTACGCTTGGAACCACCCAGGACCTTGATGCACTGAACTCGGCGTGCGCCGGAGTTGTCAGCGACATCCAGATTGGTCTGCATCTGGATCATGTGGTTTCTCCCGACCTGTGGGGGCTGGTCTAGTTAGTTCCCCCAGGGTTTCGACAAATGGAAAGTTCCGGGGGCTTACGCCTCCAGAACCTCCCAGCGTTTCGTCTTCGATTTCGGCGCGCATTCGATGATGCGTACGGTGTCGCCGACCTTGAAGGCGTTCTTTTCATCGTGAGCCCGGTATTTCTTGGACTTACGGATGGTCTTCTTCAGAACCGGGTGCGTGAAGCGGCGCTCCACCAGCACGGTGACGGTCTGTTCGTTGGCGTCGCTGGTCACGGTGCCTTGCAGAATACGTTTGGGCATCTCTCAGGCTCCTCAGTTCGCAGCTTCAGCAGCTTTTTCGTTCAGCACGGTCTGGATGCGGGCCACGTCGCGGCGCACGCTCTTGATCCGGGCGGTGTTCTCGAGTTGTCCGGTCGCCTGCTGAAAGCGCAGGTTGAATGCTTCCTTCTTCAGGTTGGCCAGATCCTCCCGGAGCTGGTCCGGGGTCTTGTTACGCAGTTCCTGGGCGTTCATCGCCTTTTCCTTTGCTCAAAACACCAGAAGGCCCCTTCGCGGGTCACCTTTGACCTGGTGGATGAATGACAGACATGCGAATCGCCCGACGCAGTCGGGAGATCGCAGGATGCCGCCGTATAAGGGTTTGGGGGGTGGGTGGCAAGGGAAAGTTTCAAACCTCCAACCCGTCACCTCCAGAGGTCACTCCAGCAAGCAAATCTTCGCGCTCAACTTCCTTCAAGCCCGAGCGTCGGGCTATATGAAGAAGTCGCAGGATCATGACCTCTTCGGGCTTCCCCGCAATCCAGCGAGGCGCGGCTGTAAGAGACTCCTGATCTTCTATTTTGACCGCGGAAATCCCACTTGCCTCAATCCCACCTGTAGTTGAAGCTTACCGAGATCCTCTCTTCCTCGGCCATGTTCATCGGCACCTCGTGGCGGAGCCAGCTTTCCCAAAGCAACACGTCACCGACCTCGGGCTTCATATAAATGAACGGTTGCAATTCCCGCCGTGCGCCCTTGCGGCGCACCGGCGCGGCCATCATCCGACCTGAGCGCGGGTCCTCCAGCTTCAACGCGCTGGCTCCCTCTGGCATCGAAACATAGGTCGTTCCGGATATCACACTGTGTGGATGGATATGGCTGGCATGCATTCCGCCTTCTGGCAGAATGTTGATCCAAAGATCCTCGAGCCTCAATCCGCGCCCTTCCAGATCGAATTCCAAGTCTTTAGCAAACGCGGCCACATGTTGGTCCAGCACCTTGACCAGATCCGCGAAGATCGGGAAGCGCCACGGCAAGTCGGTCAGCGAGGCATAGCTGGTGTAGCCAGGATAGCCGTTTTCTTCGCACCATTCCTGACCGGCTTCGTCGTCCTGGGCGATGACCAGACAGGAGTTCTCCAGTTCCTCCGGTTCGATCCTGGGATCGAATTCGGACAGAGCGGCGCGGTAAAGTCGGGTGACGAAGAGCGATTCGATCTGTGGCATGATCTCGTCCTAATGCAGCGTCGCAACGAAGGCCATGGAAGTTTTGCGAGGCTCTGCCTCGCGCTCCGGGATATTTTCGGCCAGATGAATCTCGCGTGAATCTCGCGGTCCATTCTTCATCAGGCAAGAAATATCCCCGGGGGAGCCGCGGCTTGCCGCGGTGGGGGAAGCGCCCCCTCGAAAAAAGCCATACCCCCGCCGGTTTCCCAACGGGGGTAGTATTGTCGCGACAGGGTTGCCCCAGCCGCTTACCAGTCCTCGCGGACGACGACGCGGGTCTTGATCGGCAGCTTCATCGCAGCCAGGCGCAGGGCCTCGCGAGCGATTTCATCGTTGACGCCGTCGATCTCGAACATCACGCGACCGGGCTTCACTTTGGCTGCCCAATAGTCAACCGAGCCTTTACCTTTACCCATACGGACTTCGGTCGGCTTCGAGGTCACGGGGGTATCCGGGAAGATCCGGATCCAGACGCGACCTTGACGTTTCATGTGACGGGTCATGGCACGACGCGCAGCTTCGATCTGACGCGCGGTGACGCGCTCGGGCTGCAGGGCTTTCAGACCGTAGGTGCCAAAGTTCAGATCAGAGCCGCCCTTGGCTTCGCCCTTGATCCGGCCTTTGTGCATCTTGCGGAATTTTGTGCGCTTTGGTTGAAGCATCTCAAATCCTCCTTAGCGACGGCCGCCTGCACCACGCGGTGCCGGACCATCCTGGAGTTCCTGTGCTTTACGGTCACGTGCCTGCGGATCGTGCTCCATGATCTCACCTTTGAAGATCCAGACCTTGATCCCGATGATCCCGTAGGGGGTCATCGCTTCGGCATGTGCGTAATCGATGTCGGCACGCAGGGTGTGCAGAGGCACGCGGCCTTCGCGGTACCATTCGGTCCGTGCGATTTCGGCACCGCCCAGACGACCAGCGACGTTCACCCGGATACCCAGGGCGCCCATGCGCATGGCGTTCTGAACCGACCGCTTCATCGCGCGGCGGAACGAAACGCGGCGCTCCAGCTGCTGAGCGATCGACTCGGCAACCAGCTGCGCGTCGAGTTCCGGCTTGCGCACTTCGACGATGTTCAGGTGCAGTTCGCTGTCGGTCATCGCAGCCAGCTTCTTGCGCAGAACTTCAATGTCCGCGCCTTTCTTGCCGATGATGACACCCGGACGTGCGGTGTGGATCGTGACGCGGCACTTCTTGTGCGGACGCTCGATGATCACACGGGCCACGCCGGCCTGCTTGCACTCTTTCTTGATGAACTCACGGATCTTGAGGTCTTCCAGCAGAAGATCACCGTAGTCCTTGGTATCTGCGTACCAACGGCTGTCCCAGGTGCGGTTGACCTGAAGGCGCATGCCGATCGGATTGACTTTATGTCCCATTAGGCTTGCTCCTCAACTTGACGCACCTTGATGGTGATCTCCGAGAACGGCTTCATGATCTTGCCGAACCGGCCGCGGGCACGCGGGCGGCCGCGCTTCATGACCAGGTTCTTGCCAACCCAAGCCTCGGCGACGATCAGCTCGTCGACATCCAGGTTGTGGTTGTTCTCGGCGTTGGCGATGGCCGACTGAAGGCATTTCTTCACGTCCTGCGCGACACGCTTGTTCGAGAAAGTCAGGTCGGTCAGAGCCTTCTCGACTTTCTTGCCGCGGATCATCGCTGCAACCAGGTTCAGTTTCTGCGGGCTGGTGCGAAGCATACGGGTCTTGGCCATTGCTTCGTTTTCAGCCACGCGGCGGGGGTTCTTTGCCTTGCCCATGACTTACTTCCGCTTCGCTTTCTTGTCCGCGGCGTGACCGTAATAGGTCCGGGTCGGCGAGTACTCACCGAACTTCTGACCGATCATGTCTTCCGTGACGGATACAGGGATATGTTTCTGGCCGTTGTACACACCAAAGGTCAGACCCACGAACTGGGGCAGAATGGTGGAACGACGCGACCAGATCTTAATGACTTCGTTGCGGCCCGACTCGCGCGCTGCTTCGGCTTTTTTCAGCACGTAAGCGTCGACGAAAGGACCCTTCCAAACAGAGCGAGACATGTCTTAACGCCCTTTCTTCTTGGCGTGCCGCGAGCGGATGATCAGCTTCTGGGACGCTTTGTTCTTGTTGCGGGTACGCTTACCCTTGGTGTCCTTACCCCAAGGCGTAACCGGCGTACGGCCACCCGAGGTCCGGCCTTCACCACCACCGTGGGGGTGATCGATCGGGTTCATGGCAACACCACGGACCGACGGACGCACGCCCTTGTGGCGCATACGACCGGCTTTGCCGAGGTTCTGGTTGCTGTTGTCGGGGTTCGATACGGCACCGACGGTGGCCATGCATTCCTGGCGCACCATGCGCAGCTCGCCCGAGCTCAGACGGATCTGGGCATAGCCGCCATCGCGACCGACGAACTGGGCGTAGGTGCCCGCGGCACGCGCGATCTGACCGCCCTTGCCGGGCTTCATCTCGATGTTGTGCACGATGGTACCGATCGGCATGCCCGAGAACGGCATCGCGTTGCCGGGCTTGATGTCGGCCTTGGCCGAAGCGATGACCTTGTCGCCAACCGCCAGACGCTGCGGCGCCAGGATATAGGCCTGCTCGCCGTCGTCATATTTGATCAGTGCGATGAATGCGGTCCGGTTCGGGTCGTATTCGATCCGCTCGACGGTTGCCGCCACATCCAGTTTGTTCCGTTTGAAGTCAACGATCCGGTAGAGACGCTTTGCGCCACCGCCACGGCGGCGTGAAGTGATCCGTCCGGTGTTGTTCCGGCCGCCCGATTTGGTCAAACCCTCGGTGAGAGACTTGACCGGACGTCCTTTCCAAAGCTCCGAACGGTCGATCAGCACCAGCCCGCGCTGGCCCGGCGTCGTCGGTTTGTACGACTTGAGTGCCATGCTTTCTGTCTTCCGTTTAGCAAGCGCGAGGATCAATCCTCGCTATGTGAGAGGCCCCCGTAGGTGCCCAGGTTATAGGGCCCCGAAGGTCCCCGGCTGCAAATATCAGAGGCCCCGGAACGAATCCGAGGCCGCTAGATTGGGAGCGTGTAGCAGGGTTGGGGGTGGGGGGCAATAGGTAGTATCCCGATTTTCTTCACCCTTTGCTCACACCGGGCGCAGGAGCTACGCGACCCTTGCTCGCTACGTCACACAGAGCCACTGTCTGTCCCGGCGCTTAGTTCTGGCTCGTGTACCAGATCGGCGAGGTATAGGCTCGGTCTTGTACGGTGGGCGGCACCACTTCGGGCAGCGGGACACCATAAAATGCCGCGTCGAAGGTTGTCCATCGGGGCTTCGGTATCTCGATTACGCGAACGTAATAGAATGCGTCTTCGGCAGGGTCGAACGCAGGGTCCTCCCAATAGCCGGACAGAGCAACCGCACCGATGGAATTGGTGTAGGTTGCGCTCTCGATATCTACCGTGTTCCCGACCGGTTGGCCCGCACGCCCATCATCTCCGATTTCGCGACCGCCCGACACTGCGACGTCATAGATTCGTTCGTGGGATTTACCGTCGGAATCCAGCCACCCCTTGATGATCTGCACCCGATCCAAGTTGGCGCCATCAGGATCGCGTAAGGCCCTTATCAGAAACCGAGGCGAAGCCCCCTCGGGAATATTCGTCAGATCGCCGCCCATCGGAACCCCGTTCTGATATCCATTCGACACGAAATCGGATGCGTGCAGATCGGCCTCCGCGAACTCCCAGCCGCCAAAGACACGCACGCGAATACGGCTTCCGGTCGTGGCATAGGCCTCTTTACGGGTGATTGCGCCAAAAACCTCTTGCCGGGTATTTTCCCGCGCCCAGACAGCCGTCAAGCCAGCGGCAGACTCCTGCGCGGTTATGATCCGCAGAGCTGGATCTTCGGCCGGGATGACGTCGATGTTATGGCGATTGGCTGACGGCTCGGTGTGCTGGTATTTGCCAAAATAGTTGTCTTCCCGCGTGGTGGGGATCGCGGTGTGCGTGTCGGTCGTGCCGTAGAGGCCGAACTTGTAGGGGTTCACACCGATCTCGCGGCCCAGCTCCAAACCGACTTTCAGCGCCGAGCGCGCGTATTCATAGCGCAGCATCTCGGGTGTCTTCGCAGCCGTGCCGGAAAGGTTGGCCACATCCCAGCTTTCGAAATCCGCGAATTCGTCGTCGGGCGACAGCATGGGATGCGTCTCCTCGTCGCCTTTGATCTGGGTCATCTCATGCATCGGCTCCCAGCGGATACGCTGGGCCGCATATTCAGCATCCATCGGCGAACCATCGAACTTGTTCTTACTGAACATCAGCCCGTTCGACATATTGGCGTTGTGAGGCACGGCAATGGCCTGTCCACCGGTCTTGGCCTCGTAACCCTCGAGATACTCCCACAGAAGCTGAGGGTCAGGCGCCTCGAAGAACGTCAGTGGCTTGGTCTGGCTGGTTTTGTCGGCCCCGTCCCCAAACAGAATGACACGGTGCAGGTTGTCGCCCTTGGGGGTGAAGGTCCATTCAAAGCCGCTAAGCGCGGTGAAATTGCCCGGATCGTTGTATTGATCAACCGTTTCCACGATTTCCAGCCAGAGGTCCCCATCCAGGTTTAAGCCTGCGGTCGGATCCCGACCCTGTACCGTGCCGATATCAATGATCTCGGCGAAGGCAGCCATCCTTGCCTCCTGTCCCTGCCGAAACTGATCGTGAATGCGCCTGCCCCATTCATCCTGCAGAAGTCGAGGGTTGGATGTGCGGATGGCTGTTGCCAGTCCGAGCATTTCTGCGTGCTCGGTAATGGCCAGGAAATCCAGAGGGCGAACAAGTTGGACCGGTTGCCCTGTATTCGAAATGATTTTTTCACCACGCGCCACACGGAATGCGTCATGAATGCTGAGCGATGTCCCGATCAGCCCCGCATCGAACGAGATCTCGGTATGGAAATGCAGATCGCCGAACAAAACCGTGTCCGGATAGGACCGACCCACAAAGGGTGAGTAGGTCGTTTCCAGCTCCACAGCTTCCGGCTTCAAGGTCCCCTCGAATGCATGTGCTCCCGACACCGTGAAAACGACGGCACCCGCGGCAACGCAAGGCAGGTTCAACGGCTTGAAAAAATCGTACATTTCTATCCCCCCAACATTCACTTTTCATCTTATCACAATGCTCTTGAAAATTCTTGGCACTCAAAAAAAACAAATAAAAAACCCCCGCCTTTCGGCGGGGGCTTTCATCTCTCTCCACAGACGGGTCCGATCAAAGACCGGTGGTCACGTCGATGGTGTTGCCCTCTTCCAGGGTCACATAGGCTTTTTTGACATCTTTCCGCTTGCCCAGCTGGCCGCGGAACCGCTTGACCTTGCCTTTGGTCACGGTGGTGTTCACCGCCTTGACCTTCACACCAAACAACGCCTCGACGGCCTCTTTGATCTGCGGCTTGTTGGCGTCGATCGCGACCTCGAAGACAACCGCGCCGTTTTCGGACGCCATGGTCGTTTTCTCGGTGATGATCGGCTTGCGGATCACGTCGTAGTGTTCTGCCTTCGCGCTCATTTCAGTCGAGCCTCCAGTGCTTCGACACCCGCTTTGGTGAGCACCAGCGTGTCACGCTTGAGGATGTCATAGACGTTTGCGCCCATCGACGGCAGGACATCCAGACCTTCGATGTTGCGGGCTGCGCGGGCGAAACCTTCGTTCACGGTGGCGCCGTCGATGACCAGAGCGCGCTTCCAGCCCAGGTTTGCAACCTGCTTGGCCAATGCGGCGGTCTTGCCTTCGGCTTCGGCAGCCTCGATCACGACCAGCTCACCAGCTTTTGCCTTGGCCGACAGAGCGTGGCGCAGGCCCAGCTTGCGGAACTTCTTGGGCAGGTCGTGGCCGTGCGAACGCGGGGTCGGGCCCTTGTAGATACCACCCTTGCGGAAGATCGGCGCGTTGCGGTCACCGTGACGTGCGCCACCGGTGCCCTTCTGGCGATAGATCTTCTTGGTCGAGTAGCTGGTCTCGGACCGGGTCTTCACCTTGTGGGTGCCGGCCTGCGCGTTGTTGCGCTGCCAACGGACCACACGGTGCAGGATGTCCGCACGCGGCTCGAGGCCGAACAGAGCTTCGTCCAGCTCGATGTCGCCGGCTTTCTTGCCGTCCAGTTTGATCACGTCAAGTTTCATGCTTCACCCCCTTCCGCGGGCGCTTCTTCAGCCGGAGCCTCGGTCGCTGCAGTTTTCAGAGCAGCCGGGAACGGCAGACCCTCGGGCGCTTTCTTCTTCACGGCGTCCTTGACGGTGACCCAGCCCGATTTCGGCCCGGGAACGGCACCCTTGATGAAGACAAGGCCACGCTCGGCGTCGGTTTTCACGACTTCGAGGTTCTGCGTGGTGACACGGGCAGCACCCATGTGACCGGCCATCTTCTTGCCCTTGAACACCTTGCCCGGGTCCTGACACTGACCGGTCGAACCGTGCGAACGGTGCGAGATCGAGACACCGTGCGAGGCGCGCAGACCACCGAAGTTGTGGCGCTTCATCGCACCGGCAAAGCCTTTACCGATCGAGGTGCCCGAAACGTCAACCTTCTGACCTTCAACGAAGTGATCTGCCGAGATCTCGGCGCCCACTTCGATCAACGCGTCTTCCGACACACGGAATTCGGCCAGCTTGCGCTTGGGCTCGACCTTGGCGGCGGCGAAGTGGCCGCGCATGGCCTTCGAGGTGCGTTTTGCCTTGGCGGCACCGGCGCCCAGCTGAACGGCGGTATAGCCGTCTTTGTCAGCGGTGCGCTGTGCAACGACCTGCAGGTTGTCCAGGTGCAGAACGGTGACAGGGATCTGACGACCGTCTTCCATGAACAGCCGGGTCATGCCGACTTTCTTTGCGATAATACCAGAGCGCATCATCAATACCCTCCGATCTTACGACTGCAGCTTGATCTCGACGTCCACACCAGCGGCGAGGTCGAGCTTCATCAGCGCGTCCACGGTCTGGGGCGTCGGATCTACGATGTCGAGCAGACGCTTGTGCGTGCGGATCTCGAACTGATCGCGGGATTTCTTGTCAACGTGAGGGCCACGGAGAACCGTGAACTTCTCGATCTTGTTCGGCAGCGGGATCGGGCCACGCACTTGCGCGCCGGTCCGCTTGGCAGTGTTGACGATCTCTTGCGTGCTGGCATCCAGGACGCGATAGTCAAATGCCTTGAGCCGAATACGGATGTTTTGGCTTTGCATCATAACAGCCTTTTTTTCAGGCGTTGGAGTTGAGAGGAGGACAGGCGCTCATCGCCAACCCTCATCGAACCCAAAAGGCGGGAATCACCCCGCCTTTACGTTCTGCATGAGAACCCGCGCGAGATACATGGGAGAAAGGGGTTTGGCAAGGGATTTTGGTTAGAAAACATGCTTGCTGCGCGGCAGGCTACTTTACCAACAACCCTCGAAACTCTGAAACCAAGGATTTTATCAGCGGGACGCATTCTTTGTTGTACTCGTCCCAAGCTTGCCGGCCTTCTGCGAAGTCATCAACATCTATCGCAATTTCGCGGCTTACCAGCGAGCTTTGCATCCTGTCGCAGATTGAGCGGATCAATCGAAATATCTCCGGCTCGAAGAACAGCTCATTTGATCGTGTGAGCCGGTCGAAGGCAGCAAAGGCCGTTGCCGCCTCGGCAAACCTCTTGCGATCTACCATATTTTGAAACCTGTCCTGCACATCGACAGAGCATAGGATCTCCCTTTTTTGCCACTCCTCCAGATCAAATGAAGAGAGGTATTCATCTCGCGCCTGTTCATCCATGCGGCGGAGGTCCGAATACTGCTGCAAAGGAGATATGTAACAGAGCAGATTCTCCTGAGCAGTCTTCAACGACTCCCACGTGCGAAGTATTGCTTCAAACTGTTTCTCTTGAAGCCGGATGCGGGCTTTCAACGCTCCATCGATTTCTGCACGAAAATGTTCGAGCTCTTTCGCCTTGTCGCGCCTAAAGGCCTCGAGTCGCTTTGAAAACTGTGCCTCAAGCCAACCGCGTCCCAAGCTTCCAAAAAATGCCAAAGGCGACGAACGCGCCGCCTCCACCAGCCGATACAATTGTTACAATGACTGTCTCAATATCCAATGCCATCGATGTCTCCGTTCAAGCTCGTGAGCATTGCGAACCGTGTCTTCCTGACGTCTGGGAAGACTATTCTCACATCAAAATTTAACTACAGACTCGTACTCATTCGCAGTCGCTATTGGACTTTCAGAAAATGAAAAAGAAAAGGCCGCCCCTTGTGGGGCGGCCTTCTTGAGTTCCTCACCGTGTTGCTTTCGGCAGATTTTCCTTTGGAAAATCACCTGCCGCAACCAGGCGCGGCAAGCGCGCCTTGCGCGATGATTTTCGACACACTTTTTGTGCGCGTCTCGTGA
>NZ_JBXWSH010000018.1:0-79914 GCF_059613325.1 Ruegeria sp. BHSA191
TCAGATCAATGCCGGTGGCAGTGCCCTCCAGCCGAATATCGGACAAGATCAGCGAGATGTCATTCAAACTGGCGGTCAGTGCCAGCGCCTCATCCGCCGAGGTCGCCTCGATCACCGAAAGACCCAGATCAACCAGCATGTCGCGGAACTGGTGGCGCAGATCGTCGCTGTCTTCGACCAGCAACGCCAGGCCCGACTGGACAGGCGGCGCGGGCCGATAGGGCAGCCGCAGCATTACGGATGCGCCCGAGGGCGTATTGCGCAGTTGCAGGTCTCCACCCGCCAGCTTGACCGTGTCATAGACCATCGGCAGGCCCAGCCCCGACCCCTTGCTGCCCTTGGTGGTGAAAAACGGGTTTAACGCCTTGTCCAGCGCATCGGGTGAAAACCCCGGGCCTGTATCGGACACGGTAATTTCCACCCAGATCCGACCGATCGCATGGGCGCTGATGGTGATCTGCCCGCTACTGCCGGAGGCGTCGCGGGCATTCAGCACAAGATTCAACAACGCGTCCTGAACCATGCCCGGGTCCAACATCAGCGCTTCATCCGGCAGAGTATTGACCACCGATAGCCCCACGCCACGCGGCAAGGAAGGCGAGGCCAGCACCCGCAGATCCTCGAGCAGGCCGCGCATGTCGGTGGCCTGCGGCTGCGGGGTGCGGTTGCCGGTCATGTCGGCGATGCGGTTCAGCAGCTGCCCGCCGCGCCGCGCGGTCTGCTGGGTTGCGACCACAAGCTCGGCGGCGTCTTCGGGCAGGTCCATCTTTTCCAGCTTGGCCTGCATCCCCAGGATGATGGTCAGCAGGTTCGAGAAATCATGCGCCAGCCCGCTGGTCATCTGCGCGGCCATAGCCCGGCGTCGGGTCTGCTGCAGGGCCACGCGGGCCTGCGTTTCCTCGGTGATGTCCACCGACATGATATAGACGCCGCCCGCGCCGTCGGGCGTGAACGAGACACGGATACGGCGTGAATCCTGATCCTCGGTGAATTCGAACACCGAGGCCTGCCCGTCATAGGCCTGTTTCAGATGCGGCCGGACCCGCTCGTAAGCGTGCGCGCCGAGGGCCTGCGAGATGTGCAGACCCAGGATGTCCGACGGCCGCCCCGGCAGGACCGAACTGAGCCGCCGGTTGGAATAATCATACCGCCCCTCGGCATCCAGATGGGCGATATGTGCGGGCATCATCTCGGTGGTCATGCGGGTGCGCGCTTCGATCTCGGTCAGCTGGCGCTTGGCCTCTTCCAGCGCGCTGATCGTGGCGGCCAGTTGCCGGTTGGTGGCCGAAAGCTCTTCGGCATGGCTCAGCAACTGGTCCGACAGTTCTTCGGACCGGCTGCGCAGAAGCTCTTCGACCCGTTTGGTGCTGGTTATGTCGGTATAGACGGCAACCCAGCCACCGGTGGGCAGGGGTGCACCCTCGATCGCGATCACCTGCCCGTTGGGGCGCACGCGTTCCATGTAGTGCGGCTCGAACGCCAAGGCCTGTTCGACCCGGACACTGACCTGATCCTCGACCGATTGGTCGTGACCATATTCCCCGCGGCTGGCCAGAAAATGGATCGTGTCGCTGAACAGCGCGCCCGGCTGCACCAGGCGTTCGGGCAGGTCGAACATTTCCTGAAAACGCTTGTTGCTGACCACAAGGCGCAACTGGTCGTCATAGATCGACAACGCCTGACCAATCAGGTTCAGCCCTGCGGTCGTCATCTCTTTGATGCGCTGTTCGGATATGTCCACGCCGATCCTCCCCTGGGCACAGGCCTATCACCAGTTTTCGGGCAGGTGTAGAGGGGCCGGATGCGACCGGTTGGCCCCTAGCCGGGTTTGCGGGCGATGATCCAGACGGGGTGATAAGTCAGGCGCACGCCTTCGGGGCCGGAAAACGCGGCGCGATAGCGCGTGCTGAAATCGGTCAGGTCGGAGCGGGTCCAGACCTGCGCCGCGCGGCCGTTCACCCCGGTCTCACGCAGGTGGCGCAGCACGTCCAACGGCGTGTCGAACCACAGCGGTTGCCGATCCTGCCACAGGTCGAGGATTTCAGCATCGGGGCCGATCCCCGCGGCCAGATCCTCGGGGCCGCACAAACCGGGCGCGCGGGCGGCCGACCCCAGCGCGGAAAGTTCGGCGTACTGGTCGGGGCCAAATCCCGAAATGGCAACCCACCCGCCGGGTGCGACCTGATGCATCGCGCGGCGGACCACGGCCGTCGGATCGTCCAGCCATTGGACCGTCGAGGCCGAGGCAATCAGGTCGGGCCGCGCGGGCCATGTCACATTGCGGATATCGCCCGGCAGGAAATCCGCGCCCCATCGCCGCGCAGTCTCCTGGGCCTCGGCCATCAGGTCGTTGAGCGTGGACCGGGTGAACGAAAACTGCTGGTGCAGCGCCTCGGTCAGATGGCCGGTGCCGCAGCCGATTTCGAACAGGGTGCCAAACTGGCGGGGTGCCCCGAGATCGACCAACCGCTGCGCCAACACGCGGGCGATCCGGGCCTGCGGGCCAGCGGCGCAGTGATAGCTGCCGAAGCTGCGGCTGAAACTGCGCCGGATGCGGTCCGTGGGCATGGCGTTCATGCGAACCACTCCGCCCAAGTCTGCCCCGCCGCGAAAGGCTGGTGCGGGCCAGGGATGCGTCGCACGGTGTCCGATTGGCCCCAGGCCACCTCCTGCGCCGCCGTCGGCACGATGCGGTCCGAGGCAGAAATCCAGACCCGGTCGAACCCGGGATTGGGCGCAGGTCCGCGCGCGGCGATGGCCCGCAGTTCCTCGGCCGCGACGGCAAAATCGATCCCGGGTGCGGGGCCTTCCAGCCCGGCCCGGCGGCAGAACCGTGCAAAGCTGGCCGCGCTCAGGCCATCGGCCGTGGCCGCGACCGTCTCGGGCGCGATGCCCCGGTCTGCATCCGCCGGAAACAGCGTGCCGTTGACCGCAACCTTGCGGACACAGGTCAGCCTGTGACCCGACAGCCAATGCGCGGCCGACGCGACCCCGAAGGAATAGGCCAGCAGCCGGACCGTGTCATAGTCGCCGGTTTCGGGCAGGGCGTCGTCGAGGTTGCGATAGTCGTCAACCACCAGAACATCCGCCGCCCCGGTCAGGCGCGTAAACGGCGCAGGCCCCAGCGCCCACCCGCCGAACACCAGCGTCAACTGCGCTCCGCCGTCACGGTTCAGCCAGTGCCGCCTCATGCGTCGCCTCGCGCCAGTTCGACCATGGTCGCCGTCACCTGGCTCAGCTCGTCGCCCGAGATCACATAGGGCGGCATGCAATAGATGTTGCGCGCAAAGGGGCGTAGCCAGACACCGGTTTCCGGCGCCCGCCGATGGGCGATGCGCGGATCGACCGTGTGCTCCATCTCGATCACGCCGATGGCGCCCAGCACCCGAACATCGGTGACGCCGCGCAGGCCGCGCGCCGGCTCCAGTTCGGCCTTCATCTGCGTCTCAATGGCCCGCACACGGGACTGCCAGCCGCCGTCTTCGAGCAGCCCGAGGCTGGCGATGCCGGCGGCGCAGGCCAGCGGATTGGCCATGTAGGTTGGGCCGTGCATGAACACGCCGGCCTCGCTGTTGCCGATGCCATAAGCCACCTGTTCGGTGGTCACCGTTGCGGCGAACGAGATATGCCCCCCCGTCAGCGCCTTGCCCAGGCAGATGATGTCCGGCGTCACCCCCGCATGGGTGGTAGCAAACAGCTCTCCGGTCCGGCCGAACCCCGTGGCGATTTCATCGAAGATCACCAGAACGTCATGGGCCTGACACAATGCCTTGGCCCGGCGCAGCCACTTGGGGTGATAGAAATACATGCCGCCCGCGCCCTGCACGACCGGTTCAAGCACCAACGCAGCCAGCCGGTGCGCCTTGTCCCGCAGCAACTTTTCCAGAGCGTCGAGCCCGTTCTGCGCGGAGTCCTCTGGCCAGTCATCGCCCAGGCGAACGGACGGGCGTGGCAGAAAATGTTGGATCGACAGCGCACCGCGGAACAGCCCATGCATGCCGTTGACGGGGTCGCAGACGCTCATCGCTTTCCAGGTGTCGCCGTGATAGCCGCCGCGGATCGTGGCGAACTCGACCTTGTCGGTGCGGCCATGAGCCATCTGGAACTGCACCGCCATCTTCATCGCCACCTCGATCGAGACCGAGCCGCTGTCGCAATAGAAGATCCGGTCCAGCCCCTCGGGCAGCAGGGCCACCATCTTGCGGCCCAGATCAATGGCGGGCCGATGGGTCAGGCCTCCGAACATGACATGGGGCATCCGGTCCAGCTGCTGCTGCATGGCGGCTGTGATCGCCGGGTGACGGTGCCCATGGATGGCGCACCACCACGAGGACATGGCGTCGATCATCTTCACCCCATCCTCGCGGTACAGATACACGCCCTCGGCCCGGTCGATCAGATGCATCGGGCCCGGGTCGGCCACGTTCGTATAGGGGTGCCATAAGTGGCGGGCGTCAAACTCGAGCGGGGTCACAGGGCACCTCGGATCGTGTCCATGTCGATCGCCTCGAACGCGCGGCGCAGGGTGGCGGGTGTCAGATTCTCGATCCGGCCGAGGCGTCCAACGTGGGGCACCTGCGACATCTGGACGATGGTCTGTTCGACCTCGGGTTCGGGGTCTCCGATGAAGGCCACACCGACCACCGGGCAACCGGCGCCGCGCAGCGCCATCAGCGACAGGGTCGTGTGGTTGATCGTGCCCAAGGCCGTTCGGGCCACCAGAATCACGGGTGCTTGCCAGCGGGCGAACAGGTCAAGGTAATAGGCCTGCCGGGTCAGCGGCACCATGACACCCCCAGCCCCTTCGACCACCAGCGGGCCATTGGTCTGCGGCAGGGTCAGTCGGTTCAGGTCGATCTCGACCCCCTCGGCCTCGGCCGACAGGTGCGGCGAGGCGGGCAGGTTCAGCAGATACGCCTCGGGCAAGACCGGTTGGCCGGACAGGCGCGCCACGATCTGGCTGTCGGTCTCTTCCTCAAGCCCCGATTGCACGGGCTTCCAGTACTGCGCGCCAAGGGCCGCAGTCAGCCCGGCGGAAAACACGGTCTTGCCGACACCGGTGTCGGTTCCGGTCACGATCACTGTGGTCATGCGGTTCCTGCCTGTTGTTCGGCGATGGCCTGAAACACCGCCGTGATGTCCTGCGCGCCGACGTTGCCGGTGATCGAGACCCGCAGTCGCGAGCTGCCTCGTGGTACGGTGGGCGGGCGGATGCCGCGCACGTCAAACCCCATCTGCTGGAGTTCCGCCGCGCGATCCATCGTGGCCGCGTCCTCGCCCACGATGACGGGCATGATCTGGCTGTGAAATCCGGTCAGACCGCACAGGCGTGCGGCTTCGGCATGGGCATGGGCCATCCGGTCGCGCGCGGCCAATGTCAGGCCCGGGTCCTGCCCCACGGCCCGCAGCGCGCCCCGCACGATGGCGGTGTCCAACGGCGACGGGGCCGTCGCAAAGATGAACGGCCGCGCCCGGTTGATCAGGGTGTCGATCATTTCACGCGGTCCGCAGATCAACCCGCCGCTGGCGCCCAGCCCCTTGCCGCAGGTGTGCAGTGTCAGTATCTCGGCGTCCAACCCATGGGCCAGTCCCTGCCCGTTCGGGCCGAAGACGCCCGTGGCGTGGGCCTCGTCCACCACCAGCACTGCCTGCTCGGCTCGGGCCAGTTCGGCCAGGGCGTTCAACGGGGCCAGATCGCCCTCCATCGAATAGACGCTTTCGACCGCGATCCAGACCTGGCCCGTGCCGCCTTGCGCACGCCAATCGGCCAGCACCGCGCGGGCCGCCGAAATGTCGTTATGCGCAAAGCCACGGGTGTCGGCCCGACCCAAGCGCATCCCTTCATGCGCGCTGGCATGGACCAACTCGTCATGCAGGATCAGATCCCCGGCCGCCGGCAGGGTCGCGAAAATGGCTTGATTGGCCTGAAACCCGCCGCCCATGTACAGCGCCGCCTCGGCGGCGAAAAAGGCGGCGGCCTCGGCTTCCAGCGCCTCATGCTCGGGGTGGTTGCCGCGCAACAGGCGCGACCCGCCGGAACCCAGCGGAACACCCCGGTCCAGCGCGTCCTGCGCCGCACGTTTCAGAACATCGGACCCGGCCAGGCCCAGATAATCGTTGGATGCGAAATCCAGCCCAGTGCGGGGCGCAAGCCTGCGCAGCCGATGGCGCGTTTCCAGCACCTTCAGCGCATTGCCCAGCCTTGCGATCGCTGTCATTCGGCCGCGTCCACGCGGGCCTCGGACTCCGCCTCCATCGGCTGGATGCCCAGCTTGGCGAACAGGATCGCGTCCTTGCTTTCCTCGGGGTTCTCGGCGGTCAACAGCGTGTCGCCGGCAAAGATCGAGTTGGCACCGGCAAAGAAGCACATGGCCTGCATCTCGTCGCTCATGTCGCTGCGGCCAGCGGACAGGCGGACATGGGATTTCGGCATCATGATCCGCGCCAGCGCGATGATGCGCACGAAATCGATCGGATCGACCGGCTTGGCGTCGGCCAGCGGGGTATCGGGTTGCGGCATCAGCATGTTGATCGGCACCGAATCCGGCGGCTCGGGCAGGTTGGCCAGCGTGACCAGCATGTCGATCCGGTCCTCGCCGTTTTCGCCCATGCCCAGAATGCCGCCCGAGCAGACCTTCATCCCCGCCTCGCGCACGCGGTTCAGCGTGTCGATCCGGTCGGCAAAGGTGCGGGTGGTGATGACCTCGGGGTAGTAACGCTCGGACGTGTCGATGTTGTGGTTGTAATAATCCAGCCCGGCATCGCGCAGCTGCACCACCTGGGTGTCGTCCAGCATACCCAGGGTCATGCAGGTTTCCATGCCCATCGCCTTGACGCCCTGAATCATCGCCACCAGCGCATCCATGTCGCGCGCCTTGGGCTCACGCCAGGCGGCGCCCATGCAGAACCGGGTCGAGCCGGACTCGCGGGCCTTGCGGGCCTCGGCCAGAACGCGTTCGACCTCGATCAGTTTCGAGGCGCTCAGCTTGGAGCCGTTGCGCGCGGATTGCGAGCAATAGGCGCAATCCTCGGCGCAGCCGCCGGTCTTGATCGACAGAAGCCGCGACATCTGCACCTTGTTGGGGTCAAAATTCTCGCGATGTACGGTCTGCGCCCGATACAGAAGATCCATCAGCGGCAGGTCATAGATGGCCTGAGCGGTTTCGCGGGTCCAGGTGTTCGATGTAGCCGACATTTTATAGATAATTTTTCCCGATGATTCAGATTTACTCGGGTTTATCAATAAAGCCGGAAAACGCAACATCCGCGATGTCACAGGGGGTGGAACTGGCGTGGGTCAGGAATAGCGCCACACCGATCTCGGCCCATCCGGCGTGATTGAATGCAACGAGAGTGTATGGTCCATGTTGCGCATCCGGTGGCGCAGCATCTGGCGCGTCAACCGCGCAAGGTCCGACGCGAATTCGGGCTTGTGCGCGACATTCTCGGCCTCGCCCTTGCCATGGTGATCGAACAGCAGGGGCGGCAGATCGGCGGCGAATTCCACCAATGTAAACCGCGCATCCCGCAGGATGCCCAGGCACGAGTCGCTGTGCCCTGTCCCCAGCCGCCTCTGCCAGACGGTCGGGTGTTCGGGGTCGGAAAAATCCAGCTCACTGAAAGAATGGCTGCGCCAGTCCGCCGGTGTCTGGCCCTGCAGAAGCGGCAGCAGGGAACGCCCGTCCATCGAATTCGGGATGGCCTGCCCCACCCAATCCAGAATGGTAGGCGCGATGTCGATGGATTCGGTCGGAACGTCGACGCGCAGCCCCGCATTCCTCGCGTTGCCCGGCGCGCGGATCACCAACGGCGTGTGATAGGCCGCGTCATAGACCGACATCTTGCCCCAGGCATGGTGGTCGCCCAGCATCTCGCCATGATCGGCGGTGATGACGATCAACGTGTCATCATATTGGCCACTGTCCTTCAGAAACCGCAGCACCCGACCGATGTGATGGTCGACCTCGCTCGCCAGCCCCAGATAGACGGCGCGCAGTGTCTGGGTGTTCGGATCGGTCGGTGACACCTCGGCAAAGCCATGCACGCAGTCACCGGGCCCGTAGTTTTCCAGCGCCGGACCAAAGAACGGATGAACGGCAGCTTCGGCATCGGGCGATTCAAGACGCGTCGGCAGGGGCAGCGACGCCGGATCATACATGCCGTTGTACGGCGCCGGCGCAACCAGCGGCGGGTGCGGGCGGATATAGGTCAAATGCGCGAACCAGCCGGGCTTTCGATACGACGCGATCTCGTTCAAAAACGAGTCGGTCAGGAATGCCGTGTCACTGTCTTCGGCGCTGTAAGGGGCCGGATCATTCAACCGAGGCACGGACCCGTCCTGTGAAACCGGCTTGTAGAGGTCCCAATAGTTGTCGAACTCATATCCCTTGCGCAGCAGGTGCGATTGCCAGGGAAAAGATTCCTCGAGCCGCATTTCGACGACCTCGTGAAAGCCGTTCATCGGGTTTTCGTAGGTCTTTACCGCCGGGTCGTTCGGGTGATGCACCCTGGGGTCGGCCGAGGTGTCGGTATAGCCGAACAGCTGCGGCAGGTATCCGGCCTTGCGCATTTCGGTGGCGATGTTTGGCGTATCATGCCGCAGCGGCGTGCCATTGCGCACCGATCGGTGGTTCATGGCATATTGTCCGGTCAGCAGCGACGCCCGCGACGGCCCGCACGGGTTGGTGACCGAGAAATGGCGGGTGAACGTGACGCCCTCGGCCATGAAGCCGCGCAGGTTCGGCAGATCGACATGGTCGGCCAGCGCCCCGGTCAGGCAGTCGGCACGCAACTGATCGATGATGATGAACAGGACATTTCCCCTTCGCCGCATTCCGAACCACCCTGTCTGGATCCCGTGTTCCGTCCGAAATCGACTGTGTCTGCGATCCTTGGGCCGGGCAACCGATTCCGTCGGTCAGGCGAGATTTTCCGACGGCGCGGCAGCCCCTGAAGGACACGCCCCACGCTCAGTTTCACCTCATGTGCAAGAAAGCCGTTGCAGCAGGGGGCCGTTTCCCATCTGATACCCACATGACACAGCCCTCGATTGCATTGGAGCAGGTCAACGACGACCTGCGGATCGCCGTTTCGGGTGAGATGGTGACCCAATCGCTGGAGTCGGTGGAAAAGGGATTTCGGTCTGTTCCCCCCGACGCGAGAAGCATTGTTTTCGATCTGTCCGGGCTCAGGTCGCTGGACACCGGAGGCGCCTGGCTGATCTGCGATCTGGCGCGGCGCGCCTCGGCGGCGGGCGCAACCGTGACTTATGAAAACGTCTCGGCCACGCAATCGGCGCTGCTTGAGACCGTCGCGCAGAACATCGCAACCGAGATACCGGCAGAGGCCCCGCCGCGCGGCTTCGTGCCCTGGCTGGAGTCTCTGGGCCGGAGGACGGTCGGGGCCGGGCGCGACACGGCGTCGATGCTGGGCTTTCTGGGCCTGACGCTGCATCGGCTGGCGCGCACGTTGGTCATGCCGTGGCGTCTGCGCCGGGCCGCGCTGGTGTCGCAGATGGAGGAAACCGGGCTCAAGGCGCTGCCCATCGTGGCGCTGATGGGGTTTCTGATCGGCGTGGTTCTTGCCTTTCAGGGGGCAACCCAGTTGAAACAGTTCGGCGCCGAGATCTTCGTGGTCGAGCTGATCTCGATCTCGGTTCTGCGCGAATTGGGCGTCCTGCTGACCGCGATCATCGTGGCGGGCAGGTCGGGCTCGGCCTTCACCGCCTCGATCGGCTCGATGAAGGTGCAGGAGGAGATCGACGCCATGCAGACGCTAGGCCTGGACCCGATCGAGGTTCTGGTTGTCCCGCGGGTGCTGGCGTTGCTGATCATGCTGCCGATCTTGGGCTTCGTCGCCGACATTGCCGGCCTGTTCGGCGGCGCCTTGATGAGCTGGATCGATCTGGGCGTCAGCCCCGGCATGTTCGTCACGCGCCTGAAGGAAAACACCGATGTCTGGCACCTGGCAGTCGGCCTGATCAAGGCTCCGTTCTTTGCCGTGGTCATCGCGGTGATCGCCTGTTGGCAGGCGATGCAGGTCAAGGGCTCTTCCCAGAGCGTGGGGCAGCGGACGACATCATCGGTGGTGCAGGCGATCTTCATGGTGATCGCCATCGATGCGCTGTTTTCCATCTTCTTCTCTGAGGTGGGCGTCTGACATGGATGGCGCAATCCAGCAGCAGGACACCAAGGCAGAGGCACAGCGCGAGGCGGTGATCCGGGTGCGTCACCTGCGCAACCAGTTCGGCCCGCAGGTGGTGCATGATGACCTGAACCTGGATGTCTGGCGCGGCGAGGTTCTGGGCATCGTCGGCGGGTCGGGCACCGGCAAATCGGTCCTGTTGCGCACCATCGTCGGGCTGAACAAGCCCGCCGCCGGCAGCATCGAGGTGCTGGGCGTTGACGTGCTGAACGGCCCCGAGGCGGACCGTCGCCGGATCGAGAAACGCTGGGGCGTGGCCTTTCAGGACGGCGCGCTGTTTTCATCGCTGACCGTGTTGCAGAACGTGATGGCGCCGCTGCGCGAACATACGGGCCTGAGCGAAAGCCTGATGCGCGCGCTCGGCAGCCTCAAGATCAGCCTTGTGGGCCTGCCACAGCTGAGTTGCGGCAAGTTTCCGTCCGAGCTGTCGGGCGGGATGCGCAAACGGGCGGCACTGGCGCGCGCGCTGGCGCTGGACCCCGAGATCGTGTTTCTGGACGAACCCACCGCCGGGTTGGACCCGATCGGGGCGGCGGCCTATGACGAACTGATCGGCGAATTGCAACAGGCCTTGGGGCTGACCGTTTTCATGGTCACCCATGACCTCGACAGTCTTTACGCCATCTGCGACCGCGTCGCGGTGCTTGCGGAAAAACGCGTTCTGGTCGAAGGTCCCATAGACGAGATGACCAAGGTCGATCATCCTTGGGTACAGGAATACTTCACCGGCCCCCGGGCCCGCGCGGCGCAGCAGAAGGGGCACGACAGGTAGAGGCGATGGAAACCCGGGCGAACTACATCCTGATCGGCACTTTTACGCTTGTGGGTATCCTCAGCGCGTTCGGCTTTTTCCTGTGGCTGGCCAAGTTCGAGGTAACCCGGCAATACGCCTACTACGACGTGTTGTTCGACAATGTTTCGGGCCTGTCGGCGGCCGGGGGCGTCAACTACAACGGTCTGCCCGTGGGCCAGGTGATCTCGCTGGATCTGGACGATGACGACCCCTCGAAGGTGCGTGTGCGCCTTGAAATCGACGCCGACATTCCCGTCACCACGGATACCATCGCGCAATTGCAGTCGCTGGGGGTGACGGGCGTCAGCTATGTCGAACTGTCGGGGGGGTCGCCCGATGCAGAGCGCCTGCCGCAGTTCAGCGTCATCAAAAGCAAACGCAGCGCGATCCAGTCGCTGTTCGAAGGCGCGCCAAAGGTGCTGGACGAGGCGGTGACCCTGCTGGAAAACCTCAACGCCGTTGTCGATGACGACAACCGCAAGGCGGTGGCCGACATTCTGGACAACCTCGCCTCGGCCTCGGGGCGGCTGGACAAGACGCTGACCGATTTCGAAACCCTCTCGGGCGATCTGGGCGGAGCGGCAAAGGAGATTGGTGCCTTCACCCAGCGGCTGGACCAGCTGGCGGATACGGCCGAAACCACGCTGACCACCGGGACTGACACGCTCAACAGTGTCAAGACCGCCGCGGAATCCGCAAAAACCGCACTGGATGGTGTCAACAAGACGCTGGCCACGGCCGATCAGGTGCTGGAACAGGATATCCGGCCCTTCATCGCGCAGGGGTCTGAATTGGCGGACCGGCTGATCGGGCTGTCGGATGAGGCAGGGGTGACCATGACAACCGTCAACAACACCTTCGCGAATGCCAACCAAACGCTCGACTCCGTCACCTCGGCGATGGAAACGGCCAAGGGCACGCTGACCTCGGCCGAACGCGCCTTCGACTCGGCCAATCGTGTCATGGACGAAGACGTGGCCGCCGTGGCCGCCGATATCCGCACCGCAGCCAACCAGGTGGCCGAGACCGTGTCGAACGTCACCGAGCGGATCGACGCGATTTCCGCCGATATCCTCAGCGCCTCGCAATCGGCGTCGGACCTGCTGGGCACGATCGACGGCATTGTGCAGCAGAACCGTCGCCAGGTGTCGGACTTTCTGCGGGTGGGCCTGCCCCAGTTCGTGCGCTTCGTCGAAGAATCCCAGCGCCTTGTCGTTGGCCTTGATCGGCTAGTGGACAAGCTGGAACGCGACCCGGCCCGGTTCCTGCTGGGCACACAGGCATCGGAGTTTCGCCAATGATCAGAGCAGCAATCGTCGCGTTGGGCCTGGCAGGGTTGACCGGCTGCACCGGGTTGGGAACGCTGAAGCAGGCCTCGAAACCCAACGATCTGTACTTGCTGACGCCCAAAAGCACGTTCTCCAGTTCGCTGCCACGTGTGGGTAAGCAGATCGTCGTGCAGGAGCCGACGGCCACAGCCGCGGTCAACACCGACCAGATCGCGGTGCAGCCGACGCGCCTGCAGGTGCAATACCTGCCGCGCGCGCGCTGGGTCGACAGGGCACCGCTGATCGTGCAGGCCCTGATGGTCGAGAGCTTTGAAAACAGCAACCGTGTTGCGGCCGTGGGCCGCTCGACCGTCGGTCTGCGGGCGGACTATGTGATCGTTCCAGACCTGCGCGAATTCCAAGGAATCGTCGTCGGAGACACCGAAGATTCCACCTCGGTCAAAATCGAAGTTCGCCTCAACATCAAGATCATCGACGAGTTCGAAGACAAAATCATCGCCTCGAACTCGTTCCAGCGCGACGTGATTGCTGCCAGCGACCAGACACCCGACCTGGTCGCTGCCTTCGATCAGGCCCTCGGCAGCACGATGCGGAACGCTGTTGAATGGAGCATCCGCAAGATCCACGCCCATGCCGCCAGCAACCCGCGGCCGTCGCTGAACTAGGCCCGGGTGTCAGAACTGCGCGGGTGAGGCACGGGCCCAATCATCGGCGAATTCGGCAGGAATGTCGGCACCCAACAAGGCGCCGTCTTCGAGAAAGGTATAAAGCTGGGCATAGGACCACTCGCGTTCGTCCGCCGTCCGGCGAAAGATGTCGGACGGGCGCAGATCCGACACCCGTTCCTTGCCCATGGCGCCCAGGATCTCACGGAAGCTTTCCAGCGTCGCATCGTGGAACCGGTGCACGCGCTTGCGCTTTTGCGGGACATTGACCGCGCGGCCGCGCACCGGGTCCTGCGTGGCCACCCCCGAGGGGCAGCGGTTGGTGTTGCAATGTAGCGCCTGGATGCAGCCCACCGCGAACATCATCGCCCGCGCCGCGTTGCACATGTCGGCCCCCAGGGCGCATTTCTCGATCATGTCATACCCGGTGGCCACCTTGCCCGAGGCGATCACCCGGATCTTGTCACGCAGCCCCACGCCACGCAGGCTGTTGTCGACGAAGATCAACGCCTCGTTCAGTGGGGTTCCCAGGCGATTTGTAAATTCCACTGGGGCAGCGCCGGTGCCGCCTTCGGCCCCGTCCACGGTGATAAAATCGGGCAGGATGCCGGTTTCCAGCATGGCCTTGCAGATCGAAAGGAATTCGGATCGCGCCCCGATGCACAGCTTGAAGCCGACGGGCTTGCCGCAGGACAGGTCGCGGAGCTGTTGGACGAAATTCAGCAACCCGGTCGGGCCGTCGAAGGCCGAATGCACCGGCGGCGAGATCACGTCCTGGTGCACCGGCACGCCGCGGATCACGGCGATTTCGGCATCCACCTTGGCCGCAGGCAGCACGCCGCCATGCGAGGGCTTAGCCCCTTGCGACAGCTTGATCTCGATCGCCTTGACGACCTCCATCCGCGCCCGTTCGGCGAACTTGTCCTTGTCGAAACCGCCCTCAGGGGTGCGGCAGCCGAAATAGCCGGTGCCGATCTGCCAGATGATGTCACCGCCCTCGGCCAAGTGATGGGGCGACAGGCCGCCCTCGCCCGTGTTGTGGGCAAAACCGCCGTCGCGCGCGCCGCCGTTCAGCGCCCGGATCGCATTGGCGCTGAGCGCACCGAAGCTCATGGCCGAGACGTTCAGACGCGACGCCAAATAGGGTTTTTCACATTGAGGCCCGCCAAGCAGGATGCGTTCCTCGCTTTCCGGCACCTCCTTGGGGGCCAGCGAATGGTTGGCGCGGTGGTACCCAACCTTGAGGATGTCGTACTGCGTGCCGAAGGCCTGCGTATCGACCTGCCCCTTGGCCCGGGAATAGACCAGAGACCGCACGATGCGGTTGAACGGGCGGCCGCTTTCGTTGGTTTCCACGAAATATTGCCGGATCTCGGGGCTGACGAATTCCAGCATGTAGCGGAAGTGCCCCAGAACCGGATAGTTGTTCAGCACGTTGTGCCGCGTGGTCAGCAGGTCATAGAGACCAACCAGCGCATAAGGCACCAACAGGACCAGCAGCCAGAAAGCAGGCGGCCAGAACAGCCCCAGAATGACCGTCAGCGGCAACGCGACAAAGGTCACGGCAAAGTAGATCCTGCGTACGATCATCCTGCTCTCCCTCATGATCTTCGGCCGATCGTGGAAAGCTTGTCACGCGATTGCAAGCCTTTGTGCGGATCGCGCGGCCTGTCTTGCGCCATCGTGATCGCCCTTGAGCCTGATGGGCACGCCCTTTATCCATGCGCAGACACGCAGGAACAGGGACAGACGTCTTGGCCAGAGCGCAGGCTGCCATAGCGGGACGACCGCTGATGTATGCCGCCGTCTTCATCGGCGGCGCGGCGGGGTCGATCCTGCGCGAACTGTTTGCGCTGCAGATCCCCGGTGCGCCACTGCTGACGGCCACGTTCGGCATCAACGTGGCGGCCTGTTTCGTGCTGGGCTGGCTGTATGCGATCCGCACCCGTGTGCATGCCCATGTGCTGCATCTGGGCGCTGTGGGTTTCTGCGGCGGGCTGTCGACCTTTTCCTCGTTCGTCGCCGAGCTGGAGCGCTTCGCCGAAACCTCGGGCTGGGTGGTGCTGATACCGCTGGCGGCCGAGATCTCCGCCGGACTGGGCGCGGCGATTCTGGGCGAGGCCATCGGCCGTCGCAGGTCGGCCCGAGGGTTCGGCGGATGACCGATCTGCACTTGCACTTGATGTTCGGGCTGGGCGGCGGGCTGGGCGCCGTGCTGCGCCATTGGGTTACACGCGCGGTTACCCATGACCTGCCGGTGGCAACTCTGATGGTGAACGTGGGCGGCAGCCTGCTGTTGGGGCTTTGGATCGGGTATCTGGGCGGCACCGTCGATCTGGCCGAAGATCAAAGGCGCCTTGTCTTCGGCTTCTGCGGCGGTTTCACGACCTTTTCCAGCTTTGCCTGGCAGTCGCTGGAACTGCGGCGCGAGCGCACCATCGCGACCGCAGCCGCCAACATCCTGCTGAGCGTCGGCCTGTGCTGGCTGGCCCTGTGGCTGGGCCTGTGGGCAACGCGCTGAGCGCGCTCACATGACGGGCATGTGCATCCGCATCGCCAGATTGCCCAGAATCCAGACCGTTCCCCCGATTATGATCAGAAGAACCAGCGTCGAGAACAACACCAGATCGAGATCCTCGCGGCTGCTGCGGCGACGGTCGATATGCAGGAAATAGATCAGCTGCACGATTAGCTGCGCCAGCCCCAGCAGGCCGATCGTCAGATAGACGCCGCGGGTTTCGATGCCGAACCAATGCGCCGTGCCAAACATGGCCAGCGTCAACAAAAGCGAGCCACCATAGCCGATCGCATAGCGCCGCCGCTCGCGCCGGTGCAGTTCGGAATGTCTATCCATAAGTCAGCCCTCCGAAATAGACGATGGTGATGATGCCGATCCAGATCAGGTCGAGAAAATGCCAAAACAGCGCCAGCCGGACCATGCGCGAGATCACAAGGTCGGTCATCCCCATGACCCGCAGTTGAATGCCCAGCACCACCAACCACACGCAGCCCGCGGCCACATGCAGACCGTGCAGAGGCACCAGCCCGTAGTAGGCGGACAGGAAACCGCTGCGCTGTGGGATGCCGCCCTTTTCCACCATCGACATGAAATCGCGGATCTCGAGAACCAGAAAACTCAGCCCCAGCAGTAGCGTGACCCCGAACCACAAAACGATCCGGCCGCGCGGCAGGTTGTATTTCAGCGCCAGCATGGCCAGTCCAACGGTCAGGCTGCTGGTCAGCAGGATCAGCGTCTGGGCAAAGATGCTGTACAGATCAAACAGCGCGTGCGGGCCCGGACCACCGGCCTGTGCGTCTATCATGGTGATGTAGACGCCGAACATCAGCCCGAAATAGACCAGATCGCTCATCAGAAAGACCCAGAAACCGAAGGTCACCACCTCGGTCGCCTTGTGGGCCCCGGGCCTGCCCCGGCCCAGGTTCAGGCCCGGATAGCTGTGGGTTGGTGCAGGCCTCATGTCGTCGCCTCCAGATCCGGTCGGGCAAGCCCGGTGTTTTCTGGCGCGCCTTCATGATCCCTGTTTACAGGGGTCGCGTTGCGGACCAGGTCCAGCCAGGCCTCGTGCTGCCTGCGCACGTCTTCGGCCGCAACAACCTCCTCGGTATCGGTCTGAAAGGTCCAAAGGATGAACGACAGGATCATCATCACGGTCATCAGCGCCGCCAGCCACCAGATCCACCAAACCAGCGCAAACATCCACACGCCGCTGAGCACGCAGAGTACGAAACCGATGCTGGTGTTGCGCGGCATTGTGATGTCCTCGTATCGGTCGGGGTGCGGGTAGGCCTCGCCGCGTTCTTTCGCGGCGGCGAAATCGTCACGGTCCGTGACAAGCGGGATGATCGCGAAATTGTAACGCGGCGGCGGGGCCGCGATCGACCATTCCAGCGTGCGGGCGTCCCAGGGGTCGCCAACCGGAACGCGGCTCTGTTCGCGGTTGCGGATGCTGACCCACAGTTGCACGACGATCGACAACAGCGCGGCCAGAATAACCAGCGCTCCGATGACGGCCGCGATCATGTAGGGATGAAAGTTCGGTTCCTCCCAGCTGTAGGACCGGCGCGGCATACCCATCAGACCCACCACATACAGCGGCAGGAAGGTCAGCATGAAGCCCACCGTCCACAGCACGACTGAAATCCGCCCCCAGGCTTCATCCAGGCGGAAGCCGAAGGCTTTGGGGAACCAATAGTTGTAGCCCGCCAGCAAGCCGAACAGGACACCCGGCAGCAGCACGTTGTGAAAATGCGCGACCAGGAACAGCGTATTGTGCACCTGATAGTCGACGGTCGGATTGGCCAGGATCACCCCGCTGAGCCCCCCGATCACGAACAGCATCAGAAAGGCCAGCCCGTACAGCATCGGCACCGAGAACCGGATGCGGCCACGATAAAGGGTGGCCATCCAGTCATAGACCTTAACGCCGGTGGGAATTGCGATCAGCATCGTGGCAATGCCGAAGACCGCGTTGATCAGGGCGTTTTGGCCCATGGTGAAGAAATGGTGCAGCCAGACGGTGAACGACAGCACCGCGATCGACATGGTCGCGATCACCAGCGAAGTGTAGCCATAGAGCCGCTTGGCCGAGAAGGTCGCGAAGACTTCGGAAAAGATGCCATAGGCCGGCAGAACCAGCAGATAGACCTCGGGGTGGCCGAACAGCCAGAACAGGTTGGCATAGTTCATCATGTTGCCGCCCAGGTCATTGGTGAAGAAATGGAAATCAAGATACCGGTCAGCGGCCAGCAGCAGCGCCGCTACCCCCAAAGGCGGCATTGCGAACACGATCAGGATCGAGCTGCAGATGATCGTCCAACAATACATCGGCAGCCGCATGAATTTCATCCCGGGCGCGCGCAGCTTGTAGATCGTGACGGCAAAGTTGATCCCCGTCAGCGTGGTGCCGATACCCGACACCACGATCGCCCAGATCCAGTAATCCGGCCCCACACCCGGATTGAAGGCCGCTCCGGTATAGGGCGGATAGGCCGTCCAGCCGCCGGTGGAAAACTCGCCCACCACCAAGCTGACCATCAGCATCATCCCCGCCGAAACCGTCAGGCCGAGGCTGATCTGGTTCATCACCGGAAAGGCCACGTCGCGCGCGCCGATCATCAGCGGGACAAGGAAATTCGCCAGTCCGAACACGAAGGGCACCGCCACGAAGAAGATCATGATCGTGCCGTGGGTGCTGAACAGCTCGGCAAAGTGTTCGGCCTCGAGGAATCCCTCGCCCGGCCCGGCCGCCTGTTGGGCACGCATCACGACGCCCTCCAGAACGCCGCGCGCCAGCATGACGATGGCAAAGACGATATACATGATGCCGATTTTCTTGTGATCCGCGCTGGTCAGCCAGTCGCGCCACAGCGGCCCCCACAGGCGAAACCACGTGAGCAGCCCCAGAACCAAGACCACACCGACGATCACCACGCCCGCCGCCGCTTTGGCGACGATCTCGTTCGTGTTGGGATCTTGAATCAGCCCGGCGATGGGGAATGCTTCCCAGGTCAGACGACCGAAGAAACCGGACTCGGCAGCTGTCATGGCTTGCCCTCCTGCCCGTACTGGACGGTTCCCGGTTGCTGATCCTCAGGCAATGGTTGCCCGTTGTGATACCGGTCCAGAACGCTGTGGAACAGATCGCCATCATCCAGACGAAAGTACAGCGCATTGTCCGGCATCTGCGCGGTGCCAAGCGCGGCCTGAACTTCGTCCCGGTCGGTCCGCATGGCCAACGTCCGATAGGTTGCCGGGTCCAGAACGATTCCGTTCTGCCCAACCCGGTCAACCCATGCGTCGAAGTCCGGGGGCGACATCGCGACCGTCTGGAACTTCTGCTTGGTAAATCCGCGCCCGTTGTACTGGGTGTTTTCGCCCTGCATCCGGCCCGGGACATCAGCCACAAGATGCAATTGGGTCATCATGCCGGGCATGGCATAGATCTGCCCCGCCAGGGCAGAAATCATGAAGGATTGCATCACCGTGTCCGTCGTCAGCGTCAAGGCGACCTGACGCTGCGTGGGAATCCCGAATTCACCCACCGTCGCGATGCCCAGATCGGGGTAGATGAACAGCCATTTCCAATCCAGCCCCACCACCTGCACGCGCAGGGCCGGTTCATCGCCGAACGCGGCCGCGTAGGGGTCCAGCCGGTGGGTCGCCTTCCACAGATAGAAGGACAGCAGCGCCACGATTACCACTGGCACGCCCCACATCGCGGTTTCGAGCAGGGGCGAAAACTCCCATTTGGGCCGATAGGTAGCCGGGCTTTGCGCGCGACGGCGATAGCGCAGAGCGATCAGGGGAACCAGAACCAGAACCGGAATGACCGCAACCAGGATCAGCGCGGTGGCGCGCAACAGATGAACCCTCTGGGCCTGGGCTATCGGGCCTTGCGGGTCCAGAAAGCTATTACTGGCCAACCCAGGATGGGCGGCGACCGCCCAGACCGTGATCGCGATCAGCGTCGCTCGTACTGCCGGGGTCGTCGGTTCTCTGGCCACGTCAGATTGCCTTTTGTTCCCGCTGGTTTCGGCAACTATCGGCAGAGTTGACCGACTTCACAAGAAATTTCAGGCAAACTATCGGTATGAGTTGACTTGGGTCGCGGGGTGGAGACACTCGGAACCTGCCATGCGTGTGCTGTTCGTCATCCTCGGCCTGATCTGGGCCACCGCCGTTCCGGCGCTGGACAGGGCCGCCGTGGAACAACAATTCCAGGCTTGGCTGAGCACCGAACTCTGGCCCTTGGCCCGGGGCGAGGGCGTGTCGCGCCGCACGTTCCAAAACAGTCTGAACGGCGTCAGGATCAACTGGGATCTGCCGGATCTGGTGCCGCCCGGAACCACACCAAAGACGCCCAAGACGCAGCGCCAGGCCGAATTCGGCGCACCGGCTCGTTATTTCAACGCCAACACGGTGCAAGGCACCGCCGCGGCCGGGCGCAGGATGGCCAAACGCCATGCAGCGACCCTGCGTCGGGTCGCCGCGGACACAGGCGTGCCCGCACGCATCATCCTTGCGATCTGGGGCCGCGAAAGCGGGTTCGGGCAGGTGCCCATCCGGCATGATGCCTTTCAGGTGCTGGCCACCAAGGCGTTCATGAGCACGCGCGCGGCGTATTTCACCGACGAGCTGATCGCCGCCCTGCAGATCGTCGAGGCCGGCCACGTAAGCGGCCGGGCGATGAAAAGCAGTTGGGCCGGCGCTCTGGGCCAGCCGCAATTCATGCCCAGCAGTTTTCTGACCTATGCCACCGACGGCAATGGCGATGGGCGCGCCGATATCTGGAGGTCGGCCGAAGACACGATCGCCTCGATCGCTGCCTACCTTGAACGACATGGCTGGGTGCCCGGCCGCGACTGGGGGTTCGAGGTGACGGTGGATGCGTCAGTGTCCTGTGCGCTGGAGGGCCCCGATCAGGGTCGCCCGATCCGCGACTGGGCCGCGATGGGCATCACCCGCGTCTCGGGCCGACCCTTTCCCCCGCACGAGCTGCTCGGCGAAGGATACCTGATGATGCCAGCGGGCCGCCACGGGCCGGCCTTCATCGTGACACCCAATTTCTACGTTCTGAAGGACTACAACACCAGCGACCTCTATGCCCTGTTCGTGGGCCATGTAGGCGACCGCATCCATTATGGCGTGGGCGATTTCAAGGGGCGCTGGGGCAAGATTGACGGCCTGTACCGGTCGGACATCGCAGCCATGCAGAAAGCCCTGATCGCCATGGGGCATGACGTGGGCGGTGCCGATGGCCTGCCGGGATACAAGACGCGCCGGTCGATCGGCCGCTGGCAAGAGGCGACAGGCCAGCGCCCCACATGCTTTCCCGACGCGCGGATGAAATCGCGGTTGCGCCCCTGACCGCGGGCGATTCGCCGAATTCGGCGAAAACGGGCCGCGATACTCTGCCGAAACAGGCCGCTTCACAGGCGGAATTCCGGGCAGCCTGGGCACGAAAATATCCCAACGACAAACGCCATCGTTACAAAATTTCGGCGACCTCGCGTCACGAAGTTTCTTTCTACCTTTAGGCGATCCGGGTTCATGGGAAGGCTTTAACCCTGCCCAAAATAGTGGCACGGTCTTGCACAGCGAGAGGAAGCTCTTGCATCCACTTCACCGACTGCAATCCACAAAGCTGCGACGCAGTGTTCCTTGCGAATTGGCACAATCCAAAATCGAAAAGAACCGGGTCCCAGCGGATGTCGGGCAACCAGGGCCGCCGGACGCCATCCCACGGGGATGCGCAGACCGCCGCCACAATAAATGGGAGAAGATCATGAACACCATCCTTCGAAACTCGGTGGCGGGCCTGCTGTGCTCGACCTTCATCACCGGTGCCGCGCTGGCCGCAGGCACCCATCCGGTCACCGGCGAGCCGCTGGCCGACGACCAGACCTTTGTCTACCGCGTGCTGGACGAGCACAGCTCGGTCGACCCGCAGGTGGTCGAGGACGTGTCGGGCGCCGAGATTGTCCGCGACCTGTTCGAAGGTCTGATGAACCAGGACGAGAACGGCAACCTGGTTCCGGGCGTGGCGACCGGCTATACCACCAACGAAACCAAGGACGTGTACACCTTCACCCTGCGCGACAACGCCAAGTGGTCGAATGGTGACCCGGTCACCGCGCATGATTTCGTATACGCTTGGAAGCGCGCCGTCGATCCGGCGCTGTCCTCGCCCTATGCGTGGTTCATGGAACTGATGTCGATCGAGAACGCCGCCGAAATCATCGCGGGCGAAAAGCCGGTCGACGATCTGGGCGTCAAGGCGATCGACGACCACACGCTGGAAGTGAAGCTGAGCGCGCCGCTGCCCTATTTCCCGCAGATGACCACGCATTCGACCACCTTCCCGGCCCCGCGGAAGGTTATCGAGCAGTTCGGCGATGAATGGACCAAGCCTGGCAACATCGTGTCGAACGGCGCCTATGTCCTGACCGAGCACCTGCCCAACGAACGCTCGGTGCGCGAGCGCAACCCGATGTACTGGGACAACGACAACACCATCATCGACAAGGTCGTGGCGCTGGTCATCAACGATGAAAACGTGGCCCTGACCCGTTATCTGGCCGGCGAGCTGGACCGTACCGAGGTGCCCGCAGGCCAGTTCCCGCGACTGAAGAAGGAATACCCGAACGAGGCGATCAGCTTCCCGCGCCTGTGCAACTACTACTACACGTTCAACCTGTCCGACGGCGGCCCCGAGGCCTTCAAGGACCCGAACGTGCGTCAGGCTCTGTCGCTGGCGGTTGACCGCAAGATCATCACCGAGAACATCCTGGCCGGAGGTCAGCCCGAAGCCTACACCTTCGTGCCCGAAGCCACCGCAGGGTTCACCCCGCCGGTCGTCGAAATGGCGACGATGACGCAAGCCGAGCGCGACGAGCTGGCCAAAGAACTGCTGGCCGAGGCCGGGTACGGCCCCGACAACCCGCTGACCTTCTCGATGGTCTACAACACCTCCGAGGCGCACAAGAAGGTCGCCGTGGCCCTCAGCCAGATGTGGAAGCAGAAGCTGGGCGCGCAGGTCGAGCTGGCCAACATGGAATGGAAGATCTTCCTGGAAGAGCGCGGCAACCAGAACTTCGAGCTGGCCCGCGGCGCATGGTGCGGCGACTACAACGAAGCCTCGACCTTCCTGGACCTGCTGCAGTCTGATTCCGGCTATAACGACGGCAAGTACAGCAACCCGAAGGTGGACGAGCTGCTGGCCCAGGCCAAGACCTCGGATGATCCGGCCCCGCTGTACACCGAGGTCGAGCGGATCATCGCACAGGAAACCCCTGTGATCCCGATCTACCACTATGCCGGCGTCTACATGATGGACAGCGACGTGGGGAACTGGCCGGTGAACAACGTCGAGCAGAACTGGTACTCGAAAAACCTCTACAAGATCGCCGAGTAATCATCATCCTTTGATCGCGCCCTGCCCCGGACATGCTCTGGGGCAGGGCCAATAATTGGGGGCATGAAATGCTTGCCTATGTCATCCGGCGACTGCTGATCGCCGTTCCGACGATCCTGTTGCTGATCGTCGCCAGTTTCTTTCTGATGCACTTCGCGCCCGGCGGGCCCTTCACCTCTGAGCGGCCGTTGCCGCCGCAGGTTCTGGCCAATATCGAGGCGCGCTACGGGCTGGACCAGCCGCTGTGGAAACAGCTTTGGGACTATCTGTACAACATCGTGGTGCATTTCGATTTCGGCCCGTCCTTCAAGTTCAAGGACCGCGACGTGAACGACATCATCGCGCAGGGCTTTCCGATTTCGCTGACCTACGGGATGCTGTCCTTCATCGTGGCTACGCTGGTGGGCGTCGGGCTGGGCATCGCCGCCGCGATCCGCCACAACAGCTGGATCGACTATTTCGCCGTGGGTCTGGGCATCGCCGCCCAGGCGCTGCCGAACTTCATCATGGGCCCGATCCTGATCCTGACTTTCACCCTGTGGCTGGGCTGGCTGCCGGGCGGCGGCTGGAACGGGGGTCAGTGGCAATACCTGATCATGCCCGTCATCGCGCTTGCGACCTCGTACATGGGCTCGATCGCGCGGATCACCCGGTCGTCTATGCTCGAGGTTCTGAATTCGAACTTCATCCGCACCGCCCGGGCCAAGGGCCTACCGACCCGCACCGTGATCTGGCGCCACGCGCTGAAACCCACGCTGCTGCCGGTGGTGTCCTATCTGGGCCCGGTCTTCGTTTATGTACTGACCGGGTCGGTGTTTGTGGACATCTACTTCTCGACCGGCGGGCTGGGGCAAGCCTATGTGGGTTCGGCCCTGTCGCGCGACTATGCCGTGCTGCTGGGGGTCACGATACTTTATGGCGTGCTGACCGTTCTGGTGAACCTGCTGACCGACCTGGCCTATGCTTGGTTCGATCCGAAAATCCGGTACTGAGGGGCAATCCATGCTTGGAAAATCACAAAAAGCCGCTCGGCTGGCCGAGACCATCACCGATCACACCGCCATCCAGGGCCGGTCGCTGTGGCAGGACGCGCGGATGCGTTTTGTCCGCAACAAGGCCGCCATGGCCAGCGTGTTCATCTTGGGCTTGATCGTTCTGTTCACGATCATCGGGCCTTACTTCGCCGTCTGGAACAACGAGGAAATCGACTGGGCCGTCATGGGCGACGTGGCCGGCATGGGGATGCCGTCCATCGAAACCGGCCACTATTTCGGCGTCGACGATCTGGGGCGCGACCTGTACAGCCGGGTCATCCAGGCCACCACCACCTCGTTACTGGTGGGCCTAGTCGGGGCGGCCACCGCGCTGATCGTCGGCACCTGCTACGGCATCGCCGCCGGTTACATCGGCGGGCGCGTCGACAGCGTGATGATGCGCTTTGTCGACATCCTGCTGGCCATTCCGGCCACGCTGGTCATCATCCTGCTGCTGGTTGTGGCGGGGCGGTCGTTCTTCATGCTGTTCATCGCACTGGGTGCGGTGGGCTGGCTGACCATGGCACGGATCGTGCGCGGCCAGACCCTGACCCTAAAGAACCGAGAGTTCATCGAAGCCGCCCGCGCCGCCGGTGTCAGCGAGTTCACCATCATGTACCGCCACATCCTGCCCAACCTGCTGGGCGTGGTGATCGTCTATGCCTCGCTGCTGGTGCCCGAGATGATCCTGACGGAAAGCTTCATCTCGTTCCTGGGGCTGGGGATTTCCGAGCCCTATACCTCGTTGGGTCGTCTGATCGCCGAGGGCGCCGGAACCATGGGTTACGGCACGTTGTGGCAACTGATGTACCCCCTGGCATTTTACGTCACCATCATCATCACGATGTTCTTCATCGGCGATGGCCTGCGTGACGCACTGGATCCGAAGGACCGCTGACATGAGCCTGCTTTCCGTAAAGAACCTGAGCGTTCAGTTCGACACGCCCGATGGGGTGGTCGAGGCCGTCAAGAACATCAGCTTTGACATCGCCCCGGGCGAATGCCTGGGCATCGTCGGCGAAAGCGGGTCGGGCAAAAGCCAGACCTTCATGGCCGCGATGGGCCTGCTGCCGCCGGCGGGCCGGGCCACCGGGTCGGTGCTGCTGAACGGGCAGGAAATTCTGAACCTGCCCGTGAGCAAGCTGAACCAGATCCGCGGTGCCGATGTGGGCATGATATTTCAGGACCCGCTGACCGCGCTGACCCCGCATCTGAGGATCGGCCAGCAGATGCGCGAAGTGCTGAGCGTGCACGAAGGCCTGCTGGGCTCGGCCGCGCGGCAACGGTGTCTGGAATGGCTGGACCGCGTCCGCATCCCAGAGGCCGCGCGCCGTCTGGACCAGTTCCCGCACGAACTGTCGGGCGGGATGCGCCAGCGGGTGATGATCGCCATGTCGATGCTGTGCAATCCCAAACTGCTGATTGCAGACGAACCGACCACCGCGCTGGACGTGACCGTTCAGGCCGACATCCTGGATCTGATGGTGCGTCTGCAAAAGGACGAAGGCACGGCCATCGCCCTGATCACCCATGACATGGGCGTCGTGGCCCGCATGTGCGACCGGGTGCAGGTCATGCGCCTGGGTGAGTTCGTCGAGGCCGGTGACACGCGCGAGATCTTTCACGCGCCCAAGCACGACTATACCCGCACCCTGATCGAGGCCATGCCCCGCATCGACGCGGGCGATGCGCCCAAGGCGGTAGAGACCGACGAGGCCCCGCTGCTGAGGGTCGATGACGTCAAGGTGCATTTCCCGATCCACGTTCCGGGCGGCATTTTTGGCCGCAAGGTGCCGTTGAAGGCGGTGAACGGCGTCAGCTTTGACATCCGCAAGGGTGAAACCCTGGGCGTGGTCGGTGAATCGGGCTGCGGCAAGTCCACCCTCGCCCGTGCCGTGCTGCAGCTGATCGAGCCGAGCGCCGGCAATGTCAGCTGGCTGGGCCATCCGATCGTCGGGCTGAAACGGGCCGAACTGAACAAGTACCGCAAGGATCTGCAGATCGTGTTCCAGGACCCGCTGGCCAGCCTGGACCCGCGGATGACGATCTCCGCCTCGATCGCGGAACCGCTGAAAACCTATCGCCCCGACCTGACCGAGCGCGAGCGCAAGCAGATGGTCGCTGAGATGATGGAACGGGTCGGCCTGAACGCCAACATGATCAACCGCTACCCGCACGAGTTGTCGGGCGGGCAGAACCAACGCGTGGGCATCGCTCGGGCGATGATCAACAAACCCAAGCTGATCATCTGCGACGAGGCGGTCTCGGCGCTGGACGTGTCGATCCAGGCGCAGATCGTGCAGCTGCTGAAGGAACTGCAGCAGGAGTTCGGTCTGTCGATGATCTTCATCAGCCACGACCTGTCGGTGGTGCGCGCGGTGTCGAACCGGATCATGGTTCTGTATCTCGGCCGCATCGTCGAACTGGGCGATGGCGAGGTGATCTGCTCGAACCCGGTTCATCCCTATACGAAATCGCTGATCTCGGCGGTTCCGATCCCGGACCCGGATGTCGAGCGCAGCCGCCAGCGGTTGAAACTGCCGGGCGAGTTGCCCTCGCCGATGGATCCCAAGGCGGCGCTGCGGTTCCTGCCCAGCCGTCTGGCGGCGGGTCAGACCGACTATGTTCCCAAGCTGACCGAGGTTGCCCCGGGGCATCTGGTGGCCGAGCACGACCCGCTGGACGCCATTCTGGCTCAGGCTTGATCGCCGCCCCCCAAAGCCGGAACTTCGGCTTTGGGGGTTCGTCCGCTTGCCTTGTTACCGGGCCCATAGCGTTTCACGGGTCGATCACACCTCTAAGGATGCTTTTGACACCGTTCATTTCAGATGGCACGGTTCGGAAAGTTTCCGCCGGGTCGCCCAAGAGTCATTGAATGCGCTGGCCTCCCGGCCTAAGAGGGATCCCCGGCGGCAGTTTGTTCGCCCGCAGCGTATTTATTTGTGAGGTATCATGTCACGAAAGGTCACCAAGGCGATTTTTCCGGTCGCGGGATTGGGGACCCGATTTCTGCCCGCCACGAAATCGGTTCCGAAAGAAATCATGACGCTGGTTGACCGGCCATTAATTCAATACGCCATCGACGAAGCCCGCGCGGCCGGGATCACGGAATTCATCTTCGTGACATCGCGCGGCAAGTCGGCGCTGGAAGACTATTTCGACCACAACCCCGTTCTCGAGGAAGAGTTGCGGGCCAAGGGCAAAGACAAGCTGCTGAAAACGCTGGATGCGACCAACATGGAAAGCGGTGCGATCGCCTATATCCGCCAGTACAAGGCCCTGGGCCTGGGCCACGCGGTCTGGTGCGCACGACGTTTGATCGGCGACGAACCTTTTGCCGTGATGCTGCCCGACGACGTCATCGCCGCCGAAAAGCCCTGTCTGCAACAAATGGTTGAAGCCTATGAAGAAACCGGCGGCAACATGGTCGCCACGATGGAGGTGGCGCCAGAGCGCACCAGCGCCTACGGCATTCTGGACGTGGCCGAAAACGCCGGCACGGTGGTCCGCGTGCGCGGAATGGTCGAGAAGCCCAAACCCGAAGAGGCGCCCTCGAACCTGGCGGTGATCGGACGCTACATCATGGGTCCTTCGGTGCTGTACAACCTCAACCACATGAAGAAAGGCAGCGGCGGTGAGATCCAGCTGACCGATGCCATCGCCGAGGACATCGGCAACGGCGTGCCGGTCTTCGGCTATCGGTTCAAGGGCCAGCGGTTCGATTGCGGCTCGAAGGCGGGGTTTCTGCAGGCGACGGTGTCCTTCGCGCTGGCCCGCGACGACCTGCGCGACGACTTAGCCCGATACCTGAACGATATCGTCGCCACAGGCAAAGCCGCGCAGTGATGCACCGCGCCATACCTAGCCGTCAAACGGTGTAACCACCCAAATCACATCAAAAAAAGAGTATTTTTTAACATGAGCAACGTCCATCCCGTCATCTTGTGTGGAGGCTCCGGAACCCGGCTGTGGCCGTTGTCCCGCAAGAGCTATCCCAAGCAATTCGTGCCGCTGCTCGGTGAAACCAGCCTGTTGCAGGATTGCGCCGATCGGATGCGGGGTCCGGCCGAGGCACCTTTTTCCAAACCCCTGATTCTGACCAATGAGGCCTTCCGTTTTGTCGTCACCGAGCAGTTGGCCGCTGTCGGAATCGACCCCGGCCCAGTGCTGATCGAGCCCGAAGGACGCAACACGGCACCGGCTATTCTGGCGGCGGCCCTGTACCTGCAACAGCAGGACCCGGACGCGCTGATGCTGGTGGCTCCGTCGGATCATGTCGTCCCGGACAAGGCCGCCTTCTACGCCGCCGTCGAAAAGGGCTTGCAAGCTGTCGCGCAAGACCGGCATCTGGTTACGTTCGGCATCACGCCGGACCGGCCCGAGACCGGCTATGGCTATCTGAAGCTCGCCACGACGCCGGACGCTTCGGGCAAGGCCGTCCCGCTGGACCATTTCGTTGAAAAACCCGATCTCGAACGCGCCCGCCAGATGGTCGCCGACGGGAATTATCTGTGGAATTCCGGGATCTTCCTGTTCGCCGTCCGCGACATCATTTCCGCCTTCGAAGCCCACGCGCCCGATCTGATCGACCCGGTTCGAGTCGCCGTTGAAAAGGCCAAGGCCGATCTGGGTTTCCTGCGGTTGGACCGCGACGCATGGGAGCCGATCGAAGACATCTCGATCGACTATGCCGTTATGGAGCGGGCCGACAACCTGAGCGTCGTGCCCTTCGCAGGCGGCTGGTCGGATGTGGGCAGCTGGTCTGCCGTGCAGGAACTGAGCAACCCATCCGAGGATGGCGTGGCAACCGCCGGCGAGGTGACGGCGATCGACTGTCGCAACGTTCTGATCCGGTCGGAATCGCCAGCCCAGGAAGTCGTGGCGATGGGACTTGAGAATATGATCGCCGTGGCCATGCCCGATGCTGTGCTGGTAGCCAGCATGGACAAGGCGCAGGACGTCAAGACAGCGGTCGCGGCCCTCAAGGCAAAGGGCTCCAAACAGGCTGAACAGCTGCCGGTGGACCATCGCCCGTGGGGCTGGTTCGAAAGCCTGGTCGTGGGCGACCGGTTTCAGGTGAAGCGCATCCATGTGCACCCCGGCGCCGCGCTGAGCCTGCAGTCACATCACCATCGGGCCGAACATTGGATCGTCGTCGAAGGCACCGCAAAGGTCACGATCGACGATAAGGTGCAGTTGGTGAGCGAAAACGAGTCGGTCTATATCCCGCTGGGCGCCGTGCACCGGATGGAAAACCCCGGCAAGGTGCCGATGGTTCTGATCGAAGTTCAGACCGGAAGCTATCTGGGCGAGGATGACATCATCCGGTACGAGGATGTCTATGCCCGCAGCTGAGCATCCCGGCGGATGACCCCAGGGGCGGCCCCATGGCGGCCCCTTTTTTTGTGCGGCCAACAGAATCACCTTGATGCGTCGCCGCCCTTAGATGGCAACAAACCACACCATCGCCCCGATTTGTTTCGCCATTGGAAATCACCACTTTCGAATTTGTTTCCGTACCGTTCGCACGGGAAAGCGCGCATTGACCACAGGCAGGGCAGAGTGACGCGCAAAGCACTCACTGACCCGACAGCCCAAGGAGGATGCCCGCCGTGTCACAAACCACTCCCCGCCTGAACCTGCCCTTTCTGCAACCGTCTCAGGCGCAAAAACATGTCACCCACAACGAGGCCCTGCGTGAGCTGGATCTGGTCGTGCAGCTCAGCGCGATTGCGCTGAACGAAAACACCCCGCCTGCGGTACCCGCGCAGGGGGCGGTCTATGGATTGGGATCCGCGCCCACCGGCGCCTGGGCCGGGCACGCGGGCAAGCTGGCGGCCTGGCTGGACAATGGCTGGTATTTCGTGACCCCCAGAACCGGTTGGCGGATCTGGGATGAAACCGCCGGGCGGTTGAAGTCGTGGGACGGGAACGGTTGGATCGATCCGCCGGTCGAAACGTCCAACCTTGCGGGCATCGGTATCGCAACCGGCTATGACGGCACGAACCGTCTGTCGGTCCGCAGCCCGGCCACGCTGCTGACCCATGACGGGGCCGGGCATCAACTGAAGATCAACAAGGCCGCTGCATCCGACACTGCATCCCTGCTGTTTCAGTCCAACTGGACCGGCCACGCCGAGATGGGTCTGGCGGGAAACACCGACTTCTCGATCAAGGTGTCGCCGGATGGCGGCAGCTGGACCGAGGCACTTCGTTTGGACGCGGCCACGGGCACTGCGGCCGGGGCCGCAGTTCAGGCCAGCGCGACTGACGTAACCCCCGGCCGACTGATGCGGGCGGATTTTGGCTATGGGCCGGGCAACCTGCTGGGCGCAGTCAGCCAGTCCGGCGGCACACCGACCGGAGCGGTGATCGAACGCGGCGCCTCGGCTGACGGCGAATATGTCCGCTTTGCCGACGGCACCCAGATCTGCACAACAAGCCCTGCTGGGGTCGGCTGTATCGCCAATGCCGGCGCCCTATTTGCAAGCGCCACCCAAACCTGGACCTACCCGGTGCCCTTTGTCAGCGGCAGCTCGCCTGCCGTCTCGGGCAGTGGCGGGGCCACGGGCCGGTTCCTCAGCCTTGGAGCCGCAACCGACAGTCAGGCCGACTGGCAGGTCTTGTCGACAATCTCGGACACAACGGCAATCGCGCCTGCACTGGTCGCAATCGGTCGGTGGATCTGACCTGCTCAGCCACCCGGCCTTCGGGCCGGGCCGCTACTTGGCGCGTAGGCCGTGCTCGGGCTGCTCAAGGAACCAGGCATAGGTCTGGCGAATGCCGTCCTCGAGCCCGATGCGCGCCGTCCAGCCCATCCTCGCCAGCCGCGAAACATCCATCAGCTTGCGCATCGTGCCGTCGGGTTTGCTGGGGTCCTGGGTGATCCTGCCCTGGAACCCCGTGACCTTGGCCACCAGCGCGGCCAGTTCCGCGATCGAGACGTCCTGCCCGCACCCGACATTGATGTGGCTCAGCATCGGCTGGGTGTTGGCCTCGTAGTCGGCTCGCGGCAAGTCCAGCACGAACAGCGACGCCTCGGCCATGTCATCGACATGCAGGAATTCGCGCCTGGGTTTGCCGGTGCCCCAGATCACCACCTCGTCCAGCCCGTCGCGCGCGGCTTCGTGAAACCGGCGGATCAGGGCGGGCAGAACGTGGCTGTTTTCAGGGTGAAAGTTGTCGCCCGGTCCGTACAGGTTCGTCGGCATGACCGAGCGGTAGTCGACCCCGTGCTGGCGATTGTAGCTTTCGCACAGCTTGATCCCCGCGATCTTGGCAACGGCATAGGGCTCGTTCGTGGGTTCCAGCACACCGTTCAACAGCGCATCTTCGCGCATGGGCTGGGCGGCCTCGCGCGGGTAGATGCAAGAACTGCCCAATTGCAGCAGGCGCCGCACACCGGCGGCAAAGGCCTGATGGATCACGTTGCACTCGATCATCAGGTTGTCA
Source organism: Ruegeria sp. BHSA191 (assembly GCF_059613325.1). Taxonomy (NCBI): domain Bacteria; kingdom Pseudomonadati; phylum Pseudomonadota; class Alphaproteobacteria; order Rhodobacterales; family Roseobacteraceae; genus Ruegeria; species Ruegeria sp. BHSA191. The sequence continues at coordinate 31,372 of NZ_JBXWSH010000018.1, forward strand.
TAGATGAAATCCGCCGGATAAGTGTTGTTGGCGTGGATGCCGCCCACTTTGGCGGCGGCAAGGATCACCACATCGGGGCGTTCGGCCTGCATGAAGTCGCGCACCGCCGCCTGATCGGTCAGGTCCAGTTCTGCGTGGGTGCGCGTGATCAGCTGCAGGTCCTCACCCTGGGCCTGACTCGTCTGAAGACGGTGCAGAATCGCGCCTCCGACCATGCCGCGATGTCCGGCGATATAGACCTTTTGCATTTTGACCCCCCTCAGCCGTTTTCGAGGCTGACCGGCAGTTCATAGCCATGCTCTTTCAACAGGGCGTGGCGTTTGGCCGTTCTCAGATCTTCCCGGACCATTTCGGCGCACATTTCCCGCGCCGTCAGTTCCGGCTCCCAGCCCAGTTTTTCCTTTGCCTTGGTCGGGTCGCCCAGCAGGGTGTCCACCTCGGCCGGACGGAAATACTGCGGGTCGATGCGCATGATCACGTCGCCCGGTTTCACAGCCGGAGCGTCCTCGCCTTCGATCGCCGTCACCGTTGCAACCTCGTCGACGCCACTGCCGGAGAACTCGACCGAGATCCCTAGTTCGGCCGCCGACCATTCGATGAACTCGCGCACCGAATACTGCTTGCCGGTGGCGATCACGAAATCCTCGGGCTGATCCTGCTGCAGCATCATCCACTGCATGCGCACGTAGTCCTTGGCATGGCCCCAGTCGCGCAGACTGTCGATATTGCCCATGTACAAACACTGTTCGAGGCCCTGGGCGATGTTGGCCAGACCGCGGGTGATCTTGCGGGTCACGAAGGTTTCGCCCCGGCGGGGGCTTTCGTGATTGAACAGGATCCCGTTGCAGGCATACATCCCATAGGCCTCGCGGTAGTTCACCGTGATCCAATAGGAATACAGCTTGGCGACGGCATAAGGCGAACGGGGGTGAAACGGCGTGGTCTCGCGCTGCGGGATTTCCTGGACCAGCCCGTACAGCTCTGAGGTCGAAGCCTGATAGAAGCGCGTCTTTTTCTCGAGCCCCAGAAAGCGGATCGCCTCGAGCAGCCGCAGGGTACCGATTGCATCGACATCGGCGGTATATTCCGGCGCCTCGAAACTGACCGCCACATGCGATTGCGCACCTAGGTTGTAGACTTCGTCGGGTTGAACCTCTTGGATGATCCGGGTCAGGTTCGACGTGTCGCTGAGGTCACCATAGTGCAGGCGCAGTTTGGGGTTGGGCTCGTGCGGGTCTTGATAGATATGGTCGATCCGCTGCGTGTTGAACGAAGAGGCCCGCCGCTTGATTCCGTGAACTTCATACCCCTTGGCCAAAAGAAACTCTGCCAGGTAAGAACCGTCCTGTCCGGTGATCCCGGTAATCAGCGCCGTTTTCGTCATCGAATGCCTCAAAAATCCTAGGGGTATTTGGGTTTCGCTCCTAAAACAGCAAGACGAACCAGATTGCAAGCCGGTCCGGCAGACAGCCATTGAAACCGGCGGAAGATTCTCAGAATGTGTGCCCGCCCGCCACGGTGGGTACCAGAAAGGGATAGTGGACAATGCGTATTGCGATGATCGGCACCGGTTACGTAGGGCTGGTGTCGGGGGTGTGTTTCTCGGATTTCGGCCATGACGTGATCTGCGTGGACAAGGCCGAAGACAAGATTCGGATGCTACAGGCGGGTCAGGTTCCGATCTATGAGCCGGGGCTGGACATGCTAATGGCCAAGAACGTGGCCGCCGGACGGCTCAGCTTCACCTCCGATCTGGCCCGGGCGGTCGATGGGGCCGATGCGGTGTTCATCGCCGTTGGCACGCCGACCCGCCGCGGAGACGGGCATGCCGACCTGACCTATGTGATGGCCGCCGCCGACGAGATCGCCCGCGCCCTGACCCGCTATACCGTGGTCGTCACCAAATCGACCGTGCCCGTGGGCACCAACCGCAAGGTTCACGAGACCATTTCTGCCGCCAACCCCGAGGCCGATTTCGACGTCGCCTCGAACCCCGAATTTCTGCGCGAAGGCGCGGCGATCGACGATTTCATGCGTCCCGACCGGGTCGTGGTGGGCGTCGAGAGCGACCGCGCCGCTCAGGTGATGGCAGACATCTATCGCCCCTTGTACCTGCGGGACTTTCCGATCCTGACCACCGATCTGGAAAGCGCCGAGATGATCAAATACGCGGCCAATGCCTTTCTGGCGACCAAGATCACCTTCATCAACGAAATCGCCGGCCTGTGCGAGCGGGTCGGCGCCGACGTCAAGGAGGTGTCGCGGGGCATCGGTCTGGACGGGCGCATAGGCAACAAGTTCCTGCATGCCGGTCCCGGATATGGCGGGTCTTGCTTTCCCAAGGACACTGCCGCGCTGGCGCGGATCGGCCAGGATCACGCCTTTCCCATGCAGATCACCGAGACAGTCATGCGGGTGAATGACGAGGTCAAGAAGCGCATGATCGAAAAGATCCGAGACGCCTGCGGAGACAGCTTCAACGGCAAGACCATCGCGGTGCTGGGCGTGACCTTCAAGCCCAACACGGATGACATGCGCGATGCACCCTCGCTGACCATCGTACCGGCGCTGATCGGCGGCGGCGCTCAGGTGCGCGTGGTCGATCCGCAGGGCCGCGCCGAGGGCGAGGCCCTGCTGCCGGGCGTGATATGGGAGGACGACCCCTATGCCGCCGTGCGCGATGCCGATGCGGTCGTGCTGCTGACCGAATGGAACGAGTTCCGCGCTCTGAACCTGTCCCAGATGGCCCGGGCGATGAAATCCCCGCGGATGGTCGATCTGCGCAACATCTACGCCCGCGAAATGGCGCTGAAATCGGGTTTCGACACCTATGTTGGCGTAGGCCGCTAGGCCCGCCGCATCACAGCGCCGCCGCCCAGACGCGGTACCGCCCCTGCCCAGTCACCTCGCGGATCAGCCCGCGGCTGGTGAACTTGTCGAGATTGCGCTGCACCGCCGCGCGCGAGGCCTGCGTCAGTTGCTCGGCCAGCGGCGCCGAAACCATAGGCCAGGCGGCCAGAACGTCGATCAGAACCGGCGGTGTCCGGCCGCTCAGATCATCGGTCGCGGCGCGAGCGCGCGACTCCCAGGCGCTGACGCGATCCAGGTGCAGCAGGGCGGCCAGCGCCGCCTGCCCCGCGCCGCGCACCCACGCGCCCAGCTTGTCTTCGGGCGCTCCTGCGCTGCGCAACGCCCCCGGCCCCGACAGCGCCAGCGGCATGAACAGCGCCCCACCCCGCCCCATCGTGGCCGCGTGGCGAGCGGCGATGACAGCGGCCTCGGTGTCCTGACCCATCCCTTGCGACAGCGCGCGCCAGGCGTGAAAGGCGATGGCCGACTGGGTCACCGGGTGCAGATCGGCGGCAGAGTCCATCACCTCGGCCAGATCGGCCACGGCCTCGGGCACCTCGTCGATGCCCTGCGCCATCCGGTCCAGAAACGCAGCCAGCCCGTGCTGCCAGCCCCCGTCGGACGGACCGGCCCCTGAGGTCAGCCGCCGCACCGCCCAGCCCGCCCGAAACAGGGCCTGTACGTCGTCGCCGGTGGCTCCGATGCGCAGCCCGGTCCACAGTGCCAGCCGGTCGACGCTGATCCGATCGCCGGTCCACCAACCCAGATCGGACACGTCCATCAGCGCCAGCCGATGCGTCCAGCCCGCCGGACCCGCCCGCAACCGTTCGTCCAACGCGCCGAAGGTCAGGGTCAACTCGGCCAGGTCCTGCGCCACGGCGGCCTGCGCCGCGCGCCACTCGCGCGGATCGAACAGCAGGCGCCGGTCCGCCCGGGGACCGGGCGGCAAAAGATCCTCGACGGCCGGGTCGCTGTCGGGGGGCAGAAACCACAGGTCCTCGTCTTCCGGGGGATCGACATCATAGATGCTGCGCGGGCCGGCAAAGGGCTCGTCCTCGTCGGGGTCGGGGGAATGCGGTCCTGACATCATGACCTGCATTCTTCGGCGATTTTCAACGCTTCACAAGAGGGCCGGCGGCATTTCCGCCCAGCGGTGCCGGTGCTGGCGGTTATCGGGTTGAACAGGTCCGAGCTTCCCCGTTACCCCTTGGGCGACCAAAATCAGCCCAAGGGGACAGAACATGAGCGAAACGGTAAGGCTGACGCCCGAGGAAATGACCGATCTGAGCCTGAAGGTCCTGACCCATGTGGGCTATGGCCCCGACCACGCGCAGGCGATTGCGCGGATGCTGACCACCTGCCAGATGGATGATTGCCGGTCGCACGGGTTGTTTCGCCTGTTCATGTGCGCCCAGACCATGCAGGCCGGCAAGATCGACGGCCATGCACAGCCCGAGGTCACCTCCTCGGACAATGCCATCGTGCGCGTCGACGCGCGGGGCGGCATGTCGTTGCTGGCATTCCAGACCGGCATGCCGCATCTGGTCGACAAGACTCGCACCCACGGGATCGCGGCCATGGCGATCAACCGCTGTTTTCATTTCTCGGCCCTGTGGCCCGAGGTCGAGGCCCTGTCGGCCGAGGGGCTTGCGGCCATGGCGATGGTGCCCAGCCATTCCTGGGTGGCCCCGGCCGGGGGCACGCGCGGCAGCCTGGGCACCAACCCGCTGGCCTTCAGCTGGCCCCGCAGGGGCGAGGACCCGTTCACCTTCGACTTCGCCACAAGCGCCTTCGCCCGCGGCGAGATCGAGCTATACAAGCGCGCGGGCAAACCCTTGCCCGAAGGCGTGGCAATCGACAAGGACGGCAACCCCACGACCGACCCGCAAGCGGCGCTGGACGGCGCGATGCTGACCTTCGGCGGCTACAAGGGCTCGGCCCTGTCGATCATGATCGAGCTTCTGGCCGGCCCGCTGATCGACGACCTGACCAGCCTGGAGAGCATGGAATTCGCCCAAGGAACAGGCGGCGCGCCATACCACGGCGACATCATCATCGCCTTCGACCCCGACCAGTTCAGCGGCGGGCGGCGACAGGCCAACGACGCGCGGGCCGAGCGCCTGTTTGCCGATATCCTCGATCAGGGCGCGCGCCTGCCGTCGCAGCGCCGCTTTGCCGCCCGGGCGCGTAACACCGCCCGGGGATATGCCGAGATTCCGACGCAACTTTACCGCGACCTGCTGGCCCTTCTGGACTAGGCGCCCCAGGTGTCGCGCAGGCGGTAACCTTGCGGCCAGGGATCGTCCGGGTCCAGCATGTGCTGGTGGATGCCGGTGATCCATCCGCGACCCGAGATCTCGGGCAGGATGGCGGCGCGGTCGCCAACATGGGTTGTGCCCAGTATACGGCCGGTAAACCGCGAACCGATGATCGAGACGGCCTCGAAGCTCTGGCCCGGCCGCATCTGCCCCCGCGCGGCCATCAGCGCCATGCGGGCCGAAACGGCGGTGCCGGTGGGTGAGCGGTCGACCTTGCCGGGCTGGATTGCCACCGCGGATCGGCCGGTCAGGCCGGTTTCGGTTTCGGCCAACGGTCCGCAGAAGGCGCAGAACGAAATGTGGTCCCAATCCGGGATCTCGGGATGCGCAAAGCCCAGCTGTGCATTGGCGGCATAGGTAATCGCCACCCCCAAGCGGGCGATGTCGGCGGCCTCGTCCTCGGTTATGCGCAGCCCCAACGCTGCGGCGTCGACCACGACGAAACTGTCCCCGCCATAGGCGGTGTCCACCGTCAGGGTCCCCAGCCCTTCGACTTCGAGCGGCGCGGCGAGGCGGTCGGCAAAGCTGGGCAGGTTCTGCACGAAGATCCGTTCGGCCTTGCCGTTGCGGCATTCGGCCCGCACCCGCACCAGCCCGCCCGGCGCTTCGAGCGTCAGGTGGGTCTCCGGCTCGGTCATCGGCAGGATGCCCCCGTCCAGCAGCACCGTCGCCACGCAGATCGCGTTCGAGCCGGACATGGGTGGCGTGTCTTCGGGTTCCATGATGATGAAGGCGGCGTCGGCCTCGGGGTGTTTGGGCGGCACCAGCAGGTTGACATGGCGGAACACCCCGCCGCGCGGCTCGTTCAGCACGAAGTTGCGCAGGGTCTGGTCGCGGGCGATGAAGCTGCGTTGCTCCCAGATCGTGTCGCCGGGCGGCGGGGCGACGCCGCCGACGATCACATCCCCCACCTCGCCCTCGGCATGGGCCGAGATCACGTGGATGGTCTTGCTGCTGCGCATCACCCGCTCAGAACCGGGTGGCGGCGAAGGGATCGACCGGGATGGCCGGGTCGGTGCCGTCGACCAGCGCGCCCACCAGTTCGGCGGTGCCGGCCGACTGGGTCAGGCCCAGATGGCCGTGCCCGAAGGCATAGACCAGGTGCCGCGATTTCGGAGACCGCCCGATCACCGGAATGCTGTCTGGCAGCGAGGGGCGGAATCCCATCCATTGCGTCCCGCCTTCGGTCTTCAACCCCGGCAGGAACTGGCGCGCCTTGTTCAACAGGGTATCGGCGCGTTTGAAATTGGGCGGCAGGTCAAGCCCGCCCAGTTCGACCGCACCACCGATGCGAACACCGCCGTTGATTTTGGTGGCCACGAAAGCATGCCGCGAGAACGCCAGGTGCAGCCGCAGGTCGAACGCGCCCGGCGGCAGGGTCGTGTTGTAGCCGCGCTCGGTCTCCAGCGGAATCCGGTCGCCCACCGTACGGGTCAGGTGGTGCGACCATGCGCCCGCGGCCACCACGACCTTGCTGGCATCCGCCGCCCCCTGATCGAAGCGCACCCAGACGCCCGTGTCCGACAGCTCCAGCGCGCGCACGGGGCGCGTCTCGATCACCCCGCCACGGTCGCGGAACACCTGCGCCAGATGCTCGACCCAGCGTTTGGGGTCGACGGTGTTCCACCAGTGTGGCGTGAACCCGGCATGGGTGAAACGCGGGCTGAGCCCGGGCTGAATCTCGGCGATCGCCTCGGGGCTTTCCAGCAAGTCGAAGGCGATGCCATGCTGGCGACGCAACTCCCACGTGGGCAAGGCGGCGCGGAACTCGGCCGCGCTTTCATACAGTTGCAGCTGTCCGTCACGCTGCATCATCGCCTCGCCACCCGTATCGGCGATCTGCCGTTCGGTCGCGGCCTGGCACAGGCGCATCAGGCTGGCCTGCGCGGCGACCAGCGCTTGATACCGGCTGGGGCGGCTGGCCCGCCAGAACCGCCACATCCACGGCGCGATCTGCAGGGCATAAGCGGGCGGAATCGACAGCGGCCCCAACGGATCGAGCAGCCATTTTGGGGCCTTTTTCATGATCCCGGGGGTGGCCAACGGTTCGACTTCGGGGAAGGCGAACGCTCCGGCGTTACCCGCCGAACTGCCCGCGGCCACGCCTTCGCGGTCCAACACCTGCACGGCGTAACCCCGACGCTGCACCTCAAGTGCCGCGCTGATGCCGACCACGCCGGCACCTATAACGATGACGTCTGTCTTCATTTGATCTCTATTTTTTTCATGTGATCGCTATACCCGAACGGAATGCATCGGCGGGATCAAAAATCAAGCGGCTTTCAGCCATCACGAAAGCCTGACCGGTGATCGAGGGGATCACCCCGCCGTTCGGACCAGGCTGATAGGACAGCCGATAGGGGCTGCCGATGACGCTGGCCTGCACGATTTCATCACCGGGCGCCAAGCGGCCGTCGGCCGCCAGACACGCCAACCGCGCCGAACTGCCCGTGCCGCAGGGCGAGCGGTCATAGGCGTCATCGGGGCACAGAACGAAGTTTCGGCTGTGGACGTCGGGGGCCGGCGCGGCCTCCTGAAAAATCACATGGTCGATCGGCTCTCCGGCTTCGCCGCCGATACCCGCGGCATTGGCCGCACGGCGGATGGCGACGCCCAGGTCGGTCAGGGCTCGGATATTCGCGGGCTCGACCGGCACCGGGCTGGGATCGACGATGAAGAACCAGTTGCCGCCATAGGCGACGTCACCGGTCACCGTGCCGTGGCCCGGCACCTCGATCTCGACCGCGCGGGCCACGCGGCGGCTTTCGACATTTGTCACCGTCACCGTGTGCGCGTCGTGCAGCCGGACCGAGACCACCCCGGCCGGAGTCTCGATGCGGTGCGTGCCAACCCCGATCCGGCCCAGATGCGCAAGCGTCACGGTCAGCCCGATCGTGCCGTGCCCGCACATGCCAAGCACCGCATCCGCGTCGAAATAGATCACCCCGGTCACGCAGTCCGGGTCGACCGGCGGCACCAGCAGCGCCCCCACCATCGCCGGCTGGCCGCGCGGCTCGCGCAGGACCGCGTGGTAGAAATCGGCGTGGTCGCGGGCCAGCCTCCCGGCCCGGTCGGCCAGCGGGCCGCTGCCCAGATCCGGCCCGCCCTCCAGGATCACCCGCGTGGGTTCGCCGCCGGTATGGCTGTCGATCACATGCATTCGGCGATCACCCCGCCCTGCCGCGACCAGTCCGCGAACCAGTTGCGGAACAGCGCATATTGTTGCTCGCAATAGCGGCGCTGCGCGTCGCTCAGCTCGTCGGTCTCGTTGAAATGCAGGCGGTATTCCTCTTCGCCGTTCAGCACCAGCAGGTATTTGTAGTACAGCACCAGGTCAGTGCCCTCGTCGAAACTGGACAGCACGCCAAGCGCCTCGTCCAGTTCGCGGGCGCGCAGGCGGGCCTCGGTATGGCCCTCGGCCGCCTTTTTCGACAGCGCCGCCAGCAACAGCGCCTCTTTCGGCAGCGCGGTGCCAATGCCGGTGATCGACCCGGTGGCCCCGCAGTTGACGAAGCCGTTGTAGACCTCGGTATCGACGCCGACCATCAGCGTCACCTCATCGTCGCGGCTGGTGATGTGCTCGGCCGCATAGCGCAGGTCGGCGCTGCCGCCGAATTCCTTGAAGCCCACCAGGTTGGGGTGTTCGGCCCGCAGCGCAAAGAACAGATCGGCGCGGGTGGCAAAGCCGTAGACCGGGCTGTTGTAGATAATCGCAGGCACGTCGGGCGCCGCCGACAGGATGGCCTTGAAATGGTTGCGCTGCGCCGCCAGCGAGCTGCCGCGCGACAGCACCCGCGGAATCACCATCAGCCCCACCGCACCGACTTTCTGCGCATGCGCCGCATGCGCCACCGCCGAGCGCGTGTTGATCGCCCCCGTGCCCACCACGACTGGAAGGCCCGCCTGCACCAAACGCTCGACCCCTTCCATACGCTGGTCATCGGTCAGCAGCGGCCAGTCGCCCATCGACCCACAATAGACAACCGCGGACATCCCCGCCTCGATCATCTGCTGCCCTTTGCGAACCAGAGCGTCATAGTCAGGGGTTCGGTCGGCCTTGCACGGCGTCATCAAGGCCGGCATCGTGCCCGAGAAAACATTTGGTCGCATCGGCAGTCCTTTTCTTGCAGATCCTGCCTCTGCGTTAGCGGTTTTCGGGTTCGGAATCCACGGGAATCACAGCGCGCCCAGCCCCCGGCCCGGCGCGTGTGGACGTGGTTGTCGAGGACCGTTCAGCGCAGCCGCTGGCCGGTTTCGGAATCGAACAGCATTGCGCGTTCGGGCCGGACCGAAATCCCGATCCGCTCGCCCGTCTTGCTGCGCTGGTCGTCGCGCTCTTCGACGATCAACTTGTCACCATTTGGCGTCAGAAGATAGCTGTAGGACACGCCGCCTAGCGCCTCGGTCAGATCGACGGTGCAGCTGTCGCTGGACCGATCGACGCCGATATGTTCCGGGCGGATCCCCAAGGTCACCTTCCTGGCATCAGCCGGCACCCCTTTTGTCACAGGAATCGTGTCCGTCAGGGCGGGATGGCGCACCGTTCCATCGACGACATCGCATTCCAGAAAGTTCATTGCGGGCGAGCCGATGAACCCCGCCACGAACCGGTTGTCGGGGTCGCGATACAGATCCATCGGAGCGCCCACCTGCTCGATCCGGCCATCGCGCAGCACGACAATCTTGTCGGCCATGGTCATCGCTTCGACCTGGTCGTGGGTGACGTAGATCATCGTCGCGCCGATCTCTTGGTGCAATCGAGCGATTTCGACCCGCATTTCTACGCGCAACTCGGCATCGAGGTTCGACAGCGGCTCGTCAAACAGGAAAACCTCGGGGCCGCGCACGATGGCCCGGCCGATGGCGACCCGCTGACGCTGCCCACCCGACAGGGCCTTGGGCTTGCGCTTGAGATACGGGTCCAGTTTGAGGATTTCTGACGCTTCGGCCACCTTCCGGTCGATCTCGGCCTTGGGCACGCCGTTCATGCGCAGGCCAAAGCCCATGTTCTCGGCCACGGTCATGTGCGGATACAAGGCATAGGTCTGGAACACCATCGCCACGCCGCGCTTGGCCGGGTCCATGTGGGTCACGTCACGCTGACCGATGCGGATTTCGCCCTCGGTGGTTTCCTCCAGCCCGGCGATCATCCGCAACAGGGTGGATTTGCCACAGCCCGACGGCCCGACGAAAACGCAGAACTCTCCGTCCTCGATTTCCAGATCAATGCCGTGAATGACCTGGGTCTGGCCATACCGCTTGATTGCGCCCTTCAGGGTAACGCCTGTCATGATGCTTGCATCCTGTCCTTGCGGCCCTCGGGGAACCGCCATGCTTCGGCTTCGGCCCCGATCTGGTCGGCGGCACACCGCACCCGAGGGACCCATTTCTTCAACTGATCGAAATCCATGCGCTGGGTCGACCCGGTGATCGAGATCGCCCCCAGCATCCGTCCGCCCGATGTCAGAATCGGACAGGCCACGCAGATGATGCCGGGCTCGTGCTCTTCATCATCCATGGCAAAGCCCCGTTGGCGGATCCGGGCCAGATCGGCCCTCAATTCGGCCTCGGAGGTCAGCGTCCTGTCGGTGAAGCGGTGAAAGCTTTGCTGCGAAATCGCCTTGTCCAGCAGGTCGTCATCCAGATAGGCAAGCATCGCCTTGCCCACGCCGGTGCAATAGGCCGGGCCGACCTTTCCGGCTTCGGAATACATCTCGACCGGGTTCTTGGCATTGCGCTTGTCCACATACAGAACCTGACTGGAATCAAGCTGCGCAAGGTGCACCGTCTCGCCGGTTTCCAGGCTGAGCGCATCCAGGATCGGCCGCGCGATCGGCGCCAGAGAGCTTTGCGTCCAGGCCGAATGCGCCAGCCGCACCAGCCGCAGCCCCGGCGAATAGGTCTGCCGGTCTGGGTCGTAAGACAACATGCCCTGATTGGTCAGCGACTGCAGAAACCGGTACAGGGACGCCTTGGGAAAGCTGCTACTTTCCAGCAATTCGGCGAACCGCACAGGCCGGCCGAACGCCGCGACCTGCTCCAGCACTTCACATGCCTTGCCGATGGTTCCGTCACCTGCCACGGGTCTGATTGCTCCTCCACTTCCCCTAGCGGACGGGCCGCGAGGGTATTGACAAGCCTAGCCGATTCGATGTGTAGTTTTCAATATATAAAACTTGGTTTCACTATTTGGAACCGTAAAATGGAAGCTAAGGGAGGAAACCATGCATTCCATGTTCAAGCGCACTGCGGCGGCTCTGGCGGCCAGTGTGGCACTTGCAGCGCCCGTTTCGGCAGAACTGACCGGCGAGCTGCGAATCTTCCTCGACACATCGAATCCGGCGCCGCGTGCGACGATGGAAGCGATGATCGAGCGGTTCGCAGCACAGCACCCGGGTCTGGAGATCGAGACCACGGTCATCGACCGCGAGGCGTACAAGACCCAGATCCGCAACTTCCTGACGGCGGACACGCCCGACGTCGCGACCTGGTACGCGGCCAACCGCATGAAGCCTTATGTCGAGGCCGGACTGTTCGAAGATGTATCGGACCTGTGGGCCGAGCCGGAAATCGCCGAAAACTTGGCCTCGACCAAGGGCGCGATGACCATCGACGGCAAGCAGTGGGGCGTGCCCTACACCTACTATCAGTGGGGCGTCTACTACCGCAAAGACATCTTTGACGAGCTGGGCCTGTCCGAGCCGACCACTTGGGAAGAAGAACTGGCCAACTGCCAGAAGATCGTCGACTCGGGTCGCGCCTGCTATACCATCGGCACCAAGTTCCTGTGGACGGCTGGCGGCTGGTTCGACTACCTGAACATGCGCACCAACGGCTTCGACTTCCACCAGCAACTGGCCAATGGCGAAGTCAGCTGGGAAGACGACCGGGTCAAGCAGACCTTCGCCAACTGGAAGCAGCTGATCGACATGGGCGCGTTCATCGACAACCACCAGACCTACAGCTGGCAAGAGGCCCTGCCCTTCATGGTTCAGGGTGATGCAGCGGCCTATCTGATGGGCAACTTCGCGGTGGCTCCGCTGCGCGAGGCCGGTCTGACCGACGACCAGCTGGACTTCTACCAGTTCGTCGCGATCAACCCCGATGTCGAGCTGGCCGAAGATGCGCCGACCGACACGTTCCACATCCCGGCGAACGCGTCGAACAAAGAAGCCGCGCGCGAGTTCCTGCGTTTTGTCGTTTCGGCTGACGAGCAGACCGAAATCAACAACGGCAAGAACCTCGGACAGCTGCCCGTCAACGCCAAATCCTCGGTGGACGACGACAAGTTCCTGCAGGAAGGCTTCAAGATGCTGTCGACCAACAGCCCCGGCGGCGTCGCCCAGTTCTGGGATCGCGACGCACCGGCGGAAATGGCCAAGGTGTCGATGGAAGGCTTCCAGGAGTTCATGGTCAAGCCGGACAACCTGGACAAGATCCTGGCCAAGCTGGAACGAGCGCGCCAGCGCATCTACGACAATTGATCGGGTGGTGGCCGGGGCAACCCCGGCCACGCCTCAGCCAATCACAGGACGGGTCTGACCCCGTCCCGCCTTCTCCAAACCGGGATTGACCATGACCGCCGTCGACGTCACCGAACACGAAAGCTGGTTCCACAGAAATCAGCAACGTATCGCACCCTGGCTGTTTCTGGCTCCGGGCGTGCTGTTCTTCATGGTCTACGTGATCATCCCCGTTTTCCAGTCCTTCAACCTCTCGCTTTACGAATGGGACGGGCTGGGCGCCGCCGAATATGTCGGCATGCGCAACTATGAAGACCTGTATTGGGAATGGGTCGACCGCGACGCCTTCTATGTCTCGTTGAAGAACAACCTGATCTGGCTGGTCATGTACCTGCTGGCGATCCCGGCCGGCCTGTTCATCGCGCTGTTCCTCAACCAGACGGTCTGGGGCATCCGGCTGTACAAGTCGCTGTTCTTCTTTCCCTTCGTCATCAGCCAGGTCGTAGTCGGGCTGGTCTTCACCTGGTTCTACGACCCCACTTTCGGACTGCTGAACGAGCTATTGGGCTTGGTCGGACTGGGTCCGCTGAACGTCCTGGGTGACGAACGGTTCGTAACCTACGGCATCATTTTCGCGGGCCTCTGGCCGCAGACCGCCTATTGCATGATCCTGTACCTGACCGGCCTGAACGCCGTGGACCCCGAACAGATCGAGGCCGGCCGGCTGGACGGCGCCAAGGGCGGGCGGATGCTGTGGCATATCATCCTGCCGCAACTGCGCCCCGCGACCTTCATCGCCTTTGTCGTGACCATCATCGGCGCGCTGCGGTCGTTCGACCTGATCTCGATCATGACACAGGGCGGGCCGTTCGGATCCTCGCGCGTGCTGGCCTATTACATGTTCGAGGTCGCCTTGTCGGAATACGGGTTCCGCATGGGTTATGGCGCGGCCATCGCCGTGATCCTGTTCCTGATCATGCTGTGCTTCATCGCCTACTTCCTGTGGTCGATGTACCGCGAAGAAAAGGGTTACTGAGATGTTTCCCAAACCGATCGAAAAACAACCCCGCGCGGCGCAGATTTCCTATCAGGCGATGCTGCCGATCGCCCTTCTGCTGTGGCTCGGCCCGCTGCTGGCCGTGGCCCTGTTCTCAATCAAGCCCGAGGCGGATTTCACCAACGCCAACTACTGGGGCCTGCCCTCCAGCTTTGAAGGCGCCAGGAACTACGGTCAGGTGTTCTTCAACTCGGACATGCCGCGCTACCTGCTGAACTCGTTCCTGATCACGGTTCCCACGGTGATCGGCGCGGTGGCGCTCAGCTGCATGACCGGGTTTGCGCTGGGGATTTACAAGTTCAAGTCGAACCTGTGGATCTTCTTCATGTTCGTGGCGGGCAACTTCGTACCCTTCCAGATCCTGATGGTGCCGGTGCGCGACCTGACGCTGGACTTGGGGCTCTACAACACGAAAACCGGCCTGGTGCTGTTCCACATCGCGTTCCAGACGGGGTTCTGCACCCTGTTCATGCGCAACTTCATCCGCGCCCTGCCGTTCGAGCTGATCGAGGCCGCCCGGGTCGAGGGCATCAGCGAATGGCGCATCTTCTGGTACGTCGTCCTGCCGCTGATGAAGCCCGCGATCGCCGCGCTCAGCGTGCTGATCTTCACCTTCATCTGGAACGACTATTTCTGGGCCGTCGTGCTGACCCAAGGGGCCGAGAGCCAACCCGTCACCGCCGGCATCACCAGCTTCAACGCGCAGTTCCGCGCCGCCTATCACTTGATGAGTGCCGGCTCGATCGTCGCGGCCCTGCCGCCGGTGGCCATGTTCTTTCTGATGCAGAAACACTTCATCGCGGGTCTGACCCTCGGTGCCGTAAAATAACGCCTAGTCAAGGTTTACAGTCATGACCAAGATCACCTTCATCGGTGCAGGTTCCACGATTTTCATGCAGAACATCGTGGGCGACGCCCTGCTGACCCCATCGCTGGCCGACAGCCATTTTGCCCTGATGGACATCGACCCCGAGCGTCTGGCCGAGAGCGAAACCGTCGCACGCGCCATGATCCGCTCGGTCGGGACCGGCGCGACCGTGTCCACCCACACCGACCGCCGCGCGGCGCTGGACGGGGCTGATTTCGTCATCACGGCTTTCCAGATCGGCGGCTACAAACCCTGCACCGTCACCGATTTCGAGATCCCCAAGCAATATGGCTTGCGCCAGACCATCGCCGACACGCTGGGCGTGGGCGGCATCATGCGCGGCCTGCGCACCGTGCCCGTCCTGTGGGATGTGGCCCGCGACATGACGCAGCTGTGCCCGGATGCCACGCTGCTACAATATGTCAACCCGATGGCCATCAACACCTGGGCGCTGGCCGAACGGTTCCCGGCGCTGAAACAAGTCGGTCTGTGCCACTCGGTCCAGAACACGGTCGAGGAACTGGCCCATGACCTCGACCTGCCCAAAGATGAAATCCGCTATCGCGTTGCCGGCGTGAACCACGTGGCCTTCTTCCTGCGGCTCGAACATCAGGGCCGCGACCTGTATCCGGCGCTGCGCCGGGGCTATCACGCGGGCCAGCTGCCCAAGACGCCGCTGCTGATGCCGCGCTGCCCGAACAAGGTGCGGTACGAGGTGATGGATCACCTGGGCTATTTCTGCACCGAAAGCTCGGAACACCTGGCAGAGTACGTCCCGTGGTTTATCAAGGATGGGCGTCAGGACCTGATCGACCAGTTCCAGATCCCGCTGGACGAATATCCCACCCGATGCGAAGAGCAGGTCGCCAACTGGAAAGAACAGGCCAAGACCCTGACCGACGGGCGCGACATCGAGGTGATCCGCAGCCACGAGTTCGCTGCCGACCTGATGAACGCAATCGTCACCGACACGCCGTACGTCGCCTATGGCAACCTGCCCAATACCGGACAGATCCCGCAGCTTTCGCTGGGCGCCGCGGTCGAAACGCCCTGTCTGGTCGACAGCAACGGCGTGCAGCCCTCGGTCGTCACCGACATTCCGCCGCAGCTGGTCGCCCTGATGCGCACCCAGATCAACGTGCAGGAACTGACCGTGCGCGCCTTGGTCGAGGAAAACCCCGAACACATCTATCACGCCGCCATGATGGACCCGCACACCGCCGCCGAACTGGACCTGCGCCAGATCCGCAACTTGGTCAGTGACCTGCTGACCGCCCATGCCGACTGGCTGCCCGACTGGTGCCAGCCCGCCAAAGCCGCTTGAAAGGGCCCCGCAAATGACCAAGAAACGCCGCTCACAGCATTGGTATGGCAAGCTCGACAAGGACGGGTTCATCCATCGGTCGTGGATGAAGAACCAAGGCTTTCCCGATCATGCGTTCGACGGGCGCCCGATCATCGGCATCTGCAACACCTGGTCCGAGCTGACGCCCTGCAATTCAGGCCTGCGCGACCTGGCCGAAGGCGTCAAGCGCGGCGTGTGGGAGGCCGGCGGCTTTCCCGTCGAATTCCCGGTGATGTCGCTGGGCGAAACCCAGATGAAGCCCACCGCCATGCTGTTCCGCAACCTGCTGGCCATGGATGTCGAAGAATCGATCCGCGCCTATGGCATCGACGGCGTGGTGCTGCTGGGTGGTTGCGACAAGACCACGCCGGGCCAGCTGATGGGCGCGGCCTCGGTCGATCTGCCTACGATCGTGGTCAGTTCCGGGCCGATGCTGAACGGCAAGTATCGCGGCAAGGATATCGGCTCGGGCACCGATGTATGGAAGTTCTCGGAAGCCGTGCGCGCCGGCGAGATGACCTTGCAGGATTTCATGAACGCCGAATCCGGCATGAGCCGGTCCAAGGGCGTCTGCATGACCATGGGTACGGCCTCGACCATGGCGTCGCTGGTCGAGGCGATGGGCATGAGCCTGCCCACAAACGCCGCTCTGCCCGCCGTCGATGCCCGTCGCATGGCGCTGGCGCACATGACCGGCAAGCGCATCGTCGAGATGGTGGACGAAGACCTCAAACCTTCGGACATTCTGACCAAGGCGGCGTTTGAGAACGCCATCCTGGCCAATGCCGCGGTGGGTGGATCCACCAACGCCGTGGTGCACCTGCTGGCGCTGGCCGGCCGGGTGGGCGTGGACCTGACTCTGAAGGATTTCGAGATCGGGTCGGACATTCCGCTGCTGGTCAACTGCATGCCCTCGGGTAAGTACCTGATGGAGGATTTCTGCTATGCCGGCGGGATGCCTGTGGTCCTGTCCGAGCTGAAATCGCATCTGCGCCCGGCCATAACCGTTCTGAACAAAGACATCTCGGCCCATTACGAAGGAGCAGAATGCTTCAACCGCGACGTGATCCATTCCTTCGACGATCCGGTAAAACCGGCCGCCGGGCTGCGCGTTCTGCGCGGCAACCTGGCGCCGAACGGGGCGATCGTAAAACCCTCGGCGGCCACCGACAGCCTGCTGGAAACGGAAGGTGAGGCCTATGTCTTCGACAGCATCGAGGACTTGAAGGCCAATATCGACCGCGATGACCTGCCGGTGACGCCCGAGACCATCCTGGTGCTCAAGGGCTGCGGGCCAAAGGGCTATCCGGGCATGCCCGAGGTCGGCAACATGCCGATCCCCGCCAAGCTGGTGAAACAGGGCGTGCGTGACATGATCCGCGTTTCCGACGCACGCATGTCGGGCACCGCCTTCGGCACAGTGATCCTGCATGTCAGCCCCGAGGCGCAGGCGGGCGGCCCATTGGCGCTGGTGAAAACCGGCGATCGCATCCGCGTGTCCGCCAGCAAGGGCGAGTTGGAATTGCTGGTCGACGAACAGGAACTGGCGGCCCGCCGCGCGGCCTGGCAGCCCGACGACCCGCATTACACCCGCGGCTATGCCAAGCTGTATATCGACCATGTCCTGCAGGCCGATCAGGGGGCCGACCTTGATTTCCTGGTGGGCAAGGACACCCGCCTTGTGACCCGAGAGAGCCATTGATGAGCCAGCCAGCCACTTTCCATGACCTCGACGGGGCGTCCGTCTTCATCACCGGCGGTGGGTCCGGCGTGGGCGCGGCCCTGACCGACGGGTTCCTGGCCCAGGGCGCCAAGGTCGCCTTTATCGGCCGGTCCGACGCCAGCGCGTTCGTCGAAGAGATGCGCGCCAAACACGGCCGCGCGCCCTTGTTCCTGCAGGGCGACATGACCGACACTGCGCTGCTGCGCAAAACCATGACAAAGGCCGCCGAGGCCCACGGCCCGCTGAACGTGCTGGTCAACAATGCCGCGAACGACAAGCGCCACAGCCTCGAGGAAACCACGCCCGAGTTCTGGGACTGGATGATCGCGGTGAACCTCAAAGCCTATTACTTTGCCTGCCAGCAGGCCGCGCGGCAGATGGCAGAAACCGGCGGGTCGATCATCAACTTCAGCTCGATCAGCTACATGATGGGCAATGCGGGCTATCCGATCTATACGACGGCCAATGCCGGAATCACCGGCATGACCCGCTCGCTCGCGCGTGAGCTGGGGCCGAAGAACATCCGCGTCAACGCATTGGCGCCCGGCTGGGTGCTGACGCAGAAACAACTGGACATGTGGGCCACGCCCGAAGATCTGGCCGCGCATATGGATCGCCAATGCCTGAAGGAACATCTGCGTCCGGACGACATGATCGCGCCGACGCTGTTTCTGGCATCAACGGCCAGCCGCGCCATGACCGGGCAATGCATGGTCGTCGATGGCGGCGTGGTCACAACGGGGTGAGGACATGAACACCGAGTGGATCGCAGTAGACTGGGGCACCTCGCATCTGCGCGCCTGGGCGATGCAGGGCGATACGGTGCTGGACCACGCCCAATGCGACCGGGGCATGGCAACGCTGGGCCGGGATCAGTTCCAGGACGCGCTGCTGACGCTGGTCCAGGGCTGGCTGGGCGCGGCGCCCGTCGATGTGATCGCCTGCGGCATGGTCGGTGCCCGCCAGGGCTGGGTCGAGGCGCCCTATGTGGCTGTTCCCGCCAAGCCGATCTCGACCGTTCCGGTGCGCGTGCCCGGCACCGATCCACGCATCCGCGCCTTCGTGGTGCCAGGCCTGAAACAGGACGACCCCGCGGACGTGATGCGCGGCGAGGAAACCCAGATCGCCGGCTACCTGTCCACGCGCCCGCATTGGGATGGCGTGATCTGCCTGCCCGGCACCCACACCAAATGGGTGCAGGTCAGCGCGGGCGAGGTCGTCAGCTTCCGCACCTTCATGACGGGTGAACTTTTCGATCTGCTGGGCCAGCACTCGGTACTGAAACACTCGGTGGGCGAAGGCTGGGACGACGACGCCTTCGCCACGGCCGTGGCGGACACGCTGTCAAAGCCCGAGCAACTGGCCGGGCGGCTGTTCGGGCTGCGTGCGGCCGACCTGCTGCACGGCCAGGACCCGGCCACCGCACGGGCCCGCCTGTCCGGTGCCCTGATCGGTGCCGAGCTGGCCGCCACCCGCCCCTATTGGCTGGGTCAGCAACTGGCCATCGTCGGCGCCGAGGCCTTGTCGCACATCTATGCCGCGGCGCTGCAGCAACAGGGCGCGTTCGTCGAAACCGCCGACGCGACCCAGGCCACGCTGGCCGGTCTGCTACAGGCCCGCACCCTCACGAGGCAAACCGCATGAGCCGCCCCATCATCGCCATTCTGCGCGGGCTTGACCCGGCGCAGGCCGAGGCCGTCGGCCAGGCCATTCTGGACGCAGGGATCGACCGGATCGAGGTACCGCTGAACTCGCCCGACCCGCTGGACAGCATCGGCCGTATGGCCCGTTCGATCGGCGACCGCGCGCTGGTCGGGGCCGGAACCGTCCTGACCGTGGACGAGGTCGAACAGGTGGCTGCCGTGGGCGGCAAGCTGATCGTGTCGCCCAATTGCGATGCCGAGGTGATCGCGCGCACGGTGGATCTGGGCCTGCAAAGCTGGCCCGGTATCTATACCCCAACCGAGGCCTTCGTCGCCCTGCGGGCCGGGGCCACCGGGTTGAAACTGTTTCCCGGTGTGATGGCCGGACCGGCGGGGCTGGCTGCCATGCGCCCGATCCTGCCCAAGGGTACGCAGGTCTATGCCGTTGGCGGCGCGGGGCCCGAGAATTTCGGCGACTGGCTCAAGGTCGGGGCTGACGGGTTCGGCATCGGCTCGGCCCTGTTCAAACCCGGCATGTCCGTGGACCAGATCGCCGAGAACGCCCGCAGGATCGTAGCCGCCTATGACGAGGCCGCGAGATGAGCCAGGTCTTTGACGACCGCCCGTGCGAGTTGGGCGAGGGCCCGCTTTGGCACCCCGAACGGCAACAGCTGTTCTGGTTCGACATCGTCAACAAGCGCCTGATGACCCGCGAAGCGGATGGTCCGCAAAGCTGGGATTTTGCCGAGCACGTCTCGGCCGCAGGCTGGATCGACCGCGACACGCTGCTGATCGCGTCGGAAACCGGGCTGTGGACGTTCGGGCTGGAGAGCCGTCGCAAGGACCGCATCATCGCGCTCGAGGCCGACAACCCGGTGACCCGCTCGAATGACGGGCGGGCTGATCCGTGGGGCGGATTCTGGATCGGCACCATGGGCAAGCGCGCGGAACGGGGCGCGGGGGCGATCTATCGCTTGTGGCGGGGTGAGCTGCGGCAGCTGGTGCCGGACGTAACCATCTCGAACGCGATCAGTTTCGCGCCCGACCGGTCCTGCGCCTATTTCTGCGACACGGCCACCGGGCAGGTGCGGCGCTGGGGTCTGAACCCCGAAACCGGCTGGCCCGAGGGCGACAGCGCGGTGTTTCTGGACCTGCGCGCCAAGGGTCTGAACCCCGATGGCGCGGTCGTCGATGCCGCGGGTAACCTGTGGCTCGCACAATGGGGCGCGGCGCGGGTCGCGGCCTATGACGCCGGCGGAACCTTCCTGCGCGCGGTGTCCTTCGCGGCAACCCATACCTCGTGCCCCGCTTTCGGCGGGCCGGATCTGACGACGCTGTTTTGCACCTCGGCCCGCGAAGGGCTGGATGCGGACACCATCGCGTCACACCCCACTAACGGAATGACCTTTGCCGCCGAAAACGCGGGCCAAGGTCAGGCGGAACACAGAGTTATCCTATGACCCCCGAACTTGGCGTTTGCTATTACCCTGAACACTGGCCGCAAGAAATGTGGGCCGAAGATGCCGCGCGCATGGTCGAGGCCGGTCTGCGCTGGGTCCGGATCGGCGAATTCGGATGGAGCCGGATGGAGCCGGAACCGGGCCGGCTGACATTCGACTGGCTGGATCAGGCCATCGAGACCCTTGGTGCGGCCGGGCTGAAAGTGGTGCTGGGAACCCCAACCGCCACGCCGCCGCGCTGGATGCTGGACCGGCACCCGGACATGCTGGCGGTGGACGAAAACGGGCAGCCGCGCAAGTTCGGCTCGCGCCGTCACTACTGTTTCAGCCATCCCGGATATATCGATGAGTGCGTCCGCATCGCCCGGATCATGGGCGAACGCTATGGCCGAAACCCGTACGTCGCCGCCTGGCAGATCGACAATGAATATGGCTGCCACGACACCACCGTCAGCTACAGCGAGCCTGCCCGGGAGGCCTTCCGCCGCTGGCTGGCCGAACGCTATGGCTCGGTCGAGGCGCTGAACGCGGCCTGGGGCAACGTGTTCTGGTCTATGGAATACAGCGATTTCGATCAGATCGACCTGCCCAACCTGACCGTAACCGAACCCAACCCGGCGCATGTTCTGGCCTTCCGCCGGTTCAGCTCGGACCAGGTGGTGGCCTTCAACCGGGCACAGGTTCAGGCGCTGCGGCCTCTGACCGACGCGCCGCTGCTGCACAACTACATGGGCCGGATTCTTGATTTCGACCATTTCGAGGTGGGCGCCGATCTGGATATCGCCACTTGGGACAGCTACCCGATCGGGTTCCTGTCCGACCGGCTCGAGGCCGACGCGGCGCACAAGACAGCCTTTCTGCAACAGGGCGATCCCGACATGCAGGCCTTTCACCACGATCTGTACCGCGCCGTCGGGCGCGGCCGCTGGTGGGTGATGGAACAACAGCCCGGACCGGTGAACTGGGCGCCCTACAACCCGGCCCCCCTGCCGGGCATGGTGCGGCTTTGGTCGTTTGAGGCTGTGGCCCACGGGGCCGAGGTGGTCAGCTATTTCCGCTGGCGGCAGGCGCCTTTTGCGCAGGAACAAATGCACGCGGGCTTGCTGACGCCGAACAACCGCCCTGCCCCCGGTCTGACCGAGGCGCAGCAGACGGTCGCGGATTTGGCCGCGCTGGGGCCGGTCGAACCGGTGCAGGCGCGGGTGGCCATCCTGTTCGACTACCCGTCGGACTGGGCCTGGGCGACCCAGCCTCAGGGCGCGGGGTTCAACTATTTCCGGCTGGTGTTTTCCGCTTATCGCGCCCTGCGCCGCGCCGGGCTGTCGGTCGATGTCGTGCCGGCCACGGGCATGGACGAAGCCGAGTATGATCTGATTCTCGCCCCCGGGCTGGCCACGCTGGACGACGCGCTGGCCGACCGGTTGCGCGCGGCGACCAAACTGACGGTTCTGGGCCCGCGCACAGGTGCAATCACGGCTGATTTCCAGATCCCGGCCCAAGGCCGCCCCGGCCTGCAAGCGCTGGACTGCGACGTGGCGCTGGTGGAATCTCTGCCGCCCGAGATCACCCGCCCGGTTCAGGGCGGCGGCGCCGCGCAACACTGGGTCGAGCGGCTGACCGGCAACGCGCCCAATCTGTTGACTTTCGAAGACGGAACCCCGGCACTGAAAGGGGGCGACCAGCTTTGGTATCTGGCCGGATTCCCGGACGAAGACCTGTGGGACCGGATCGTTGAAATGGCCGCGCAGAAGGTCGGGCTGACCCTGCATCCGATGCCGCCCGGCCTGCGGCGGCGCGAAACCACGACCCATCAGTTCCTGATCAACTACAACGCTCATTCCGTCGAATGGAACGGGCACACCATCGCGGCCTGCGACGTGGCCATTCTGAAACGCAATCCGCCCGGCCGGGGCTGACCTCAGGCCGGGCAGAAGCCCTGACCGGCGCGCCTATTGGTCGCCGCTCAGGCTGTTGGGATCGAACACGTTCCCAAAGCCGCTATTGCCCTTGGGCGGTGCTTCGGCTTCGGGCTCGGCGTCACTGCCGCCACCCAGAGTGCCGGGCGCGAACACACCGCCAAAGCCGCTGTTGTTCGAGGGTTTGGGCGCCGATTGCGTGGCTCCGCCCTGCTCGGCCTCCTGGGCTTCGCGCTGCTTGCGCTGCTCCTCGCGCTGCTTGCGCAGCTCCTGGATACGGCGTTCGGCCTCCAGGCGTTTCTGCTCTTTCACGTTGGCGATGCACTGGTCGGGGCTGTAGACCGCCGCCGTGCCCACCACCGTGATCGTCGCCACCGCAAAGACCACCAGCAACACCGCCGCCATGTTCCCGGCAAAGAAGCTGGGCAGGCGGATCTTGCCGCCCAGGTCCTGCACCGTCGCGTTGCGGCGGGCGGCGGCGACCAGCTCCTGCCGGCGCAGCTTGGCCTCGTTCAGAAGGGCAAAGAACACCGTCAGCGCCACGATGATGAAGGCCAACGCCGAGATCGAGGGCGTGATGCCGTACCGCACCTTCTGCGCCAGCTCGATGGTCAGCGTCGGATACTCACCGAAGGTGAAGGTGGTGGTGTTGTAGTTCTCGAACGAGGCCAGAAACGCCAGCACCGCCGCCGACGCGATCGCCGGGCGCATGAACGGCAGCAGGATCTTGCGAAACGCCTGCGCATGGGTCGCACCCAGATCCAGCGCGGCCTCGGTCAGCGCCGTGTCATAGCGCTGCAACCGCGCCACCAGCACCAGCATGCAATAGCTGGCGATGAAGGTCGATTGGCCGATCACCGTCAGGAACACCCCGTTCGACAGGACGCTGTCCGCGCCCAGCCCCAGCATCCGGTTGATCCGGTCCCAGAACACCAGGGTCGAGATGCCCAGCACCACGCCCGGGATCAGGATCGGCGCGATGATGATCGTATAGTAGGTGGCGCGCAGCCGGGGCCAGATCTGGGTCAGCATCAGCGCGCCGGCCAGCCCCATCGCCACCGACAGAACCACCGTTCCCGCCCCGATGATCAACGAGTTCTTGATCCCGTTCAGGATGCGCTGATCTTGGAACAGTTCGGTGAACCACTGGAAGGTCAGGCATTCCCACGGGCTCATCCGCGGGAAGCTGGACGAGTTGAAGGCGGTGATCGACATGATCACCAGCGGACCCAGCAGATAGGCGAAGAAGATCGCCAGATAGACCCAGATGCTTATGCGGAGGAAGGAATTGTTCATTTCCCGATATCCCCCATGTTCACCTTGAACAGGCGCATCATCGCCAGCACGAACAGGATGCAGGTCACCAGCAGCACCACCGCATAGGCTGCGCCCTGGGGCCAGTCATTGTTGTCGTTGAACTGCTGATAGATCAGCTGCGTGAACCACAGGCTTGACGGCCCTCCCAGGATCTGCGGCGCGGCCAGCGCACCGGCTGACAGCATGAACACCATGGTACAGCCCGAGCTGATCCCCGGCTTGGCGTATGGGATGACCACCCGCCAGTGGATCCGCCACCAGGGCGCCCCCAGATCCCGCGCCGCCTCGATCTGGTTCCGGTCGAGGCTTTCGATCACGTTGTAGATCGGAAAGATCATCAGCAGGATGTAGGCATAGCCCAGACCAGCATAGAGCGCGATGTCGTTGCGGATGAAATCGAAGGGCGTGTCCCAGATGCCCAGGCCTACGAACAGCGTGTTCAGAACGCCAGTTTCGCCAAAGATGATACGCAGCGCAAAGGCGCGCAGGATCTCGTTGATCCAATAGGGGATGATCAACATGACTGCGAAGATGCGAATGTGACTGCCCTTGGACTGGCCCAGGTAATAGGCGATCGGATAGCAGAGGATCAGGTTGAAGATCGTCACGCAGACCGCCGCCACCAGTGTGCGGAAGAACACCCGTAGATCGACGGTGTTGTAGTCCTGACTGCCGCCCTCGGGGCCGTAGATCAGGTATTTGTAGTTCTCCAGCGTGTACACGTCCTTGGGGCCGCCGATTTCCGGGGGCGGCAGGTTGGGACGGAAGGAGAAGTCCAGCATCGACAGCTGCGGCAGGATGATCAGGCCGATCGTCCAGAACAGGACCAGACCCAGGATCGTCAGCCCCATGCCGGTGCCGTTGCGGTTGAAGAAATCCTTCAGATAGGAGGGCATGTCTCGGGCCTCCCTATTCCGCGGCCAGTTCACCGGCCGGAACCACGACCGCGTTGCGGGTGTCGTATTCCAGCGTGATGTTCTGTCCCGTGTGATCCTTGAACGACTGGCCGTGGTTCGGGATCGAGACCTTGATCTCTTTCCCGCCATCGCCTTCGGTGAAGATGTTGAAGACGTTGCCCTCGAATTCCTCATGGGTCACGCGCGCGGTCACGAAGTGATCGCCGCTGGCGCCCTCGGGCGCGATCGAGAACGCCTCGGGCCGGATGAACATCATGGCGTCGTCGCCCTCGGCCAACTTGCCCCGGTTGGCCGTGGAAATACGCGCCACCAGCTCACCCGAACGGTTGGTTGCGATCAGCGCCTCATCCCCCATCACCCGCTTGACCTTGCCGCGGAACACGTTGTTTTCGCCCACGAAAGAGGCGGCAAACGCCGTGGCTGGATCGTTGTAGATGGTCTTGCCATCGGCGATCTGGTCGATCACCCCGGCGCGCATCACGGCGATGTTGTCCGACATGGTCAGAGCCTCGCCCTGGTCATGGGTGATGTAGATGAAGGTGATGCCCACCCGCTGCTGAATTTCGCGCAGCTCGGTGCGCATGTGCTGGCGCAGCTTGAGGTCCAGCGCCGACAGAGGTTCGTCCAACAGCAGCACGTCCGGCTCGGCGCACAAGGCGCGCGCGATGGCCACCCGCTGGCGCTGGCCTCCCGACAATTCGCTGGGCAGCTTGTCGCCCTGACCCGGCAGCGCAATCATGTCCAGCAGTTCGTCCGCGCGTTTGCGCCGTTCGGCGGCGCTGGCACCTTTTATCTCCATCGAAAAGGTGATGTTCTCCCACACCTTCATGAGCGGAAACAGCGCGAGGTTCTGAAAGATCAGCGCGGTCGGACGCTTGTTCGGCCCGATGCCCTTCATGTTCTTGCCGCCGATCAGGACATTGCCTTCGCTGGGCTCGAGGAACCCAGAGACCGCCCGCAGGATCGTGGTCTTGCCGCAGCCCGAAGGCCCAAGGAACGAAAAGAAGTCGCCGCCGTTTATGTGAACGTTCGCATCGCGTACGGCGACAAAATCGCCGAAGCGAATCCACAGGTTTTCCAGATCAACTCCGATCCCTGCACTCATATTTAGTTTCTCCCTGTGACACAGCCTTTGGCCGCACCGCATCTTTGTCCGTCACGCGGAGCGCGTGCGGAGTCCTGTGGCCCCCCGCTGCGTTGCGGGGGGCGCGATCGAGTTGCGATCAGGCGCTCTTGAACTTGTTGACGAACTCGGTCCGGGTTTCGGCGTACCAGGGGGCCTCGGCCGGCCAGGGGTTCAGGTTGGCAAGCGAGTCGCCCGGATAGGCCTCGGCAAAGTTCTTCTTGTAGGTATCGCCGGAATATTGGTCGGCGCCCAGTACCGGCGAGTTGTAGCCGTGGCTGTCGATCGCCACGCCCGCGGGCTCGGGTTGATAGGCGAATTCGATGAACGCATAGATCTGGTCGATGTTCTGCGCGCCCACGGGCACCGACATGCCATCGACCCAGGCCATCGCGCCTTCGACCGGCGCCTGATAGTGCACCGGCTCGCCGGCAGATTTTAGCGCCAGCGGCGGACCGTCCCAGGTCTGGCCGACGACCACACCTTCGTTCAGCAGGCCATTCTTTTGGGTGTCGGCATCGTTCCACAGCAGCTTGATGCGGTCCTTGCGGGCGATGCACCAATCGGTGATCTGGCCCCAGACCTTGCGCATCGTTTCTTCGTCATTGTAGGCCGACCAGACCGAGCCGGGCTCCATCTCGCCCACACGCTCCATGTACAGGCCCGCGCCCAGCATCATCGAATGCGCGCGGCCCATGGTCTTGCCGGCGTTCTCCTCGGACCAGACATCGCCATAGGACGGCGCGTCGCCATCCGGCAGCCACAGGTCGGTGCGATAGGCGATGCCCTCGGTGCCCCAGATATGCGGCAGCCAGTGCACGCCTTTGCCGCCGAAGTTCCAGGCATCGGTGCCGATCTTGGCCATAGCCGGGTTCACCTTGTCAATCGGCACGCGGCTCATGTCAAACGGTTGTAGAAGTTCCAGCGGCTCCCACTGCAGCGACCGGTTGTTGGTGGGCGACACGATGTCGAAGCCCTGGCCTTTGGTCGCCTTCATCTTGTTGATGATTTCCTCGTTCGAGCCGATGCCGGTATAATTCACCTTGATGCCGGTCTTGGCCTCAAATGCCTCAAGGAAGCTGGGCGGCAGGTAATCCGACCACATCAGGATGTTGACCTCGCCCGAGGATGCCAGCGCGCTTTTGCTGTAGAGCGGCGCTGCCAGAGCGGCCGCACCGGCCCCTTTCAACACCGTACGACGGTTCACATTCGACGATTTCGCCATTGGTTTTCTCCCGTGTTTGGACTGAGTTTTGTTGTTGTATGTGCGTCACGTTAGAGTTTTGCGGCCGCTGCGTCAGTCCAAAAAGCGACAGATTGCGAAATTCATAGGTCCAGATTGACGACCGCGACAGGCGACGGCGGCTCACCGCAGTCGGAAATTTCTCTTCATTCGCCCGCAAATCAGGCTTCAGATCATACTTCCCCGCAGACATCGGCTGCGCCTGCCCAACCCGGATCAGCGAACCCCTGTGTCTCGACCCGCGTGAATAGTTTACAAGAAAAAGGCCGCACCTGCCCCGCCATGGGGCCGGATGCAGCCTTTTTGTGCAGAATCAGAAGCGTCAGGCGCGCGGGCGCATCGACAGCCCGTCATAGAACAGGTGCACTTTTTCGGGCGCCGCCGTGACCGAGACCGTCTGCCCACGCAAACCGCGATGAATGCCCGGCAATTTGCCGATCACCGACTCGGCCCCCGGGGCCTTGGCGAAATAGAGCAGCGTCACCTCGCCCAAGGCTTCGGTGAAATCCACGACACCGGTCAGCAGGGGCGCGCCATCGGCCACCACCAGGTCCTCGGGCCGGACGCCCACATTGACCTTCTTGCCGACGTCCGCGTCTTGGGTTGGGATGGCCGAAACCGCCGTGCCGCCGGAATCCAGCGCGACGGTCGTGGTGGCACCGGTGCCGGTGATCGTTCCGGGCAGCAGGTTCATGGCGGGCGAGCCGATGAACTGGGCCACGAATTCGTTGTCGGGCGTCTCGTACAGTTCCAGCGGCGTGCCAACCTGTGCGATGCCCTTGTTGGCCAGAACCACGATCCGGCTGGCCAGGGTCATTGCCTCGACCTGGTCGTGGGTGACATAGATCATCGTGCTGTCGGGCATCGCCTCTTTCAGTCGCGCGATCTCGATCCGCGTGGCCACCCGCAGCGCAGCATCCAGGTTCGACAGCGGCTCGTCGAACAGATAGACCTTGGGGTCGCGCACGATGGCGCGTCCGATGGCGACCCGCTGACGCTGACCGCCCGACAGAGCCTTGGGCAGCCGGTCCAGAAACGGTTCCAGCTGCAGGATCTGCGCCGCGCGGTTCACCGCCGCGTCGATCTGATCGGCGGGCATCTTGGCGATTTTCAGGGCAAAGGCCATATTCTCGCGCACGGTCATGTGCGGATACAGCGCGTAGCTTTGGAACACCATGGCGATGCCGCGCTGTGCCGGGGGCACGTCGTTCATCACCTGCCCCTCGATCTCCAGCGTCCCGCCCGAAATGCGTTCCAGCCCCGCGATCATCCGCAGCAGGGTGGACTTGCCGCAGCCCGAGGGGCCGACGAACACGATCAACTCGCCGCGCTCGATCTCAAGGTTGATATCCTTCAGGACATCGACATTGCCATAGGTCTTGGCGACATCGGTCAGCTTGAGTTCGGACATGGGTTACCCTTTCTCTCGGACCATCAGGCAGAATTGCGACGGCGCCAGCGTGGCGCTTGCCTGCGCGTCGACTGCGCCAAGATCCTGACCGATGCAGCGCCAGTTGCCCTCGGGCAGGTCGATTTCCGCGGTGTCATCGCCCAGGTTAAAGGCACAGAACACCTGCTGGGTATCATCCTCACGCAGGAAGCTCAGGATCGGGCCGGTTTCGCGCATGTGCGACTGGGTGCCCGACATCAGCGCCGGATACTCATGGCGCAGAGCGATGGCGCGGCGATAGTGGTTCAGCACCGACTGCGTGTCGGCTTCCATCCGGTCCACCGCGCGTTCAGCCTGCGCGGTACTGACGGGCAGCCAGGGCGCACCTGTGGTAAAGCCCGACTGTTCGGCCTGCGCGGCCCAGACCATGGGCGTGCGGCAGCCGTCGCGGCCCTTGTATTCAGGCCAGAATTCGATGCCATAGGGGTCCTGCAGGTGCTCAAAGGCCACGTCTGCCTCGGGCAGGCCCAGCTCTTCGCCCTGATACAGGCAGGCCGAGCCGCGCAGGCACATCATCAGAACCGCGTGCTGCCGGATGCCGGCCTCGTCCAGATCCCAGCGCGAGGCGTGACGCTGCACGTCGTGGTTGGAGAACGCCCAGCACGGCCAGGCGTCGCCGGCCTTGGACAGAAGCTGGTCGAACACATGCTTGGTGTATTCTGCCGTCAGGCGGCGTTTCTCTAGAAATTCAAAGGCATAGCACATGTGCATGCGCTTGTCGCCACGGGTGTATTCGCCCATGATCTCAAGCCCGCGCTGTGCGTCGCCCACCTCACCCAGACAGGCGCGGCCGTCATATTGATCGGTCAGGGCGCGCAGCCGTTCCAGAAAGGCGATGTTTTCCGGTTGGCTCTTGGAATACAGGTGGTCCTGATGGTTGTAGGGGTTGACCATCGGCGCGATGGTGGCGTTGCGCTGATCCAGAGGCAGCGCCGGGTTGTCGCGCAGTTGCGCGTCGTGGAAGTAGAAGTTGATCGTGTCCAACCGGAACCCGTCAACGCCCATGTCCAACCAGAACCGCGCCACGTCCAGCAGCGCGTCCTGCACATCGGGGTTGTGGAAGTTCAAGTCCGGCTGCGAGGTCAGGAAATTGTGCAGATAATACTGCTGCCGGCGCGTATCCCACTGCCAGGCCGAGCCGCCGAAGATCGACAGCCAGTTGTTGGGCGGGGTCCCGTCGGGCTTGGGGTCGGCCCAGACATACCAATCGGCTTTGGGGTTCTCGCGGTTGCTGCGGCTTTCGACGAACCACGGATGCTGGTCCGAGGTATGCGACAGCACCAGGTCGATCATCACTCGCAGACCCAGACCATGGGCGCGGTCCAGCAACGTCTGGAAATCCTCCATCGTGCCGAACATCGGATCGATGGCGCGATAGTCGCTGACATCGTACCCGAAATCCCTCATCGGCGACTTGAAGAAGGGCGAGATCCAGATCGCATCGACCCCCAGACCGGCGATGTAGTCCAGCCGCTGGGTGATGCCCCGCAGGTCTCCGATGCCGTCGCCGTTGCTGTCCTGAAAGCTGCGCGGATAGATCTGATAGATCACCCCGCCGCGCCACCAGTCGGACGCCGTCTTGGTTGAGTGCTTGAGGTCCACGTTGTTCTGCACGTTCATCACACGCCCTTATTTGACTGAACCGGCCAGCAATCCGCGGACCAGGTATTTCTGCATTGCAAAGAAGACGAGCAGCGGCACCGCGATCGACACGAATGCGGCCGTCGCCAGGATTTCCCAATTGCCGCCACGGGTGCCCAGAAGCTCGACGATACTGTTGGTCATCACGGTGGTTTCTCCGGATGCGTCGATCAGGAACACCTTGGCCACCAACAGGTCGTTCCATGTCCACAGGAACTGGAAGATCGCGAACGAGGCCAGCGCCGGAAAGCTCAGCGGGAGGATCAACTTGGTGAAGATTTGAAACTCGGTGGCGCCGTCGACCCGCGCATTCTCGATCAGGTCGCGGGGCAGACCGGCCATGTAATTGCGCAATAGATAGATCGCCAGCGGCATGCCAAAGCCAGTATGGGCCAGCCAGACGCCCAAATACCCTTTGCCGATGCCGATGTTCAGGTGGAATTTCAGCAGCGGGATCAGCGCCAACTGCAAAGGCACAACCAGCAGACCGACCACCGCGGCGATCAACAGCGCACGGCCCGGAAAATCCATCCAGGCCAGCGCATAGGCCGCAAAAGCCGCCACCAGGATCGGGATGATCGTGGCCGGAATCGTGACCGTCAACGTGTTGAAGAACGCCTTGGCCATGCTGTCGGTGCTGTCCTCGGCCAGCAGGACCTTGTGGTAATTGTCCAAAGTGAACTCGGGCGGCAGTTCGGCGGTCACGAAGACGCGCGCGCCCCTGCTGCCGGCGAATTCCTCGGTGTTCTCCATCCGGTAATCGCCATTGACCTGAACGGTGATCGTTCCGCCCTTGCGCAGTTCGGCCGTCTGGCCCGGCTCAAATGCATCGATCTCGCGCGAGCTGATGCCCCATTTCGAGATGCGCGCGTTGGTGCCGGCGTCGAACAGATTGCCCTCGATCACATACAGGCCATTTTCCTGCACCTGGGTATCGGGCGCGGCGCTGCGCAGCGTCAGGTTCTGCTCGGACGGGAAAATCGCCCGCCACCAGCCGCTGGTTGCGATCTGGTCCGCCGTGCGAAACGACGAGATGAACAGGCCCAGCGTGGGCACCACCCATAGCACCACCAGAAACAGAACCGAGGCATGTACGGCCCATCTGAGCGCCGGGCGGGTTCCTGCGATCTCACTCATGGCGGACCCCCTATTCCATTTCCTTGCGCGCGTTGCGGACGTTCCAGACGAGGATCGGCGTCACCAGCAGCATGATCACCATGGCCGAGGCCGAGCCCACGCCCCAGTCGTTGGCGCGGAACAGCTTGTCGAACATGTAGTTGGCCAGCACCTGTGTCTCCCACTGGCCGTTGGTCATGGCGAACACGATGTCGAAGACCTTCAGCACGACGATGGTGATCGTTGTCCACACCACTAGGATCGTCGTCTTGATTTGCGGCACCTTGATCTTGAAGAAGATCTGGAGCGGGCTGGCGCCATCCAGAATGGCGGCCTCGACCGTTTCTTCGGGAATTCCACGAAGGGCCGCCGACAGGATCACCATGGCAAAGCCCGTTTGGATCCAGATCAGAACGATCATCAGGAAGAAATTGTTCCAGAACGGAATGGTCAGCCAGGTCTGCGGCTCGGTTCCGCCAAAGAAGATGTACAGGGCATTTAGCATGCCGATCTGGTCCTGCTCGATCGGGCGGGTGTCATAAACCAGCTTCCAGATCACCGAAGCGCCCACGAACGAGATCGCCATCGGCATGAAGATCAACGACTTGGCAATATTGCCCCAGCGGATGCGGTCGGTCAGCTGGGCCACCAACAGGCCGAATGCCGTCGACAGCGCCGGCACCACGATCAGCCACAGCATGTTGTTGCGCATCGCTTCCCAGAATTTCGGCTCGGCGACCATCTGGGCATAGTTGTCCAGACCAACCCACTCGTACCCGCCGCCGGGCACGCGGTCGGTCAGGGACAGGCGCAGCGTTTCCACCACCGGATAGGCGAGGTACAGCCCCAGTGCGGCCAGGGCGGGGAGCAGAAACAGCCAGGGCCGGATCATGTTGGCCCTGTTGATGTTGCGCCCGGCATTCGGGCCGCGCGGCGGGAACAGAACCTTGTCCAGAAACTGGTTGGACAGGTAGAAATAGCCGACGCAGGCGGATACGCCGATGGCGATCGTCAACAGACCTTGGATTGCGGGATGCATGTCACCCTCCGTGGCGACGATGGGTCGGGCAACCCGCATGCACGGGTTGCCCCTGGTTCACGGGTTTACTGGATCGCGTCCCAGGACGCCTGGATCTCGCCGGCGACCTCTTGCGCGGATTTGCCACCGACATAATCGACCATGCCGGTCCAGAACGTACCAGCGCCCACCGCGCCCGGCATCAGGTCGGACCCGTCAAAGCGGAAGGTGGTCGCGCCCAGAAGAATGTCGTTCATCTTCTTCAGCGTCGGGTCCGAGAAGGCCGAGGTATCGACACCCTTGTGTGGGGTCAAAAAGCCGCTGAGCGCCATCCAGGTCTCATGCGCCTCGGGGGTCTGCAGATACGCGATCAGGTCATGCGCGGCGGGGCTGTCGTTGGTGATCGCCCACAACGTACCCGCGCCCAGAACCGGGCTGCCCAGATCCTTGCTTTCATAGGCCGGGAAGTAAAAGAAATCGGCATCTTCACCCACGACCGTGCCTTCGGGGAAGAAAGCCGGGATGAACGAGGCCTGACGGTGCATGTAGCACTGCGGCGGTGAGCTGAACAGACCCTTGGGGCTGTCGCGGAAATCGGTTGTTGCAACCGCCCCGGCCCCACCGGCCACATAGTCGTCATTGCGAGCGAATGCACCGAATTCCTCGATTGCGGCCACGACCTTGGGGTCGTTGAACTTCAGGTCGTTGGTGACCCAGGCGTCGTAGTCCGCCGGGGACAGGGTGCGCAGCATCATGTCCTCAACCCAGTCGGTCGCCGGCCATCCGGTCGCGCCGCCCGACCCCAGACCGATGCACCAAGGCGTGCCGCCATCGGCGACGATCTGGTCGGTCAGGGCCTTGAGCTCTTCCATCGTGGTCGGGACCTCATAACCCGCGTCCTCGAAATTCTCGGGCACGTACCAGACCAGCGATTTCACATCGACCTTGTAGAAGAAGCCGTAGAGATGCTCCTGACCGTCCGGGCCGGCATAGGTGCCCAGATCGACCCAGGACTGGCCCGCGGCATAGTTGTCGCGCACCCAATCCGCCGTTCCGTCCGCCAGCGGCGTCAGGAACCCGGCCTTGGCCATGTCGGCCGCCAGTCCCGGCTGGGGGAACACGGCGATGTTCGGTGCCGAACCGGCCTCGGCGTCGATGCGGATCTGCTGTTCGAAGCTGTCCGAGCCGACATAGGCATATTCATGCCCGGTGGCAGCGGCAAATCCGTCCAGAACCTTTTCGACATTTTCCTGGTCCGGGCCAAGCCAAGGGCCGAACACGGTGACCTTTTCGGCCTGGGCCGCGCCCGCCATCAGGGCAAACGTGGCCGCACCTGCCAAAAGCGAGTGTTGCATTGATTTTCCTCCCAACTGTATCTGGCGCATATGAGACTCGGTTTTCAAAGCGCTTTGGATGCCCGCTGTTATCCGCTAACGGAATGCGGCTGTCAATCGTCTGTTTTTTGTAAGCCCCATGTTTTATTGATGCAGTCGCAGAAAAAATGAAACAGCTTGACGCAAGCAAAAATTGGCCACACAACAGGGACTGAACCGCAGATTTAAGGCGCTTTGACAGCCGCTATGAACCTCAAACAGCTCTCTCAGATCCTGGGCCTGTCACAGACGACGGTCAGCCGCGCGCTGAACGGCTACCCAGAGGTGAGCGAGGCAACACGCCTGCGGGTTCAGGCGGCGGCGGCAAGGCACGGCTATCGTCCGAACGCGCGCGCCAAGGGGCTGGCGACGGGTCGGTCGATGGTGATCGGCCACGTGATCCCCAGCTCGGCCCGGCACGAGATGGTAAACCCGATCTTCGGCGATTTCGTCGCCGGCGCGGTCAAGAAGTATGCCGAGCACGGCTATGACATGATGTTCACAAATGCCGACGACACCTCGATCGAGGACGCCTATCGCAGCCTCTTCCAGCGCGGCGCGGTCGATGGCGTGGTGCTGCAGGGCCCCAAAGTGGACGAACCGCGGATCGAGGTTCTGACCCGGATGCAGGTGCCGTTCATCGTGCATGGCCGCTCGACCGGCGTCAGCCTGCCCTATGACTGGATCGACGTGAACAACAAAAGTTCGTTCCAGCGCGCGACCCGCTTTCTGATCGACCTGGGTCACCGGCGGATCGCGCTGATCAACGGGCTGGAGGACATGGATTTTGCCCAAAGGCGCCGCGACGGGTATCTCGAGGCGCTGAAACAGGCCGGCCTGTCGCCCGACCCGGCCCTGATGCGCAGCGCCGAGATGACCGAAGTCTATGGCCACCACGAAACCCGAGACATGCTGCGGCTGGACGATCCGCCGACCGCGATCCTGACCTCATCGATGATTTCGGCGATCGGGGTGCGGCGCGCGCTGGACGAGGCCGGGCTGAAGATGGGCCGCGACGTATCGGTGATCGCCCATGACGACGACCTGTCCTATCTGAAGAACGGGCAGGACGTTCCGATCTTTACCGCCACCCGGTCTTCGGTGCGCCACGCCGGCGAACTGGCCGCCGAGATGCTGATCGAGCGCATCCGCGCGCCCCACGACCCGACCAAGACTAGATTGCTCGAGGCCGAACTGGTAGTCGGCGGCTCGACTGGTCCCGCCCCCAACAGGTTCTGAACATGAAATACACCCGCGCTGATTTCCCCAAAGACTTCCTCTTTGGTGTCGCAACCTCGGCCTATCAGATCGAAGGCCACGCACAGGGCGGCGCCGGCCCGACCCATTGGGACAGTTTCGCGGCCACGCCCGGCAACGTGGTGCGCGCCGAAAACGGCGATCTGGCCTGCGACCACCTGCACCGGTTCGAACAGGATTTCGACCTGATCCGCGAGGCCGGGTTCGACTGCTATCGCTTTTCCACCAGCTGGGCGCGCGTGCTGCCCGAAGGGCGCGGGCCGGTGAACCAGGCCGGGCTGGACTATTATGACCGGCTGGCCGACGCCCTGCTGGAACGCGGCATCCGCCCCTGCGCCACGCTGTATCATTGGGAGCTGCCCTCAGCCCTGGCCGACCTGGGCGGCTGGCGCAACCGCGACATCGCCAACTGGTTCGCCGATTTCACCGAGATCATCATGGGCCGCATCGGCGACCGCATGTACAGCGTCGCGCCGATCAACGAGCCCTGGTGCGTCAGTTGGCTGAGCCATTTCGAAGGCCACCACGCCCCCGGCCTGCGCGACATCCGCGCCACGGCCCGCGCCATGCATCACGTCCTTCTGGCCCATGGCCGCGCGATTCAGGCCATGCGGGGCCTTGGCATTTCGAACCTGGGCGCGGTGTTCAACCTGGAATGGGCCGAACCCGCCGATGAAACCCCCGAGGCCCGAGAAGCCGCCGATCTGTATGACAGCATCTACAACCGGTTCTTCCTGGGCGGCGTGTTCAACAAGGCCTACCCCGAGAACGTCCTGCAGGGGCTGCAGGCCCACCTGCCCGACGGGTGGCAGGATGATTTCGACACGATCGGCACGCCGGTCGACTGGTGCGGGTTGAACTACTATACCCGCAAGCTGATCGCACCCGCCGACACGCCCTGGCCCAGCCTGCAAGAAGTGCCCGGCCCCCTGCCCAAGACGCAGATGGGGTGGGAGATTGAGCCAAGCGCGCTGACCCGGTTCCTGACCCGTACGGCCCGGGACTACACAGGCGATCTGCCGATCTATGTCACCGAAAACGGCATGGCCAGCCCCGAGCGGCAGCAGGATGACGACCGCATCGACTATCTGAATCAGCATCTGGCTGCGGTGCAGGACGCGCTGGATCAGGGCGTTCCGGTCAAGGGCTATTTCATCTGGTCACTGCTGGACAACTACGAATGGGCGCTAGGATACGAAAAGCGGTTCGGCCTGGTCGATGTCGATTTCGAAACGCTGGAACGGTGCCCCAAGGCGTCGTTCCGGGCGATGCAGGCCGCTTTGGCCCAGGGCGATCCGGTCTCGGTTCCGATGGCGCAGCCCAGGGGCGCAATGCACGACCACTGGAACCTCGTGGCCGATATCGGCGGCACCAACACGCGGCTGGGGGTCGTCACCAATGGCACGCTCACCGATCTGCGCAAATCGCCCACCGGCACCCTGCCCGAGTTTCTGGCCGCCCTGCACGACCTGTGCGCCGAGATTGGAACGCCGCCGCGCGCCGTGGTCGCCGCGGGCGCGGGCCCGGTGCGCAATGGCACGATCCGTCTGACCAATGCCAATCTGGACCTGTCCGAGGCCGACATCGCCACGGCCACCGGCGCGGACCACACCTTTGTCATCAACGACTTTACTGCCGCCGCGTGGTCGGTGGCCGAGATCACGGGCGATGACGTGCAGGCCCTGCAGGGCGAACCGACCCCGCCCAAGGGCACCCGATTGGTGGTCGGCCCCGGCACCGGGCTGGGCGTCGGCGCACTTTTGTATTCCGAAGGCCACTATCACACCGTCTCGGGCGAGGGTGGCCATGTCGGGCTGTCGCCCCGCACCCGCGATGAAGTGGACGTGTTCGAAGCCGCCCGCCGGATCGCGCCCGAGTGTTTCTTTGGCGACAGCCTGACGCTCGAGGCAGAGATGTTCCTCAGCGGCACCGGCCTGCCGATCCTGTATCGCGCTGTGGGCATGGCCGCAGGCCAGCCCGAAACGCCCGTCCTGCCCGCCAAGGACATCCTGCAGGCCGCGCGCGACGGATCCGACCCGCTGGCCGCGCGCGCCGCGCAGATGTTCACCACCCATCTGGGCGCTGTAATGGGCGACATGGCCGTGACCGTGATGCCCACCGGCGGCGTCTTCCTGGTGGGCGGCGTGGCCGACAAGAACCGCTGGCTGTTCGGTGACGACTTCCTGACGACCTTCAACGCCGGAGGCCGGTTCGACGCGCTGCGGCAGGGCTTTGGCATTTATGTCTCGAAACAGGCCGAATTTGGCATTGTTGGCGCTAACAACTTCTGCAAAAATGCGCTCGCGCGGTAAATTCACCGCCTGATCTTTGCAGAAGGAAGGAGCCGGGACATGATCCTGTGCTGTGGCGAAGCCCTGATCGACATGATCGCGGAGCCGACGGTTTCGGGCGCGCAAGGTTTCGTGCCGCATTCGGGTGGCGCGGTGTTCAACACCGCCATCGCCCTGGGCCGGCTGGGTGCGCCTGCCGGAATGCTGACCGGGCTGTCGAGCGACATGTTCGGCCAGCAATTGGCGCAGGCGCTGAAAGACAGTCATGTGGATGGCTCGCAGGTTGTTCTTTCGGATCGTCCGACCACGCTGGCCTTCGTGCAACTGCAGGACGGGCACGCCACCTATTCCTTCGTCGATGAAAACTCGGCCGGGCGGATGCTGCGCCCCGAGGATATGCCGGACCAGTTGACCGCGACCTCGGCGCTGTATTTCGGCGGCATCAGCCTGGCCTGCGAGCCCTGCGCCGATGCCTATGCCGCCCTGCTGGACCGCCACGGGGCCGAGCGCGCAGTGATGATCGACCCCAACATCCGCCCCGGCTTCATCCAAGACCAGACCCGCTATCGCACCCGGCTGAACCGGATGATCGCGCAGGCCGATATCGTCAAGGTCTCGGACGAAGATCTGGACTGGATCGTCCCAGGCCCCGAAACGCTGGAAGAAAAGGTGCCGCTGCTGCTGCAGGCCGGCCCCGCCGTGGTGATCGTCACGCGCGGCAGCCAGGGCGCGACCGGGTATCTGGCCGATGGCCGCACGGTTACGGCGCCGGTCACGCCGGTTCAGGTCGTCGATACGGTGGGCGCGGGCGACACGTTCAACGCCGGGGTGTTGGCGCAACTGCACCGCGCCGGGCTGCTGACCAAACAGGCGCTCCGCGCGATCTCGCCCGACGACCTGCGCGCCGCGTTGGAACTGGGCGGCAAGGTCGCCGCCGTCACCGTATCCCGCGCCGGGGCCAACCCGCCTTGGGCGCACGAGCTGTAAGTCATCGAAAGCACCGATATGAAACGATCCGAGATCAACCGCATCAAGGCAGAGGCACAGGACTTCATCAATTCGTTCGGCTTTGCCCTGCCGCCTTTTGCCGACTGGACGCCCGAGCAGATGCGCAGCCCGCAGGCCGCCGGCATCCGCGCCCGCGGCCTTGGCTGGGACATCACCGATTACGGCCAGGGCAAGTTCGACGAGCTGGGCCTGTTCCTGTTCACCCTGCGCAATGGCGACGAAAAGGACCTGAGCGCAGGACGGGGCATGCTCTATGCCGAGAAGCTTTTGATTTCGCGTGACAAACAGCTGTCGCCGATGCATCGCCACATCGTCAAGGCCGAGGACATCATCAACCGCGGCGGCGGCGATCTGGTGATGGAGATCTACGCCTCGGCCCCCGATGGCAGCATCGACCGCGACACCCCTGTTACCGTACCCAGCGACGCCTGCCCGGTGACCATCCAGCCGGGCGAGCATCTGCGCCTGAAGCCGGGCGAAAGCGTCACGCTGATGCCCGGCATCTGGCACGCCTTCTGGGCGGAAAAGGGCGATTGTCTGATCGGCGAGGTCTCGACCGTCAATGACGACCGCACCGACAACGTGTTCGAACAGCCCATCCCGCGCTTTGCCACGATCGAGGAAGACACCGCGCCCGAATTCCTGCTGGTCGCCGATTACTGAGCGCGCGGGGCCGGGCCAAGGTGCGGGTCAGAGGCCAATGTCAACGCAACCCGGCCCCAAGGCTCAGCACTCCGTCGACCATCGCGGCCCGGGCCTCGACCCGCAGCAGATCGCTGGTCTTGCCGGTGCGGCGCCAGTTCCAGCGCTGATAGGCGAACAACGCCAGGCAGATCGCCGCCATCGCCCCGGCATAGATCAGGATCCATTCCAGAACCACCGGCGCGGCTTCGCCCGTCTTGGCATAGGCCAGCAGACGATTCACCGCCGAACCGGCCGCCATCACGATGATCCCGAATAACAACAGGCTGCGGAACATCACGTAGACGGACTCGTCGATCTCGTATCCGAAGGCGCGGTTCTGTTCCGGGGCGCGCCGGATCGGGGCGGCGACCCATCCCGCCACCAGAGCCGTTGCGAAATTGAGCCCCGAGAACAGCCCGTCCAGCAACAGCGCGTCGGAGTTTGCCAGCAACCCGGCCGCACCCCCTGCGCCCGCCATGAACAGGCTGGCCCATTTTGTCGCGTTCAGCGACCGGTGTTCAAAAATCAATGTGCCCTGCGTCGGTTCAGCATTTCCGGTTGATGAGGCAGGCGCTCATTTATGTCCGGCGGGCCGGGGCGCATTCCCCATGTTCCTTTATAATGCCCGTCCGCGGATCATGTCGGCAGCCTTTTCCGCGATCATGATCACGGGCGAGGCGGTATTGCCCGAGACGATCTTCGGCATGACCGAGGCATCGATCACCCGCAGCCCCTCCAGCCCCCGAACGCGCAACTGTGGATCGACCACCGCGGCGGCGTCACTGCCCATGCGGCAGGTGCCGACCGGGTGAAAGATCGTAGTGGCGATGTCGCCCACCGCATCCAGCAGACCCTGTTGATCGTTGATCTCGGGGCCGGGCAGAACCTCTTGCGGGTTATAGGGTGCCAGCGCCCGCGCCGCCATCACCTGCCGTGCCTGCTGCACGGATTTGACGGCCACCTGCCGGTCACGCTCGGCCGAGAGGTAATTCAACCTGATCTCGGGCTGGGCCTTCGGATCGGGCGTGGTGATGTGGCAGTGCCCCCGGCTTTCGGGCCGCAGATTGCAGACCGAGACGGTGATCGCGGGAAACGGATGCAGCGGATCGCCCAGCCGGTCGGTCGACAGCGGCTGCACGTGATATTCCAGATCCGGCGTGGCCAGCATCGGGTCGGATTTGGTGAACATGCCGAACTGGCTGGGCGCCATCGCCATCGGACCCGACCGGGTCAGGGCGTATTGCGCTGCGATGCGCGCCTTGCCCCACAGGCTGTTGGCCATGGTGTTCAGAGTTTTGGCGTTCTGCACCTTGAACACGGTACGGATCTGCAGATGGTCCTGCAGGTTCG
Organism: Ruegeria sp. BHSA191; assembly: GCF_059613325.1. Lineage (NCBI taxonomy): Bacteria > Pseudomonadati > Pseudomonadota > Alphaproteobacteria > Rhodobacterales > Roseobacteraceae > Ruegeria > Ruegeria sp. BHSA191. The sequence continues at coordinate 71,803 of NZ_JBXWSH010000018.1, forward strand.
CCCCCACGCCCGGGCTTTCATGCTGGACCGCGATTCCGTGCGCCGCCAGCACCTGGGGGTCGCCGATTCCCGACAGTTCCAGCAGCTTGGGCGAGTTGATCGACCCCGCCGCCAACAGAACCTCGGCCCCGGCCAAGGCCCGGTATTCGGTGCCGCCACGGGCAAATCGTACGCCGCGCACGGTCTTGCCCTCGAGGATCAGGCCCAGCGTCTCGGCCTCGATCAGGAGCCGCAGGTTGGGCCGTTTCATCGCGGGGCGCAGAAATCCCTTGGCCGTGTTCCAGCGCACGCCGTTCTTCTGGTTGACCTCGAAAAACCCCGAGCCTTCGTTGTTGCCGTCATTGAAATCGGCGCGCGGCTGGATGCCGATCTCGCGCGCGCCATCCTGCACGGCTTTCAGAATCTCCCAGCTCAGCCGCTGTTTCTGAACCTTCCACTCGCCGCCGGACCGGTGCATTTCGCTGTCGCCGGCGTGGTGATCTTCTGATTTCAGGAAATAGGGCAGCACGTCGTCCCAGCCCCAGCCCGCATTGCCCAGTTGCCGCCAATGGTCATAGTCGGCCGCCTGCCCGCGCATGTAGATCATCCCGTTGACCGAGCTGCACCCGCCCAGCACCTTGCCCCGCGGATAGACCAGCGACCGTCCGTTCAGACCCGGCTCGGGCGCGGTTTTCATCATCCAGTCGGTGCGCGGATTTCCGATGCAGTACAGATACCCCACCGGGATGTGGACCCAATGGTAATTGTCCGACTTGCCCGCCTCGAGCAGCAGAACCCGTGTTTTGGGGTCCTCGGTCAGCCGGTTGGCCAGCACGCAGCCCGCGGTACCCGCGCCTATGATGATATAGTCATATTCACCCTCAAGCCGGGCGGTTTCAGATGTGTCGGAATTCATTCTCGGTCTGCTCTGTGCATTGTTCCTGATCCTGCGGAGCGCAGCTTAGCAGCTGTTGCGGGCAATGCACGGGCTCGATGTCGCATTCCGCAATAGTATTTCGCAATCCGGCAGGTCGCGCCCCCGGTTGATGGTCAGACTGGTATCAAAGGAGGCCCAGAATGACCCAGACTGCCACTCGCGTCCGCACCGGAGGCCGCGCCGCCCGCCGCGCTCTGCGCACCGCGCCCAGCTTTGACATGTTGCCGGGCCTGACCCGCAACATCCCGCTGTGCGAAGTGATGGACGGATCACAGGTCCAGCGGATCGACGCGGCCTCTATGGATATCCTCGAAAACGTGGGCGTGCAGTTCCGCGACCCGATCGCGCTGGCCGACTGGAAGGCGGCTGGTGCCAAAGTCGACGGCGAGCGGGTGTATCTTGATCGCGGGCTGGTCCGCGAATTGATCGCGACGATCCCCTTGGATTTCACCTATCACGCCCGCGACCCGCGCAAGAATGTGCGGCTGGGCGGACCGCACGCGATCTTCGTGCCGATGACCGGGGCGCCCTTCCTGCGGGATCTGGATGACGTGCGGCGCAACCCGACGCTGGACGATCTGGCGATGTTCCACAAGCTCAGCCACATGCTTCCGGCGCTGCATTCCTCGGCCCACCACATCGTCGAGCCCTATGACCACCCGATCAGCCAGCGGCACCTTCGCATCACCCATTCGTCGATGAAATATTCCGACAAGACCTTCATGGGCATGACCACCTCGCCCAAGAACGCCGAAGACGTGATGGAGATGTGCGCCATCCTGTTCGGCGAGGAGTTCATGGAGGATCACCCGGTCACCACCGGCAATTGCAACGGCAACTCGCCGCTGGTCTGGGACGAGACCATGCTGGGGGCGATGCGCGCCTTCTGCCGCCGCAATCAACCGGTGCTGTGCTCGCCCTTCGTGCTGGGCGGGGCAAACACGCCCGCCAGCGTGCCCGCCACCGTCGCCCAGTTGAACGCCGAGGCGCTGAGCGCGCTGGCCTATACGCAGGTGATCCGGCGCGGCTGTCCGGCGATCTACGGCCATTACCTGTCGACCGTCAGCATGAAATCCGGCGCGCCGATGGCGGGCACACCCGAAATCAGCCTGATGAACTTCATGATCGGCCAGATGGCGCGGCATTACGGCGTGCCGTGGCGCAGCTCGAACACGCTGGGCGGGGCCAAGACATTCGATGCGCAGGCGGGGTACGAATCCGCGACCACGCTGTCGGCGGTGATCCATGCCGGGGCAAACTACATCTGGCATTCGGCGGGCTGGAACGAGGCCGGGATGCATTGTTCCGTGGCCAAGTTCGTGGTGGATGCCGAACAATGCGCCATGGCCCATCGGATGGCCGAGGGGCCGAAATGGGACGATTTCGACCAGGCCGTCGCGGCGGTGTCGGATATCGGCCCGGGCGGGCACTATCTGGGGCATCCGCACACGCAGGAGAACTTCCAGGAGGCGTTCTTCATGCCCGAACTGTTCGACAACAACTCGATCGAGCAATGGGTGGCCGAGGGCGAGGTCGAGATCACCGAGCGCGCCCTGAACCACGCCCGCCAGCTGCTGGCCGAGTATCAAGAGCCCCGGCTGGACCCGGCCATCGACGAGGCGCTAAGCGATTACATTGCCCGGCGCGAGCGGGAAATTCCCGCCGCCGACGAATTGAACCAGTACTATTAGGAAACACACCACGTACCCGCCTGCCTGTCAGGCTGGCCTTTTTCATTCGTCGCGCGCACGCCATTCCTTCCAACGCAGCACCATGTTGGCCCCGATCTCAGACAACGGCCGGGGCGGCAGGCGTCTGGGCCGATCCTCGGCTCCGAAATGCTCGCTGATCCCGGACCGCACGGCGCAGGCCATTTCGGCCGCGGCGATCCCGGTCAATGTGCCGCGCGCGGTGCCCAACCCGTTCTGGACGCAGGCTGAATAAACGCCGGTCTCGATCTCGCGGGTGACCGAGACTCCGTTCAGGCTCAGGCACAGATGACCGGCCCATTCGTACTCCATCGCGATGCCGCGCAACGGCGGGAAGCGCCGGTCGAATTTGCGCCGCATCACCGCAGCCGCGCGCCGCAGGTCCGATGCCCGCGCCTCCATGCCCGGACGCAGCACCGCACAGGTGCGGGCAATGATCCGGTTGCCACCCTGCCCGGTGTCGATCCGGCGCATGGTGGTGCCCATCGGATCGGACGGGGTCACGCCCCAGCGCGGCTGACCACCCAGCCGGGCCAGTGCATCAGCGTCCAGTTCTCGCGTCATCGCCGCGAACAGAAACAGCTGCATCAGACGACCACGTTCGACACCGAAACTTTCCAGGTGACCGTTCACCGACAGGATCAGCCGGCCGGTCGAGACCTGCCCGCGCGCGGTCTGCACGCGCCAGCCCGCCCCGTCGCGCTGGAACCCAGTGACCGCGCCGTGTTCAAAAATCTGCACCCCATCGGCCGCCAGCCCCGCCGCCAAACCGCGCACATAGCCCGCCGGCTGCAGCATGACCGTGCCCGGCGTAAACAACCCCGATACATAGTGCCCGGACCCGGTGAGTGCCTGCATCTGATGCCGGTCCAGCATCTCGGACCGCTCGCCGAGGCTGTCCAGATGGCGGGCATAGCTTTGGTTGTGCGCATGTCCCGCCGGGCTGGCCGCGCCGTTCACTTTGCCCGCTGGATCGAAATAGTTGGGGTCGATGCCGTACTCCTCGACCGCCGCGTGAGCGAAAGCGATTGCCTGCCGGTTCAACCCGATCATCGCCCGGTCATCGCCCGCCCCGGCATAGTCGTCCGAGGCCAGATCATGCGGCAGATCGATCATGAAGCCCGAGTTGCGCCCCGCCGCGCCTTCCGCCACGCGCCCGGCTTCAAGCACCACGATCCGCGCATCGGGCACCAGCTGCCACAGACGCCGCGCCGCAGACAGGCCGGCAAAGCCTGCGCCCACGATGGTGAAATCTGCGGTGATATTGCCCGAAAGCTGCCGCGCGGGAGGTTGCGGGCCCAGCAGGGCATTCCACGCCGCCGGGCCGCGCTGCACCGGCAGGCGGCAAGCGGTGAACCGCGTCAATCCACCGCCTCGTCGGCATCATCCGACAGGTCGATCCACAGCGTCTTCAGCTGCGAGTACTGGTCATGCGCGTGCAGCCCGTTGTCCCGACCGCCAAAACCCGACTGCTTGTAGCCGCCGAACGGGGTCGAGATGTCGCCCTCGCCAAAACTGTTCACCGTCACGGTCCCGGCCCGGATCGCGCGGGCGCCGCGCAGCGCGCGCTTGGCGTTGGCGGTGAACAGCGACGCGCAGAGCCCATATGGCGTGTCATTGGCCATCGCGATGGCCTCGTCGAACCCCGCGACCGCGATCACCGACAGAACGGGCCCAAAGATTTCCTCGCGCGCCAGCGGCGCGTCATTGTCCGGCAGCTCGACCACGGTTGCCTCGACGAACCCATTTTCAGCCTTGCCGCCCAGAAGGACTGAAGGCGCCTTGTCCAGATAGCCGCAGACCTTGTTGAAATGGTCTTTGCTGACCAGCGCGCCCAGCCGGGTTGCAGGGTCCAGCGGATCGCCCACAGTCCACTGGCGGGCGTGGTGGGCGATGCGCTCCAGTAGGTCGGCCTTGACCGCGCGGTGCACGATCAGGCGCGACGTGGCCGAGCAATTCTCGCCCATGTTCCAGAACGCCCCGTTCACCACATGGGCGGCAACCCGATCGAGGTTCTCGGCATCCTCCATGACGATGGCCGGGTTCTTGCCGCCCATTTCCAACACCACCTCCTTGGCGTTGCTTTCGGCCGCATAGGACAGGAATTTCTTGCCCGTTACCGTCGAGCCGGTGAAGGACACCATGTCGATATCCATGTGCCGCCCGATGGGTTCACCCACCTCGGCGCCGCCACCAGGAACCACGTTCAGAACACCGCGCGGCAGCCCGGCCTCGACGGCCAGTTCGGCCAGACGCAGGGCAGTCAGCGGGGTTTCCATCGCCGGCTTCACCACCACCGAGCACCCGGCCGCCAGCGCCGGGCCGATCTTCCACGCCAGCATCAGCAGGGGGAAGTTCCACGGCAGAACCAGCCCCACCACCCCGATCGGTTCGCGCAGGATCATCGCGATGTGGTCGTCGCTGGCAGGCGCGACTTGATCGTAAATCTTGTCAATCGCCTCGGCATGCCATTTCAGGCAGTGGATCGCCTCGGGCACATCCACCGTTTCGCAGTCAAAGATGGTCTTGCCGCTGTCGATGCTTTCCATGACCGCCAGTTCGCGGGCATTACGGGTCATCAGCTTGGCCAGTTGGATCAACACATCCTTGCGCGCCGACGGATGCAGGCGCGACCAGCGGCCGTCATCGAAGGACTCGCGCGCCTTTTCCACGGCCAGGTCCACATCGGCGGCGCCGCAGGCCGCGACCTCGGTCAGCACCGCGCCGGTAGCCGGGTTCACCGTCGGAAACACCGCGCCCGAGATCGCCGGGCGATAGCCGCCATCGATGAAGGCACCGGTGGGCAGGTCCAGCCCGGCGGCGATCGATGCGTATTCGTCCCGTGTCAGCAAGCCCATGCCTCAGCCCTCCGCCATGATGTCTGCGATCTTGCGTTTCAGCACGCGGGTCACCTGTTCCAGCGCGCGCTTGTCATCCTTGTTCAGCCCCTTCAGAGGCGACCGTACCGCGCCCGCCGGGATGCCGTTCATCGTGACCCCATGCTTGATGGTCTGGATGAACTTGCCGCCCTGTTCGAGCACCCGCATCAACGGCATCAGCGCCGACATGATCCGGCGGCCCTTGGCGAAATCGCCCTGCAGCACGCAGGCCTCATACAGCGCCACATGCTCGCGCGGCAGAAAATTCGACCCACCACAGACCCAGAACGGCGCGCCCCAGGCAAAGAATTCCAGCGCCTGATCGTCCATGCCGCAGCCCAGCTGGATATGCGGATAGTCCCGCGCCAGCATGTGTACGCGGTTGATGTCGCCCGAGCTTTCCTTGATGCCGCAAAAATTGCGGCTGCGCCCCACACGGTCGAGGAACTCGGCCCCCATCATCGTGCCGGTGCGATGCGGATAGTTGTACAGCATCACCGGCAGATCGGCCGCCTTGTCAATGGCCAGCGCATTCAGAGCGTTTTCCCGATCTGTCGGCACCGAATAGGGCGGGCTGGCCAGCAGGATGGCATCGGCCCCAATCTCACGCGCGCCTTGGGCCAACGCGATCGAATCCGGCGTCATCATCGCGCCGGTCCCGACCACCAAAGGCAGCCGACCCTTCAATCGCTGGTGAGTAAAACGCGCCAATTCCAGCCTTTCATCGACGGTCTGGGCATAGTTTTCGCCCGTGGACCCGCCCGAGATCATCCCGTGCACGCCATTCTCGACCAGGTATTCGATCACCTCGGCCAGCGCATCCCAATCGACGCTGAAATCATCCGCATAGGGCGTCACCACCGGGGTATAGATCCCCTGAAATCTGAACACGGGTGTCATCGTCGTCCCTTGTGCATGGCGCTTTTCCGGGACGCTACAATAGAATACAATTTGTGTACAATAAAATCTTGCAGAAAATAAGACGCGCCGAACCGGCGCGCCTTCGGGCCGGGTCGCAACGCAGTGACCTAGCGCGCCCAGTTCTCGGCCGGATCGCTGTCGGAATAGTCGCGCAGCAGCGGAATATCCGAGATTTCCGCGTGGTTGCGGTTGATCTTCACCCCACCGCCTTGAGCCGTGAAAACGCACGGCCCAGGCTGTCGGGCTTCATGCCCAGACGACCGGCGATCAGCATCTTGTCATAGAGCGATTCCACGACGCAGGCGCCCTCGTCGCAGTCACACAGGTTCAAAAGGAACTCGGCCACCCGTTGTGCCCCGGTCTGGACCTTGAGCTGTTCCAGCTGGGACACCAGCGCATGACCCGCCTGTCCCGCCGCTGTTTCCTGACGATCTCGGCCGCCTGTGCGGCCTTGCCGACCGTGGCGCGCGCCGCACCGCTTGCCCGCTGGCGCGGCACCGCTCTGGAGCCGCCCGTCGGCCTGCAATTGGTCGGACTGAGTGACACGCAAGCCGCGCCGATCATTGCCGCGCTCGAGGCCGAACTGGACCGGCTGGAGAACATCTTCAGCCTGTACCGTCCCGACTCGCACCTGCTCCTTAACCGCGACGGCACCCTGCCCGCCCCGGCGCCGGAACTGCTACAGGTGCTGACCCAAAGCGCCGCCCTGTATGACGCGACCGGCAGCGCATTCGACCCGACCGTTCAACCGCTGTGGATGGCGCTGGCCGCCGGCGCACCGGATGCCGAGGTGGAACGGCCGCGGGCGCTGGTCGGCTGGCATGGGGTTTCGGTCTCGGCCCAGGCGATTCGCCTGCCCCATCCGGGCCGCGCGGCGCTGATGCTGAATGGCATCGCGCAGGGCGCAGGGGCTGACCGATGAGCTGGGCGACATGGGCGAAATCGCCGCCATCGACAACCGCGCCGACGGGCTGTCGACCGCGCTGTGCCTGCTGCCTGCGGACCGGATCGCATCGGCTCTGCAACGCTTCCCCGGCGCCCGACTCGAGATGCTGATCTGACCCAAATGGCCGTCCCGGAACTCTGCCGTTGAAATTTGTCGCGCGATAAGAAAAGGTAAAACACCGACAAGTTCACAGTGGCGCGGGCCTAGCCCCGCGCCAGAGGCAAGGCATGGCACCCAGAAAAATCCGGAACATGGAGGAGTTTGCGGCGGTCAGCGGGATATCGCGCCCGACGGTTTCGAAATATTTCAACGATCCCGACAGCGTCCGGCGGTCGACCCGGGAACGGATCGAACAGGCGCTGGAACGTTTCGACTATCGCCCCAACATCTTTGCCATGAACCAGAACCGCAAGCTGACCAAGAATGTCGGCATTGTGGTGCCCTACCTGGCCGACCCGTTCTTTGCCGAGATCGCCCGCAACATCGAGGAAAAATGCATCGAGGCCGGGTTCCGTCCGACGCTCTACAGCGCCTATGGCGACCCAGTGCAGGAGACTGAGATTCTCGACAGCCTGCGCGCGCTGAAGCCGGCGGGCGTGCTGCTGGCGCCGCTGGGGCGCGACTCCGACCGGTCGTTCATCGAGAAATTCTGCAAGGACATCCCCACCATCCTGTTCGACAGCAACCTGGAAGGCATGGGCGCCGCCTTTGTCGGGTCGGACAACGCGAGCTTCATCGAAC
>NZ_JBXWSH010000019.1:0-75315 GCF_059613325.1 Ruegeria sp. BHSA191
TCACGAGACGCGCACAAAAAGTGTGTCGAAAATCATCGCGCAAGGCGCGCTTGCCGCGCCTGGTTGCGGCAGGTGATTTTCCAAAGGAAAATCTGCCGAAAGCAACACGGTTAGGAAATCAAAGAAGGCCGCTCCACAAGGGGCGGCCTTTTTTGCGTCTGGGGCTCGGAAAACGACCGCTTCGACCCGGGTACCAGAGAGAATTAATGGCTATGCAGGACACAATCGCCCGTGCATTGCATGACATGTCTTGCCAATGGGGTAGAAGGTTCAGAAATTAACCAATATCGAAGTCGACCAGCGGCGACTCCATGTAAATTCGACAGCCCGGATACAGTACAGAACCCGGTTTTTTGCACGTTTTCACGTTGGTGATTGGACCGCTGGAATTGCGGGAAATATTCAGCTCTGTATCGCCGTAGGCGCTGGTTTTTTGGATCTCGGAAAGGCGGCGCACCAGACACTGACGTTTTCAGCCCAAGTGATAGACTCGACCGCATAAAACGCTGGTACATCAGTGGCTGTATACCCGCGAACGGGGGTGACATGATATGCAGTGAGGTCATCCATCGGGACTTAGTCGGTCGACAACGTTTCGACATAGGGCCCCTCCAGGTTTTTGGGCAAAAGCTCAGGTTGCCAGGGGGTGAAAGCTTCACCTTGAATCAGTAAAACTTGGTCTTGCCGCGTCGCGTTGTTTCGAAATTTAAGTCGTGGATCGAAATAACCGCGCGGGGTGCTTAAGCAAACCTTTTCGATGTCCGGCTGAAATTCCAGGAAAACGGTTATATTGTCCGACTGAACGGTCGGGTAAATGAAATCAGATGGCTCGAATGTGGATGCGTCGTAGGGGTCTGCCTTGCCCTTCACCATGCGCTAAATCTGAGCCGCCGGTGCTTTCTGTTTCTGGCTTGGGAGAAATGGACCAACAAAAAGTGCGGCGCAAATTGCCCCCCCCAGCGCAACAATAAAAAGCTTTGTAGGAATTATTGCATTCTACTTAAGGTAGATATGAGTGTGTCAAGGGCGCTGGTATTGATCAAGACAGCTCATAGTGCCGTCGAGACCCGGCGGCTTTCTCAGCAGACCGCCTTGCGATCAGTTTCATATTGATGAGAGACGGCTGACGAACGCGACAAATCCTTCCCAGCCTCTGGTGCGCGTTCTCATGCAGAACGTAGAGGCGGCGGCATGCGCAGCGTTTGGGTTCCATGGGGCTTGGAGCAGCATGACCGATATCAGGTCGACGGCCGTGGTCGCGGAGGAAACGCTGCCCAAGGCAAACCGGACAGCCCTATTCCGGCGCCCAGGGTTCTCGATCGACGATCCGGTCTGCTTCGGCGGTGATGTCATTCATGTGCTGTTCAAGACTGAGACGAAGCGATTCGATCTCTTGTTCCGTCGCCTTGCGCGGGACGGTTTCAGTCCATTCGCGGCACAGGAACACCCCTTCGTTTCGCCAGGGGCGAGGCAGCAGGAGACGATCCCAAGTGCCGGCCTCACGGCCATGGCGCACGGAATATGTGATCCCGAACACTCGTTTGCCCGAACTGCGTGCCCATACCAGCGGAACAGTTGAACAAATCCGCTCGGGTCCTCGTGGGCCGTCTGCGGCTATGCCGATTGAGATGCCCTGCTTCATCTTGCCCAACACTTCGCGCGAGAGCGCCACATGACGTTTGTGGCTGGACATGGCGATGGTGTCCATTCCGAACAGTTTCTGCACCCGCCCCACCATGCTGCCGGCGCGCGCGGCCGAGGTGATGGAACAGATGCGCCCCTTGTCCAGGGGGAAGAAATAGGGGGACTGCGCCAGACGCTGATGCCACAACACCACGATGACCGGCTCGCCCTGTTCGGCCAGCTTGTCCAGCTCTTCGTAGCCGATCCGCTGCCACCGAGTGTTGCGATGGACCAGTCGAATATATCCGGCGATGCGCCGAGCCAACCAGTTCAGAACGGCTTCGCTGTCTGCAATCTTCTTGCGCAGGCTCACGGCGGGTATCCTCTTTCTGGCCGAGCCCTGTCTTAGCGAACTGCACGGCCTGCGCAACTTGTTTGTCGAAACCGGAAGGCGCGGGAAACTGCAAAAAGCCTCTTGAGTCCGCCGCGTGGCTGGCATATCTGAGGCGCAGTATAGGGGTATAGCTCAGTTGGTAGAGCGACGGTCTCCAAAACCGTAGGTCGCGGGTTCGAACCCTGCTGCCCCTGCCATTTCCCTTACATCGACCGTTGCTTTGCCGCCGAACCCACGCGCGCAACGAACGTGCAATCATGGTTTCTTCCGCCTTGCAAATGGCCTATTGTCCGCGTGATCGCAGGAACAGCTGAACGAGGTCACATGTCGCGCTTTGACGGATATTTCCTGCGGCAATTGCTGGTGCTTTTCGGCTTTTTCACCTTGGTGCTGGTGGGGGTCTTCTGGATCACCCGCTCGGTCAGCCTGTTCGAGCGGGTCATCAGCGGCGGTCAGTCGGCTATGGTGTTCCTCGAGTTCACCGCGCTGACTTTGCCGACGCTGATCCGCACGGTAATGCCGATGGCCGTGTTCGCGGCGGCCGTATATGTCACCAACCGCCTGACCCGCGAAAGCGAGCTGACGGTGATGCTGGCCACGGGCTCAAGCCCATGGCGGTTGGGGCGCGCGGTTTTCCTGTTCGGGGTGGTCACAGGGGTGATGATGGCGATCATCAGCGTGTTCCTGCGCCCCGCTTCGGTCGATCAGCTCGAACGGCGCGAATCCGAAGTGGCCGCCGATGTCACTGCGCAGTTGCTGAACGAAGGCGAATTCATGCATCCGGTGCCGGGCGTCACGGTCTATATCGGCCGAATCGATCTGGACGGCACGTTGCACGAAGTCTTCGTGTCGGACCGGCGTGACAGGGCCAATCCGGCTACCTATTCCAGCACCTCGGCCTATCTGGTGAACAATGGGTCGGGCGTGCATCTGGTCATGGTTGACGGGCTGGCACTAAGGCTGAACCGGGCCGGCCGAACGCTTGCATCGACGCGGTTCGAGGATGCCGCCTATGACATCTCGGAGCTGACGCGAAAATCGGACTTGGGACAGCGCAGCATCGAAGCCATCTCGACGGCCGAACTTCTGGGCGACCTGGATACCTTGGCCGCGCAAGAGGGCCATTCCATCGGGCAGTTGGTGGATGAGCTGCATCAGCGGTTCTCGTGGGTTGCGATCTGCGTGGCCGTTGCCATGGTAGGATATGCAACGCTGATGCTGGGCAGTTTTTCGCGTTTCGGTCTCTGGCCGCAGATATTCGGGGCCTTCACGATCCTTGTTCTGCTTGAAGGCGTGCGTGGGTTCGTTTCGCCGATCGTCATCGGCGACCCGCAGTTGTGGCCGCTTCTCTATGCGCCAGCGGCGCTTGGCGTGATTGTGTCGGGAGTGTTTCTGGCCCTGGCTGGCCGGCCGTTGACCCGTAGACGCGGCCGGTCCGATGCGGCTTGTCAGGCGGCGGCCTGACGGATACTGCGCGGGTCATTTCGCTTTGAGGATGCAATCCGCCGCGCTACTCTAGGGGCAATATCCAACCGAGGGGCGCGCCATGCCAGACAATCGCCACACACCCAACTGGACCAGTTTCGAAGAGGCAACGAAGGCCGATTGGGATGCGGTCATGGCCTACGAGGACGCCTACAACGCTGCCCTGCCGGACCGCATCCTTGACGCCATCCGGTCACTGGACGAGGACTGGACGCCCTATCCGATCAACCGCTACCAGCATTGCCTGCAGGCCGCGACGCGCGCCTACGAGGACGGCGCGGACGAGGAAATCGTGATTGCGGCACTGGTGCATGACGTGGGCGACATCCTGTCGCCCTACAATCACGGCGAGCTGTCAGCGGCGATGATGAAGCCCTACGTGAGCGAAAAGGCTTATTGGATTTTGAAACATCACTGCGTGTTTCAGGGTTATTACTATAACCACCATCTGGGCGGAGACCGCAATGCGCGCGACAAGTATCGCGACAGCCCCTATTGGGAGGACTGCCGCCATTTTTGCCATGAATACGATCAGAAGGCGTTTGACCCGGACTATCCGACCAAGCCGCTGGAGTTCTTCGAGCCCATGCTGCGCCGCATCCTGAACAGGGGCGAGGGGCACATGGAGCTCAACGAAACCGCCGAAGATTAGCAGGAGGCCATAAGGCGATAGACGATCTGCGCGGCGGTGAAATCCCACGCCGCGTTGCCGTCCGGGGCCAGTTCCACCACGTCGAAGCCGACGCAGCGGCGGCCCTTCAGGGCGTGCTCGACGAGGTGCAGCGCCTGATAGTATCCCAGCCCGCCCGGAACCGGCGTGCCGGTTGCGGGCATCAGCGACGGGTCCAGCCCGTCGACGTCAAAGCTGACATAGACCAGTTCGGGGAAATCCTCGGGCAGATCGACGGCATGGATGTTGCCGGTCACCAGTTCCTCGGCATCGACGTGAAAGACATGGTGGCGCAAACGGCTCTGGGCCTCTTCCTCGCAGAAGGCGCGGACGCCGAACTGGGCCAGGCGGATACCTTCCTCGGCCAGCAGGTGCATGACCGAGGCGTGGCTATGCTTTTCGCCTTGGTAGGCATTGCGCAGGTCGGCATGGGCGTCGATCTGCACGATGCCGAGAGGCTGACCCAAGGCGCGGGCTACACCCATGACCGCGCCGTAGCTGAGCGAGTGTTCGCCGCCCAGCGTGACCGGCACCTTGCCGGCGCGGACGGCCACCTCGGTGCGCAGGGCCAGACGCTCCATGACGTCCGGCAGCGGGCCGTCGCAATCCAACGGGGACTCGGTGAAGATGCCTTCGACACAGGGTTCGGCATGCCCGCTGATGCGTTCGAGCTCATTGCTGGCCTCGATTATCGCGGCGGGTCCGCCTGCCGTGCCCGAGCCGTAGGAGACCGTGCGCTCCAGAGGCACCGGGATCACGCGGAACCGGGCGTCTTCGCTGCGTTCGGCCTCGGTCAGTTCGCTGTCGAGGAAAATGCTCATGAAAGCCTCTCTTTGAAGTCGTCGTAGCCGAATTGCCTGATGATCTTCAGCTCATCGGTTTCGCTGTTCCACAGGGCGATCGTGGGCAGGGGCACACCGTTGAACGTGTTGGTCTTGACCATCGAGTAATGCGCCTGATCGAGGAAGGCAAAGCGCTGCCCGATCCGCAGCGGCTCGGCCCAGGTGTAATCGCCGATCACGTCGCCCGCCAGGCACGAGGGGCCGCCCAGACGATAGGTGTGGCCGGTTTCGGCCTCGTCCATCAGGGCGGGGCGATAGGGGGCTTCGATCACGTCGGGCATGTGGCAGGTGGCCGAGATGTCGGTGATCGCCAGATCCATGCCGTTGTGTGGCAGGTCCAGGATTTCCCCCACCAGGATGCCCGCATCCAGCGCCACCGCCTCGCCGGGTTCCAGATAGACCTCGACGCCGTATTTTGTGCGGATGTGTTTGATGAAATCCACCAGCCCGTCGCGGTCATAGTCGCTGCGGGTGATGTGGTGGCCGCCGCCGAAATTCAGCCATTCCAGGTCGTTCAGGAAAGGCGCCAGCTTCGGTTCGACCGCGGCCCAGGTGCGCGCCAGCGGTTCGAACCCCTGTTCGCAGAGCGTGTGCATGTGCAGGCCATCCACGCCTTCCAGCGCCTTGGCGTCCAACTGGCTGACCGGGGTGCCGAGGCGCGAGCACGGAGCGCAGGGGTCGTATTTCGCAACCTCGCCTTCGGAGTGTTCGGGGTTGATCCGCAGCCCGACCTGCCGCCCGGCGGCCTGAGCCTTGGCCAAGAAGCGGTCTTTCTGCGCGGGGCTGTTGAAGATGATGTGATCCGACAGGGCGAGGATTTCGTCGATGTCGGAATCCTTGTAGCCCGCGCAGAAGGTCGCGACCTCGCCGCCATATTCCTCGCGGCCCAGCCGGGCCTCGTAGATGCCGCTGGCGCAGGTCCCGCCGAGATACCGGCGCACCAGTGGCGCCAGCGCGAACATCGAAAAAGCCTTGAGCGCGGACAGGATATGCGCGCCGGAACGCTCGCCGATATCGGCCAGAACCGCCAGATTTCGCTCGACCGCCTTTTCGTCGACGACGAAGCAGGGGGAGGGGACGCGGGTCAGGTCGAAGTGGCGGAAGGCGCCGGCATCTCCGGCCTGTGTCTGCATCAATTGGGTCATGTCCGGCATCTCCTGAAAGTGGAGAGGCCGGGGGCGCTGCCCCCGGACCCCCGGGATATTTTGGGCCAGATGAAGCAGGACGGTCGCGCGGACCGCCCCGAGGGATCAGAAATCGACGGGGCCGTCGAGTTCGTGGACTTGCCAGGGCAGGCCGTGCTTGTTCAGCATGTCCATGAAATCATCCGGGTCGAGCTGTTCCATGTTCCACACGCCCGGCTCGCGCCAGTTGCCCTTCAGCACCTGTGCCGCGCCGATCATGGCCGGGACGCCGGTGGTGTAGCTGACGGCTTGGCTGCCGACCTCGCGGTAGCATTCCTCGTGGTCGCAGATGTTGTAGATGTAGTAGGTCTTTTCGCCCGAGCCGTCCTTGGCCTGGCCGGTGGCGATGTCACCGATGCAGGCCTTGCCCTTGGTTTCGGCGCCCAGATCGCCGGGGTCGGGCAGCAGCGTCTTCAGGAACTGGATCGGGATGATCTCGACCCCGTTATGCACCACCGGGTCGATCCGGGTCATACCGACATTCTGCAGCACCTTGGCATGGGTGATGTAGGCATCGCCGAAGGTCATCCAGAAACGGGCACGCTCGATCTCGGGGAAGTGGGTCGAGAGCGACTCGAGTTCCTCGTGATACATCAGGTACATGTTCTTCGGCCCAATGCCGGGGAAGTCGAACTCGACCTTGTGGGTCATGGCCGGCGTCACTTTCCATTCGCCGCCTTCCCAGTGGCGGGCGTCGGCCAGCACTTCGCGCAGGTTGATCTCGGGGTTGAAGTTGGTGGCGAATTCCTGATCGTTCTGGCCGCCATTGGCGTCCAGCACATCGATCTGGCGGATCGTGTCCAGCTTGTGTTTCTTGAGCCACTTGGCGAAGACGGATGTAACGCCCGGGTCAAACCCCGACCCCAGAATGGCGGTCAGGCCGGCCTGTTTGAACTTGTCCTGATAGGCCCATTGCCAGTGGTATTCGAACTTGGCCTCGTCCTCGGGCTCGTAATTGGCTGTGTCCAGGTAGTGGCACCCGGCCTCGAGGCAGGCATCCATCAGCACCAGGTCCTGATAGGGCAGGGCAAGGTTCACCAGGATCTCGGCACCGGTTTCCTTGATCAGCTTGACGGTGTCGGCGACCTTGTAGGCGTCAAGCTCGGCCGTCTTGATGTCGACGCCGGTGCGTTCCTTGACCGACTTGGCGATGGCGTCGCATTTCGCCTTGGTGCGGCTGGCCAGCGTGATCTCGGTAAAGATGTCGGAATTCATCGCCATCTTGTGCACGGCGGCGTGGCTGACGCCACCTGCGCCAACAACCAGTGTCTTGCCCATGGGAAAATCTCCTTTCGCCGGGGTTATTCGTAATAGGTATAGCCGTTGATGCTGTCGCGGTAAGCGCTCATCAGGGTTTTGCGGTCCTTGGCCTTGAGCGTGCCGGTCGAAATCGCCTCGTCCACCATCTTGCGGAAGGCGGCAATGCAATCGCTGGGGTCGAACTCGACATAGGACAGGACTTCGCTGATGGTGTCGCCCTCTTGCTCGTGCAGCAGGTCGAACCCGCCATCGGCGCGCAGGTCGATGGTGACGACATTGGTGTCGCCGAACAGGTTGTGCAGGTCGCCAAGGGTTTCCTGATAGGCGCCGACGAAGAACACGCCCATGTAATAGTCGCGATCTTCGGGCAGGGAATGCACGGGCAGGCTGGGCGAGACGCCGTCAGCCAAGATGAACCGGTCGATCTTGCCGTCGCTATCACAGGTGATGTCGGACAGCACCGCGCGGCGGTCGGGGGCTTGATCCAGCATCTGCAGCGGCACGATCGGGTGCAGCTGGTCGATTGCCCAGACGTCGGGCAGCGACTGGAATAGCGAGAAGTTGCAGTGATAGATATCGGCCAGCTTCTCCAACTGGTCATCCACATCAGTATCGACCTCGTCCGAGGCCGCCAGCGCCTTGATCCGTGCCATCAGCGACAGGTAGATGCGCTCGGCCCGGGCCATCTGACGCAGGTCCACGTAACCGCGGCGGAACAGGGCCCGCAACTCGTTGCGGTAGAAGGTAGCGTCGTTCCAGCATTCCTGCAGGCGGTCGTGGCTGAGATAACCGTTCACCGCCGCCAGATCTGACACAAGGTGGTGGTCGTCGGGTTCCACCTCGGGGCCGTTGGGTGCGTCATAGAGCGTGCTTTCCAGCACGTTGAACACCAGCATCGACGAGGTCGCCACCACCGCGCGGCCGCTCTCGGTCACCAGCGTGGGATGGTCCACTTCGGCTTCGTCCATGGCATAGGCCACGGTTTCCACCACATTGGCGCAGTATTCCTCGACCGTGTAGTTGATCGAGTTCTCGGTCGCCTTCTTCTCGCCCGTGTAATCGACGCCCATGCCGCCGCCCAGATCCAGGTGCGTCAGCGGCACGCCCTCGCGGGTCAGTTCGGTGTAATAACGGCAGGCCTCGCCCACGGCGCGGCGCACGTCGTTCACGTCGGGCACCTGGCTGCCCAGATGCGAATGCTGCAGCTTCAGGCAATGCAGCAGGCCCGCATCGCGCAGCTTGTCGACGACCGCGACCAGCTGATCGGTGTTCATGCCAAAGGTCGACCGATCCCCCGAGCTTTCCTGCCATTTGCCGCTGATCTGGTTGGTCAGTTTCACCCGCACGCCCAGCAGCGGCTCGATGCCCAACTCGTTATAAACCTCGATGACCGTGTCGGCCTCTTTCGGGCTTTCCAGAACGATGACCGTGTTGAACCCGATCTTGCGGCTGAGAATGGCCAGCTCGATGAACTCTGCGTCCTTGACCCCGTTACACACGATCAGCGCCTCGGGGGCCAGACGGTGCGCCAGGGCGATCACCAGTTCGGGCTTCGAACCGGCTTCGAGCCCATAATTGTATTGCTTGCCGAACTCGACGATCCGGTCGACGACCTGCGCCTGCTGGTTCACCTTGATCGGGAACACGCCGCGATAGGACCCCTTGTAGCCGGTACGCGCGATCGCATCGCGGAAGCTTTCGTTGATGTGCGCGATCTCGCGTTCCAGATACGAGCTGATGCGCAGGATCATCGGCGCTTTGATCCCGCGCTGATCAAGGTCGTGCAGAATGCCGGGCAGGCTGATTGCCGCCGCATCGGGTGCCATGGGATTGCGCAGACCGATCTCGCCGTCCTCCGTCACCTCGATGAGACCCTTGCCCCATTTTTCAACTCCGTAGATGGAATGCGGTGCGACGGGCGTCTGTTTCAATCCAGTCAGTCCTTGCGTTGCAGGCGTGAAAATTTCGCCCGCCAATACGGCAGCTGTTCGATTCTTCCAAGTGTAATCTGTTTCGGAGGTTAGCCCAATTCAGATCACGGGTCGAATGGGAACCAGATGGTTGTCCCAGTGGACCCGAGGATGGGGCGATACCGCCGGGGTTGACCCAGCCAAATGCCCCACATCGCCGTGCCCGGTGGTAAAGACAAAGCCGGATGGCCCAGGGCCCAACCCGCACACGTCGCTGAACGAATGGGCGCGGTCAAAACGGACCGCCTCGGCATCAAAGACGAGCAGCGCGTTGCCGCGCGGGCAGGTGATGGCGACCTGTCGTCCCTCGGCGGAAAAGGCGACACTGCCCGCATAGCCGGCCAGCGTCGCCTGTATGTCTTCCGGCACAGACAGCAGGTGGTAACGGCCACCCCGCCGATGCAGCCCCAGCAGGGCCGGCTTGTGGGAGAAGTCGCCCTGCCACTGCATTGCAAAGGCCAGCAGGCCATCCGCGCGAACGGCCAGATGTCGGATCGAATTCTTGTGCAGCGCCGCGGGGAGTTCGACCTGCTCTAGAACCGATCCGTCGAGGCTGACATAGGTCAGGTTCGAGCGCATGGTCGGCAGGTTCAGCTTGGTGCGCCCTGTGTCCGGATGGGTTTCGATGCCGCCGTTGGCGATGGCCAGAGACTTGCCGTCGGGCATCAATACCACGTCATGGGGGCCGACCCCAGACGAAGAAAACTCGCCCATCCGGGCATAGCCCTCGGCCGCGTCCCAGACGCCGATGACCCCGGTGCCTGCCTCGTAGTCGTTTTCGGTGGTGAACAAACGGCGGCCGTCGGGCGAAAACGCGCCGTGGCCATAGAAATGACGCCCGTCCGGCGCCTTGAGCCGGGCCAGTTGGTCCCCGGTCGCGCAATCGATCACCAGCGCAAACCGCCCCGGACGGCGCGCGAATGCAACGGCCCGCGCGAGATGCGGATGGGCGGCGGCGGCGTGCCCGCGGCCGGGCAGGGGGATCGAGAACCGAACCTCCCCTGAACTGGTCAACCCGACCAAGCGGTACAACCCATCTTTCAACAAGGCGGCTGACAGAAAGTCGGGCGAGCCGACCGACGCCCAGCCAGGCAGGGGGGCAAGAGCGGCGGCTGCCAGACCGGCCAGAAATCCTCGGCGGCTGGTCATGGGTCAGTCTCCGTCCAGCGAATTGAACCCGGCGCTGATACCCAGGGTCGGACCCAGCTGTGCGGCGGCAAGGCTGCGGATGTCGTTGATCGACTGCCGTAGCGCCTCGACCCGAAACCGCCCCTGTGGCTCGGCCACGCCGGCCAGCGCGGGATCATCCAGCGCCTGCGCCCGGGCGATGCTGCGGGCAAAGGCATCGTCCAGCGAGGCCGCAATCTGCGGGTGGTCGGCCGCCAGTCGCGCCGCCAGATCGCGCAGCGCCACCAGCGACAGTTCCACATGCCGCAGAGACCGCAGCGACCTGCGGGCCTCGGCCCGGTTGGGGCGGGGGCGGTCGAAACTGCCCATCGGGCGGCCCAGACGGGTATCGGCCGTGAATTCGAGCCCGATGACAAGGGCCTTGTAGAGCTCCTGCAGGGCTTCGTTGGACGACCGATAGGGGCTGTCCGGCCCGGGTTGGGTAATGATGCGGGCATAGCCGTGCCAGTCCCGGTCGATGGCCCGGGTGGTGCGATGGATGTCGGCGGCGATGGCGCGGATCAACCCGCAGCGATAGGCCGCATCGCCCTGATCGGCAAAGGCCGGGTCGTACAGCATCCTCTCGAGCGCGAGGAATCCGCGCCCGGCGATCGAGGTTTCGGCAAAGGCATCGGGGTCGGCAATGGCCGGGTCTTCGGCCGCGATCATCGCCGACAGCGCCTTGGGCGTGAACCCTTTGCTGTCGGGCCAGAAGGCCAGGGCAAAGGCACGGTTACCGACTTCGGTCGGGCCGAACCGCAGGTGGCTGGCGGATATCCAGGCGTCGAAGGCGGCGTGATAGGCCGCGCGCAGATCGGCGGACCCCGGCGCGCAGTCGGCGCGAGCAGTGGCATCCAGCGTGGCCGTCGCTTCGACAAGGTGGTCGAAACGCGGCAGGACATGGGCCTTGGTTACGTCGACCAGGACCGCATCGCGGTTCTGTGCCACCGTGCAGAGCGGGATCAATGCGGAAAGGATCACGGCAATCAGGCGCATCGGTCACAGACTTTCGAGGAACCGGATCAACGCATCGCGGTCGGGCTTGGGCATGGAAACGACCGCATCGCGCGCGGCTTGGGCCTCGCCCCCGTGCCACAGGACCGCTTCGAGAAGCGAGCGCGCGCGGCCGTCATGCAGGAACTGAGTGTGCCCCGAAACCCGTTCGGTCAGGCCGATGCCCCATAGTGGCGCGGTGCGCCATTCGCGGCCCGTGGCGCGGGCCTCGGGGCGGTTGTCGGCCAGTCCCTCGCCCATGTCGTGCAGCAGCAGGTCCGTGTAGGGCCAGATCAGTTGGAAACTGTGCTCGGGCCGGTCGGGCAGGCGGTGGGTGACGAAAGCGGGCGTGTGACAGGACGCGCAGCCAATGGTGTGGAACACCTCTTTCCCGCGCAGAACCTGCGGGTCATCCACATCGCGCCGGGCGGGAACGCCCAGGTTGCGGCTGTAGAAGGCCACCAGATCCATGCCCTGCTGGTCGATCTCGAAGCTGCGTTCGTCGCCGTCACCATGCGGGGCGGCCTGGCAATCGGCCTGCGCCGGGGTGCAGTCGCCAAAGGGCGCGGGGTAGAGCGGGCTGGAAATGCCGATATCGCCGGCGAAGGCTGCGGCTGACTGCTCCATGATCGTCGGCATGCCCGCCTTAAGCCCGAACCGGCCCAGCATGGGTTCGCCGAATTCCCTCGACCACACGATGTTGGGCCGCCCCGAGATCCCGTCTCCATCGGTATCTTCCGGGTCGGCCTGGGCCAGGATGTCCTCGGCCGGGATCGCCTCGAGCAGGCCAAGACCGATCATTTGCGGCGCAACGCGCGGGCTGAGCATCGCGTCAGGGTGCAAAGGCCCATAACCCAGATCGGCCGCTCTGTAGGTGGGCTTGCGCAGCGACACGGTTTCGCCGCCGGACAACTCCAGCGGTATCTCCTCGTAGGTGATGTCCAGCCGGTACTCGGCCTTGTGGCCGGGTAGGGCAAAATCCTGCATTTGGCCGCCATAGGTGGGTTCGGGCAGGGTGGCGAGATAACCCTCGATCCCTTCCGGCGCGTCTGCGGGCGTCCCGGGGATGGAAACGCGCAGGAACATCGAAATGGCGTTGTCCTCGGGTCCGGCAGGGGAGTGGCCACGCCCGTCCTTGATGTGACAGCGCTGGCACGACCGCGCGTTGAACAGCGGCCCCAGCCCGTCCGAGGTCACGGTCGAGGACGGGGCCGACACCCAGACCTTCTTGAACAGCCCGTTGCCGACCTTGAAATCCAGCTCCTGCTCAAAGCTCAGGTTGGCCGAGGGTTGCGAGAACGCATCCGCATTGGTACGAGCGCGCACCGTCGCGGCGCCTGCCGGCAGGTCTTCGTAGCGCTGGGACTGCGAGAAATCCGACGGCACCGCGGTGGCTGCGGCGATACGTGCCCTTTCAGCGTCGGTTCGGGGGAGAGGGGTCAGGTGGGTGTCCCGCAGATCCTGAGACAGGGAGGGGGTGGCTGCAAGAACGGCCACCACGAAGAGGCCCGCCTTATTCGGCCTCGTCCATTTTCGATGTATTGAGTTGCGCATAATTTGCTTCGCCAAGCCTTTCATACAGGTCAAGCTGGGTTTCGAGGAAATCGATATGCCCTTCCTCGTCCGCCATGAGTTGTTCAAACAGCGCCATCGACACAAAGTCGCCGGCCTGTTGGCAGTATTCGCGCGCTTCCTTGTGCAAGGCCCGAGCGTCGATCTCGGCCTGCAGGTCGCATTCCAGCGTTTCCTTGGTCGTCTGACCGATACGCAGCGGGTCGAGCTTCTGCAGGTTGGGGTGGCCGCCCAGGAAGATGATCCGTGCGATCAGCTTGTCCGCGTGCTGCATCTCTTCGATGCTTTCCTCGCGGCTTCTCCTGGACATGTGGCCCCGGCCCCAGTCCTCTTGCAGGCGGTAGTGCAGCTAGTACTGGTTGACCGCCGTCAGTTCATGCCGCAGGGACGTGTTGAGTATTCGATGACCTTTGGATCGCCTTTCATTTACGCTCTCCTGTGTTGACCCCGCACGAAGAGTACGGAGTTGCATGGGTGCCCCAAGGGTATCGGTTGTGCGTATCGTGTCGAGAAACAGTGGAATGCAGCCGCCGCAATCTGCCGATTTCCCCAGAGCGTGGTAGATTTTTCCCGGCGTGAAGATCGCTTGCGGATCTGCCGCGCTCTGGCTGGTGGCGTTTCAGTGAAAAACGGCATCAGGGTTGTCGAGGCTGTCAGACCCCTCGAACGCGATCTGGTCCAGATCCAGCGCTGTCACGATCCGCTCGATGGTCTTGGTCTGGTCGATCAGGGCGTTGACGCCCCCCATGATCAGCGCTTCGCCACCCGCATGGCCGCGTTCGAGCATCTGGTCATAGGCCAGCCCGGCTTCGGCCGTGGTCTTGATCCGGCCCAGGGCCTGCATCGTGTTGGCCAGCTTGGTCTTCATCTCGTCGTCCAGTTCAGGGGCCGAGGCCAGAACCAGATCCGACAGGGAGGGACCGGAAACCAACGTGCCGTCGATGCGGACATAGCTGCCCAGATACACGTTCTGGATGCCCAGCCCGTCATAGTAGTGGCTGTTGTGGGTGTTGTCCGAGAAACAGTCATGTTCCTCTTCCGGGTCGTTCAGCATCAGGCCCAGGCGCATCCGCTCACCGGCTTGTTCGCCGTAGGACAGCGACCCCATCCCGGTCAGAATCGCGGTCAGACCAGCGCCTTCATTTTCGAACAGGGCTGCGCGGGCGGCGCCGCCATCGTGCCATTGGGTGGCCATCCATTCCAGGTCATTGACCAGCAGATCGGTTGCGGCCTGAAGGTATTGCGCACGCCGGTCGCAGTTCCCGTTGGTGCAGGCATCGCCCTGCGCATAGTCAGTCCACGGGCGGTTTCCGGCACCGGGACCATGGCCGTTCATGTCCTGTCCCCACAGCAGAAACTCGATGGCGTGATATCCGGTGGCCACGTTGGCCTCGATCCCGTCCGCCTCGTGCAGGGTTTCGGCCAGCAGAGTCGGGGTGATCTCGCTTGCATCGATGGTTTCTCCCGACAGTTGGAAGGTCGGGTTGGCGATCACGTTCAGGGCCGCAAGCGCGTTTTCGTCGGTGGCCCCGCCATGGGCCGCATCGACATAGTCGATCAGGCCTTCGTCCAGCGGCCAAGCGTTCACCTTGCCTTCCCAGTCATCGACGATCGGGTTGCCGAACCGAAAGACCTCGGATTGTTGATAGGGCACCCGAGCCGCGATCCAAGCCGCGCGGGCGGCCTGCATGGTCTGGGCCGAAGGGCGTTCGATCAACGCACCCACGGCCGCCCGCAGGCGGTTGGCTGCGGTCAGGCTGTCTTCGTAAGTGGCTTGGGCGATATCGGCATAGGTGTCCAGCACGGCTGAGGTCGCCGGAGCGCCTGCGGCTGATGCGGCCGAGGCGATCAGCAAGGTCAAGGTGCTGGCGGCGGAAAGAAAACGGGGCATATTTTCGGAGTCCTGTTTCAATGAAAATTCGGCGCGCGAAGTCGATGCGCGGCACCGAATTACTGAGTTAAATTGTCAGGTATGTCAATCTGAGTTTTTTTGTCAGCTTTTCGGGCGCGGCGATGCCTGGGCTTTGCATGGCCCGCCTCACTCGCCTCCCCATATCCGGCGAGGCTGAGACCCGCCGTTCTTTATTGCCTGACGGTCCGGGCCGGGTAGAATGACACGGTGATTTCGGGGTGGGTGGTGCCGGTCGTGTTCAAGTATCTGGTGGTTTCTTTGCTGGTTCTGTCCACCGCATCCCGGGCGCAGGAGGCCAAAAGCGAGACGGGTCCCGCAACGCTTAAGATCGGCATCCACGCCATGGACCTTACACTGTCTCTCTCGGTGCCCGGTCTGGATATCGTCGGCTTCGACCTGCCCGCGGGCGACAATGCCCAGCGGGCCCAGGTGGCGGCGGCGGTCTCGGAACTCTCGCTGCCGCTAAAACTTTTTGTCGTGGCGCCCGAGGCGGACTGCGTCACAGTTTCCGCCAATGTGGCGCTTGTCGAAACGCCCGGCGGCGAGGGCCGCAAGGCGCCCGAGTTCGAGGCCGAGTATCTGATCCGTTGCCGCGACATCAGCGCGATCAGCGCCCTGCGCACCGCCTATTTCGACCGATTCCCCAAGGCCCGCCGTCTGGTTGTGCTCGTCCGGTCCGAAACCGGCACGCGACGGTTCGACCTGACGCGCCAGAGCCCGGCAGCCGATCTGTCCGGGTTGACCTGACTCCAGCCATTCGGGTTCTAGGTCCTTTCGTGAAAGATGAAGCCTAAAAAGTTCAGCAGAATTTGCGCGGCCAGAATCTGGGTGCTTTCCGTTGGGTCATAGGCCGGAGCAACCTCGACCAGGTCGATGCCGACGACATCGCCGTGGCGGGCCAGCCCCTGAAGCAGTTCCAGCACATCATAGTACAGAAATCCGCCATGGCTGGGCGTTCCGGTGCCTGGCGCGATCGAGGGGCAGAAGGCGTCGATGTCGATCGTCACATAATACCGTGCCCCGGCGGGAATGCGGTCGAGAACTGCTGGTGTTCCCAACTTGCGCACTTGCCGGACCGACAGGATGTCGGACCCGCGGGCGCGTGCGTCTTCGTATCCGTCCCGAGCGGTGGACGAGACGTTGCGAATGCCCAGTTGCGTCATGCCCGAGACATAGGGCTTCTCGATCGCGCGCCGCATCGGGTTGCCGTGTCCGGCCGTCACGCCGTGCCGCTCGTCCACAAAGTCCAGATGGGCGTCGATCTGGATCACATGGATCGGTCCGTTGCGGGCGCAATCATCGGCAAAGGCGTTGATGCAGGGAATGTTGACCGAATGATCGCCGCCGATCACGACCGGCAGCGCGTCTGCCTTCAGTATCTTGCGCACCCCGTGTTCGATGTTGGCATGGCTGGCTTCGGTTCGCGTGTGGATGATGTCGGCATCGCCCAGATCGACGATGCGCACGTCGCTGCCCAGATAGGTGGCGTCGTCTTCGTGGTCATAGGCGCCTGCATGGCCAAAGCTGAACAGGGTCGAGGCCTCGCGCACCGCCCTCGGGCCGAAACGGGCGCCACTGCGGTACTGGCATCCAAAGTCGAAAGGAGCGCCCAGAATGGCTACATCCGCGTCGATCCGGTCCCAATCCTGCACATAGGGTTTCTTCGCAAAGGTCGGAATGCCCACGAAAGGCAGGTTCAGGCGACCGGTCTCGTATCCGTGATCTGACATCTTGGCTCCGTTTGTTGCGTGCGCTGGCGGCGATCACGAGGCTAACAGCAACGTTGGCGCAATCAACACGCCTGTCGCGGGCGGATCCTGAGCAGACATATAAGGAACAAATATCAGTGATTTTGCTGCCATTATGCATTAATCTAGCGCGATATGGCTCATTTAGCCTGTGCGTAATTTGAAGGTGGCACTTTCATTTGCCGGTCCGCGGGTCTGGGCCTTACGATTGGGCAGATCCGCCGTTTCCGATTTCTGGAACGTGAAAACCCGACACAAGAGACTGCGCCATTTGTTTGGGGAAGGGAACGGCCATGACCACGGAAGCGATTTCAAATTCTAAGCCGATCAACGCCACTGCGGAAGACTGGGGCAAGATCTTTGCCGTTCTGCCCAGCGAATTGGCCAAGAATAACCCCGACCAGTTGCAGAGCCGTTTTGAATTGTTCGAGGTGACCGAGGATGCGGTCCTTGCGCCGGACGGAATGTATGTCGTGCTGGACGGGATCGTGAAGCTGCGGCAGGGCGGGGTCGACCTGGCGACGGCCGATGATGGTGACTATTTCTATGAGGAACATCTTGAAATCCCGGATCTCCCTGTCAGCTTGCAGGCCGTCGCGCTGCCGGGGACGCGGATCGCCTATCTCTCGCGCGGCAAGTGGCATGAAATTCCGTCCGAGATCCGCGCCGAGTGTTTCGCGACCCTGTTCGGCGATCTGGTCAGTGTGCACCTGCAGAATTTCCAGCAGCCGATCAACTGCTGCAGCGTGACCGCGGCCGCGCTGAGCATGTCCGCGCTGGGCTTCAGTTGCGAGGTGAACGACATTTTCCGTGTCTGCGAACTACCCACCAGCTTTGTCGTCAATGACGGCATCTCGCTGGGTGAACTGTTCGACGTGGCCTGCACCTATATCCATTCGCAGGGTCTGCGCGACCTGGTGCAGGTCCAGGCCTATTTCATGGACGAGGCCACGACCTCAGTGCCGCTGCTGCTTGAGGCGATTGACGAATCCAATCGCCTGGGCGGGGACAACGACATTCTGGTGGCGAATTTTCAGGTTGGGGTCGCGCATGGCAAGCCCACCATGCCCGGCGGCCATTTCGCGGTGATCGCCAAGTGCAACCCCAGCACCGGTCTGGTGCACATGATGGACGTGCATCCCGAAAAATACGGCAAGCTGTGGGTCACCACGATCGACCGCTTGTACGCAGCCATGTCCGACCGAGACGGCACGTCGATGCGGGCGCGCGGTCTGTTGCGGTTTTCCGCGCGCGAGGCGGTCAAGACCACGTTGCAGACCTTCCGTCAGGACTGCAACTACGTGGACAGCACCCGGTATCTGGCCCGAGACCCCAAGAAACGCCGCAACCTGTTCCGGCGGGCCAGCCCGAACATGAACAGTCTAGGCGTTCTGGCCGAAAGCCTGCAGATTCTTGGCGATGTCCAGGTCACCGAAGACAAGCTGCTGATCGCGACCCAGACCTCGTACACCGAGGCGCTGAGCCGGGTATCGACCGCCAAGAAGATGAGCGAGATGGCCCAACGGTATCTGGCCGGCACTTCCGAGGTGCATATCGGCAGCACGTTCCGCAGCTATGCGGAGCGACCCGGCAAGGACAAAAGATCGCCGCAAGACTGGTTCCGGGATCAGCTGCGCAGTCTGAACGAACATGAGGGGCGCCACCTGATGATCAACATCGACTTCAACCGCGTGTTGGGGTTCGAGGTGATCCGGCCGCCTGAAAACGTGTTCCGCGAGACGGCGCTGCTGGAAGAGTTCTGGTGCCTGTGCATCGCCTATGACGAAAAGGCCGACCTTGTCACCGTCGTCGACATGAGCCCGGCCACGTCGCAGGTCTGGCAGGCGCCGCGGGGGCATATCTTTCGCGGGCTGCGCGACCTGAAGAGTCCGGCCATGCTGGTGATCGAGGAGACCCAGCCCCCGGAAGACCCCAGCGACGTGGCGCGGATTGTCCGAGAGAACCCGCTGGTTCTGTTTTACGAGGACGAGGACCCGTGGTCGCATATGTTGAAGAACATCCTGGCCAATATCGGCGCGACCTCCGTTAGGCTTGTCGATGTCGCTGGGCACGGGGCCAATGCCATGAAAATGCGCCGGCAACTGGTGGCGGAAAGTGGCAAGGAAAAGGTGCCTTATCTTTTCTTCAAGGGGAAATGTCTGGGCAAGCGCAGCGACATCGTCGACATGATCTTGGACGGCAGCCTGCAGGAAGAGATGAAGAAGGCTGGTCTGCCGGTCTTGCTGCGCCAAGAGTCGCCGAGCCTCGACAAGAACATCTTCGGCTACCCCAAGGGCGGGTTGACCGCGCCGCCGAACGGGCGGCGGAACGTTCTGTTGTGCGCCTGCGGCTCGTCCGCGGCCGACAAGGTGCCGGAACTTGTCGCCCGGATCACCAAGGCGGGCCACAACGTGAAACTGATCCCCTCGGTCGCCGCCGAGAAATTCTTTCGCGACATCGGATCCGACAAGGACGCCGAGGCCCGGAAAGCAAAGCGGAACCGCAAAAAGTCCAAGACCCAGAAGGTCGAGGACTACATCACCCACAACGATTACTACCGTGACGATGACGAGTGGAATTTCCGCTATACCGAGTTTGCCATGCCGTTGCGCGCCTCGCATCTGGCTTTGTGCGACTGGGCCGATTGCGTGATCGTCGCGCCGGTCACCTGCAACACGATGGGTAAAATCGCCAACGGCATTGCAGACAACTTGCTGACCTCGGTTTTTGTGGCCTGGCAGTACCGCAACAAGCCGGCGATCCTCTGCCCGGCCTGTAATACCAACATGTGGAACAACGTCACCACCCAGAAAAACGTCGAAAAGCTGCGCGATCTGGGGATCGATCTTGTCGGTCCCCGCAAAGGGCGCCTTTCGAACGGGATGATGGGCATCGGAATGATGGCCACGCCCGACCAGATCATGGAGGTGTTGGAAGAAGCGTTCGAAGAGCTGGAAAACCACGAACACAACATCTGCAAATGGGCGCAGGAGGCCGCGGCTTCGGATGATTTCAAGCGGTGGGAACCCGTGCTCAAGGCCATCGACGACGGGATTGCCGGCATCGACATCGTGGACGACAACAATGGCGACACGCTGCTGCACTATGCAGCCGGCGGCGAGGGCGAACTGACCGAGAACGGGCAGGACCTGGGCAAGCCGGACATCGAGGCCGCCAAGGCTCTGATCGCCCGCGGTATCAACGTGAACGCAACCAACGATCACGGCTTTACCAGCCTGCATGTGGCGGCGATGAACAACTCGGCCGAGATGGTCGCAACCCTGCTGGCGGCGGATAGCATCGATGCAAGCCCGCTGATCCATTTCCTGCAGGATCCGGTGCGTTCCAGGGGCATCAGGGTGTCGGACGAGATCCGCGCAATGTTGGAAAACTGGGCCAACACCCATGGTCTGTCAGAGCCGGAAGAAGTGGAAGACGAAGACGACCTGATCGAAGACCGCGAGAAGACCTATCTGTACTTCACCTACGGATCGCTCAAGAAAGGATTTCCGAACCACGACGCGCATGCGGATGTGCTGGATGATCTGGTCGGGCCTGCGATCACCCGGCAGCCGATGCCCCTGATCGTTCCCAAGGAGCCGTTCTGTGACAACCCGAACTGTGCCTATCTGCACCGCATGGCCACGCTGGTCGACCGCAAGGGCACCGGGCGTCCGATCAAGGGCGAGGTCTATCGGGTCACCTCGGGCGGGTTGAAGGAGTTGGACAAGCTCGAGGGCTTTCACGGGCCGGGCGCGGCCGAAAACGTCTATGTCCGCAAGCGGATCAACGTTCTGATGGATGGCGTGAAAAAGCCCGCCTATGTCTATGTCATCGCCAATCCGGAAAAATACCTGGCCGATCTGGAGCGCGGCGCGTCCGAGTTGGTGGACGAGTATACGATCGACATGGCGACGGGCACACTGAAGCCGGGGTACGAGGCGGTGACCTAACCGCTCTGGTGCGCCACTGCCGGGGGCGCGCCGGTGGCCGGTCGCGCCTTCACGCTGAGGTTCCAGCCGGTGATCGCGATCATGCAGATCAGGACGAAGGGCCAGAAGGCGGCCTTTGGGATCAGATTGTCCCTGTAGTGGATGACCCACAGCGACGGCGCGGATTCCGAGGCGAACAGATATGTGTTCACCGAGACAGCCAGCAGCATGAAATACATCAGGAAAAAGAACGATTCCATGTAGATGACCGGCGACCCGGCAAAGCCTTCGCGCAGTTGCACATGGGCCAGCAGGATCACGAAGAACAGGACCGAGCAGGTTCCGATCACGCCCGATGTGCTGAAATCGTGCCGCTCGACCAGGCTGGGCTTGCGCGTAACGGTCATCACCGCGCCGAACAGCAGCATCGTCACCACGATCAGCGGAATCATGTGCACCACGAAAGCGTTGGCGAAATTGCGTTTGATGACGAAATTATAGTGCAGTTCCGGAAGATTGGTCTGAAACTCGTTCTCGCCGATGCCCAGCGTCGTATCCAGATCGGACAATTTGTAGTCGAAATAGGTGTTCTCACGCTCCCACGTCCCCATGACGATGCGGTTGTCGATGCCAAAGATGTCCTGCGGTCCCGTGGCGGGGTAGGCGGTGAAATCCGGTACCAATGCCACGTTGACGTCGAAGCGCCCCGGCCAGAACCGGACCCAGACGGTTTTGTGATCGAACGGATAGCTGGTGTAGTCGAAAGACTGGCGCAGGGTCTGTTCGAAATACCACCCGATCAGCGTACTGCCGTCCCTTTTCATTCGGTAGGCCTCTTGGATCACGCCATTCGCGACATCGACCGCTTCGGGCAGGAGAAAGCCCACCTCGTCCCGGTCCGGCCGGATCGCATCGTGTTCGCCATCCAGATAGTGCTGCCAGACATAGCCCGAGACCCGCACGTCGCTGGCGCCTTCGAAGCTGAAGCTCTTGATGAAGATGCCGGTCTTGACCCGCAGGTCCGGCGCGTTGTCCAGCCCGGCCAGAAAGGTATCGACGGCGGCCACATCCGGCAATTGCGTTGGATCGTTGTCAAACCGGTTCAACGCGACCCAGAGCTTGAACAGAACCAGCATCAAGACGGCGGACAGGATGCCCGACAACAGCCAAACCTTTTTTTCGATCGTCATCCGGGCCCTTTCGGTCTGATGTATCTGTCACTCCGCGGGTTCCGGCGCCAGGAAATCCAGGCTGCCAGTCAACGACCGCGATATGCCCATCTGTGCGAACCCGGATTGCAGCGCGTCGAATTCCGCATGGGTGCGGGGGTCCATCCCGGCGCGTCCGGCCTCGGCCAGGATACGGGTCTGGCGGATGGACAGATCGACCATCGGCAGGGGTTCCGAGGCGGTAAAGGCCGCAAGATCGTCGGCGAAGGCAACCGCGCGGTCCCACTCGTGCCGCGCCAGCATCACCGCGCTGGCGTCGGAATAGAAATGCAGGTGGCTGTGGCCCACGCAACCCTCGGCGATGATGGCGGCGCCCTGCGCCAGCAGATCGTCTTGCCGATCGGGATCATCCAGCGCCAGCGCCAGTGCCGAAAGGGCTTTGGGGCCGACGAAGTTGCGTCCGTGTTCCAACGCGATGTCAACGGCCTGTCCCCCCGTTTCGCGCGCCGCGCTGACCTCTCCGATATAGGCCTGAGTCCGGGCAAGATGCTCCAGCGCCTGCGCCTCAAGCCGTTTGGCCCCAACGCGCTGGGCGATCGCGGCAGATTGGGCGAATGCGTCACGCGCGCCGTCGAGGTCTCCCTGAAAAGTGCAGGCCACACCCAGACAGGTCTGGGCCACGCATTCGGGGACGAAGGCAAAGTATTTCTGGCTGATCTCGATGGCTTCCTGCGCGTCGGCGCGGCCCTGGGCGACGTCTCCGGAGTAGCTGCGGGCAACGCTCAGATTGTGCAGGTTGGCTGCCAGATCGCGCACCAGACCGTGTTCGCGTGCCCGCTCGACCGCCTGCGTGTAAAATGTGGCAGCCGTCTGCATGGTCGCGTTCATGAAATTGGCGTCGCCAAAGCCGCTGAGCGCACCGACCTCCAGCCGCGCCGATCCCAGCTTGCGGGCCAGCTTCAGGGCGATTTCGTTGCTGTCCATGGCGTCCTGAACCCGGCCGAGCGGGAAATAGATGTTGCCCCGCACATAGTTGATCTGCGCCAGATCCCGTTCCAGACCGCTGCGTCTGGCGGCGTCTTCGGCAATGTCCAGGCTGTTCAGCGCATCCTGATACCGGCTAGCCTGACGGGCGGCCTGGGCCAGGCCGATATGGACCCGGCAGATCTGTTCGTCGCTGTCGGCCAGCGCCGCCGCTTCGCTGAATTCCCGCAGGGCGTCGTCGGACAGCCCCTGAAGCCGGTGGATTTCGGCGCGTGCGCAGTACAGGTCCAGCCGAACGTCCGGCGAGGCAGGCAATTCGAGGGCGCGCTCGATCAGGGGATTGGCATCGTCGAACTGGAACGACTGGATCAGGTTTTCTGCCGCCTCCAGATAGGCCAGGGCCGCATTCGGGGCGCCGGCCCGGTCCAGATGCCTTGCCCGCAAGGTGGCGTCTTTGCCTTCGTACCACCGGGCGGCCTGTTCATGCAGCCGGGCGCGTTCGGATTTGACCAGCGTCGCGTACGAGCCGTCGCGGATCAGGGCGTGAGCGAACATCAGATCGGACCCGGTTTCGCGGATCAGCGCGGTGCGGGTCAGGGTCGAGATGTCCAGTTGATCTTCGCCCAGCAGAAAGCTCAGAACCTCGGGCGAGAACCGTTGCCCCAGAACCGAGGCCGACTGGATCGCCGCCCGGCTGCTCCGGTCCAGCCCGTCCAGCCGCGATTGCACGATACCCTGGATGCTGCCCGGAACGGTTTCGCGGGTCAGGGCATCGATGTTGCGCAGCAATTGTTCAAGAAACAGGGGGTTGCCGCCCGCACGCTGAACGCAGGTTTCCAGAAGCGCGGGGTCGATGGCAGTGAATTCCTCGACCAGCATGCGGGCCTGCGCGTCACCCATCGGGGACAATTCCAGTTTTGAGATCAGCGCGCCGTCGGTGGCCATTTCCCAATCGCGATCAATCGGATCGCCTTCCACCCGACTTGTCATCTGAAGGACACAGGGCAGATCCCGCGTTGCCGCAGCGATCTGGCAGCATTGGGTCAGGATCTCGGGCGAGGCCCAGTGGATGTCCTCGACCTGGATCAGCAGGGGGGTCTCGCGGCTGCGGGCCCTCAGCAGATCTTCGATTACCTGACGCCGGCCGCGCATGCGCGCGGCGTTGTCCATCGCAGCATACACCTCGGCCAGGCCGGGCTCTTGTTCGAGGTCGAGCAGGGCGCTCAGATGGGCCGAACCGGCCGGGCTGACCCAGCCCCGGTCGATGGCTTGCCGGACGGCGTCGGCTCCTGCACCGCGGGCGTCCGATGGGTCCAGTCCCATCAGGCTTCGGGCGATGGACTGGATGGCGGAATGCCCTTCGCGGGTCCCGAAATCCATCACCACGCCGGAATGCACGGCGTAGGACAGGCTTTCGGCCAGGTCCGCCACCTGTTCGGAAAAGTGGGTCTTGCCGATGCCGGGTTCGCCCAGAACGATATGCACCTCGCCCTTGCCGTGTTGCTTGCAGCGGTCGAATGTGGCCGAGAACAGCGACAGCTCGCGGGCGCGTCCGATGAACTTGTGCCGGCGCGCGCGGATGTTCCGGGTCAGGCGATCCAGGCGCCAGACTTCGACATCCTTGTTCAGGCCCTTGATGGCCTTCGTGCCGATCGCCTCGCCGACGAACAGCGGCCCCAGGGCCCTCTGGATGTCGTGCGACACCAGTGTCTCGCCCGGGGCCGAGATATCGGTCAGGCGCGAGGCCAGGTTCACGCCGTCGCCCGTCACCGTGTATTCGGTATGGGCCGCGCTGCCGGTGTTGCTGGCGATGACCTGCCCCGAGGCGATGCCGATATGGCACGACAGCGGCGGGTCCAGCGTGGGCAAGGCGGCGTGGATCTCCAGCGCGGCGCGTGCGGCCCGTTCGGTGTCGTTGGTATGCGAGATCGGTGCTCCGAACACGGCCATCACGGCGTCGCCGATATGCTTGTCGATCCGGCCACCGTACTTTTCGACCGCGCGATCGACCTTGCCGAAGAATGCGTTCAAAAGGGCGTGGATGTCCTCGGCGTCGCGCTCGCTGGACAGTTTCGTGAACCCGGTCAGGTCGGCGAACAGAACGGTGACCTGCCGTCTCGCCGGTTCCGGCGCGGTCGCAGGCTGGTAGGGGGTAACGGTTTCGGGTTCATCCAGTTCGGCGATGGCGCGCAGCAGCCGCCGGCGGTCGCCCACGGCGGTGACGCCGATCTCGCGCAGGTCCTCTCCCGTCAATTCGGGAAGGATCGCCAGATCGATCTTGTTGTCCGTGAACGCCTGGGTGTAGTCCGACAACCCAAGCGCGCTCAGCCATTCCTTCAGGTCGCCAGACATCGGGGCCCTCAGAAGCATCCACCCAAGCGCAGCCTAGACCAGAACACAGGGCCGAGTCTGCATTTTTCGTGCCAAAGGCGTATGATGTCTATGCATTTACTGGGGCGCCCTTCCCGAGACCGAGCCATACCTACAGGCAGATTCCAAGCTCTCAGCCTTGCAAAAACCTGAGTGCAGGTCTGTCGATTCGTCAGGGCAATACCGGCTGCGACTTGATCCAGATTAAGTCGACATTGACTCGCGCAGACTATGCACGCAGCACGAACGGAGTACCACGCATGTTGAACAAACTGGTGGGCGGCAAATGTCTGCAGTCGCAAGCAGGCGGGTGTTCCTGACGGTGCGCCTGTCTTGCGAAGACGACGGAGCAATGTGGCCGCCGGGAGCGGACCGCGACAATTTCCCCGATCTCTGAACGAGTTGCGGCGACTGTGTCGCGGCTTGCCCCGAGAAGGGTCTGGTGCTGAACGCCCGCGCCTGCCGGTTTTCCAGCCGCAGGATGCGGGCTGTACCTTCTGCGGCGACTGCACCAATGTGTGCAAGACCAAGGCGCTGGACCTGGCCCGGTTTGCTTATGGCCGTGGAGCGCGCAGGTGGCCGCTACCAGCCTGTCTATGAACGCGGTCAGCTGCCGGATCTGTCAGGACTGTTGCGACCAGGGCGCCATCGGGTTTCGTTTGAAGACCGGCGGATTGGCCGACCCCGTCCTGAACGAAGACGCCTGCATCGGCTGCGGAGCCTGCGCCACCGCATGTCCTGCGGGCGCGATCACGTTGCAGCGGGCACAACATCTGGAGGCCGCCGAATGAATATCTGCGGATGCCTGGTTCATCTCGCGCCGACCTACACCGCCTCGGCCCGGTCGGCAATTGCCGGGTTCGACGGGGTCGAAATCCATGCCGAGGCCGAGGATGGCCGGTTCGTGGTGATCGTCGAGGATACGCCCGAACGCCTAGCCTCGGAGACGATCATGGACCTGCACCAGATCCCCGGGGTCGTGTCCCTGACCTATCACCATTTCGAAGATCTCGCGGAGACCCGCCCGCGTCCTGAAACTCCCAGCCAAGATTCCAGCCGGCGGCCCTCGTCATGACCATTACCGAATCTCGCCGCACGTTTCTGAAAGCAACTGCCGCCGCCGCGACAGCTTCCGCGGCCGGTATCCCGCTGGCAACGGGCCAGGCTGCGGCCCAAGTCGCCAATGCTGACATCCGCTGGGACAAGGCACCGTGCCGGTTCTGCGGTACGGGCTGCTCGGTTCTGGTGGGCAACAAGGATGGCCGCGTGGTCGCCACCCAGGGCGACCCTGACGCGCCGGTGAACCGGGGGCTGAACTGCATCAAGGGCTATTTCCTGTCCAAGATCATGTACGGCAAGGACCGTCTGACCACCCACTGCTGCGCAAGTCGAACGGCGTCTACGACAAGAACGGCGAGTTCTAGCCCGTCAGCTGGGACGAAGGCTTCGACGTGATGGCCCAGAAGTGGAAAGAGGCGCTGGTCAAGAAAAGTCCGACCAGCGTGGGCATGTTCGGCTCAGGGCAGTGGACCGTGTGGGAGGGCTATGCCGCGGCCAAGCTGATGAAGGCCTGGTTCCGATCGAACAACATCGACCCGAACGCGCGGCACTGCATGGCCTCGGCCGTGGTGGGCTTCATGCGCCCTTCGGCATCGACGAACCCATAGGCTGCTATGACGACCTCGAACATGGCCGAGATGCACCCGATTCGGTGGTCGCGCCTGACTGATACGCGCCTGACCAAGCCGGCGCGCAGGTGCATGTGCTGTCCACCTTCGAGCACCGCTCGTTCGAGCTGGCCGACAACGGCATCATCTTCAAGCCGCAGACCGACCCGGCGATCCTGAACTACATCGCCAACTTCATCATCCAGACCGGCGCGGTGAACGAGGACTTCGTCAAGAACCACGTCAACATCACCAAGACCGCCACCGACATCGGCTACGGCCTGCGCGAGACCCACCCGCTGCAACAGGCCGCGGCGCATCCGGACTCGGGCAAGCTGGAGCCGATCTCGTTCGAGGAATATTCTGCCTCGGTCGCGGATTACACGCTGGAATACGTGTCCGAGCTGTCGGGCGTGCCGGCGAGCCAGCTCGAGCGACTGGCCAAGGAATATGCCGATCCGAACCGCAAGATCGCCGAGACCAATTGGAACATCCCCGCAGGCACCATCCCGGCCAAGCTGGGTTTCCACGCGGTTCTGCAGCACCGCAAACTGAAGGATGGCGACCTGAACGTCTATTGGGTGCCGTGCAACAACAACATGCAGGCCGCGCCCAACATGAACGAAGAGGGCTATCCCGGCTATCGCAACCCCGACAACTTCATCGTCGTGTCGGACCCGTACCCGACCGTCACCGCGGTTTCGGCCGACCTGATCCTGCCCACCGCCATGTGGGTCGAGAAGGAGGGCGCCTATGGCAACGCCGAACGCCGCACCCAGTTCTGGCGTAAGCAGGTCAAGGCCCCCGGGCGATGCCAAGTCGGACCTGTGGCAGCAGATGGAGTTCTCGAAACGCTTCACCGTCGAGGAGGTCTGGGACGAAGAACTGCTTGCCAAGATGCCCGAGCATCGCGGCAAGACCCTGTTCGAGGTGCTGTTCGCCAACGGCAAGGTCGACAAATATCCGGTGTCGGAGACCGCTGAAGGGGTCCACAACGACGAATCCGAGCATTTCGGTTTCTAAGTCCAGAAGGGCCTGTTCGAGGAATATCCCAGCTTTGGCCGCGGCAAAGCGCATGACCTTGCACCGTTCGAAACCTATCATCAGGCGCGCGGGCTGCGCTGGCCGGTCGTGGACGGGAAAGAGACGCTCTTTCGCTTCCGCGAAGGCTATGACCCGTATGTGCCCGAAGGCGCCGAGGTGAAATTCTATGGCCACAAGGACGGCAAGGCCAAGATCATCTTTGCGCGCTACAAGCCGGCGGCCGAGGAGCCGGACGAGGAATACGATCTGTGGCTGTGCACCGGCCGGGTGCTGGAGCACTGGCATTTCGGGTCGATGACCCGCCGCGTGCCCGAGTTGCACCGCGCCTTCCCCGCCGCCGTGGTGTTCATGCACCCTGAGGACGCCAAGGAACGCGGCGTGCGCCGCGGGCAGGAGATCGTGCTGTCCACCCGCCGCGGCGAGGTGATCAGCCGGGTCGAGACCCGCGGGCGCAACAAAGTGCCGCGTGGCCTCGTGTTCATGCCGTGGTTCGGCGAGGGCCAGCTGACCAACAAGCTGACACTGGATGCGACCTGTCCGCTGTCGAAAGAGACGTACTTCAAGAAATGCGCCTGCAACGTTGAGCGGGCGTAAGGGCAGGGGTCGCAAAGGTCGGGTGTGATGTCTTTGGTCGGCAAACCTCTTTCGCCGCAACGGCGCCGGTTCCTGCAGGATTCGGCGCGCGCGGCGGGTGGCTGTTTGGTCGCCGGGTCGTTGCTGGCCTTTCTGGCCCGCGACGCCCGCGCCCTGCCGGCCGAGGCCCTGCGGCCGCCGGGGGCGTTGCCCGAAGATGGCTTTCTGGACGCCTGCATCCGCTGCGGGTTGTGCGTCCGCGACTGTCCCTATGAAACGCTGAAGCTGGCCGAGTTGGGTGTCGATGCGGTGGCGACCGGCACGCCGTACTTCATCGCTCGCGATGCGCCCTGCGAGATGTGCGAAGACATCCCCTGTGTCGCGGCCTGCCCGACCGGGGCGCTGGACAACCTTGCCGCACCGGGCGGGTACGAACCGGGTTACAACCTTCCAGGGGCAGGCCAATGACGGCGCGCGCGCATATGCCCGTCGGGCACGAGACCCGCGAGGTCAAAGGATGGGTCGGCGCGCATGGGTTCCTGCTGCTGCGGCGCTTCAGTCAGGTTTTCTTTCTGGTGCTGTTACTGCTGGGGCCGTGGTTCGGCATCTGGATCGTCAAGGGCACGCTGGCCGGATCGCTGACGCTGGACCTGCTGCCGCTGACCGATCCGTTCATCCTGCTGCAGGAGCTGATGGCTGGCCACTGGCGCTGATCCGCGGGCTGATCGTTCTGGTGACCTATGCGCTGATTGGCGGGCGGGTCTGTTGTTCCTGGGTGTGCCCGATCAAACCTGTTACGGACGCCCCGCATTGGCTGCACCGTCGGCTGGACCTGCCCAAGGGCTGGCAGCCCAAACGCAGCACCCGGCTGTTGATACTGGTGAGGGTTCTGATCGTGTCGGCCCTGACCGGCGTAATCGCATGGGAACTGGTGAACCCCATCACAATGCTGCACCGCGGGCTGGTCTTTGGCATGGGTTTTTTCTGGGCGATGGTCGTGGCGATTTTTGATTTTGACCTGTTTGTGGCCCGGCAAGGCTGGTGCGGCCACATCTGCCCGGTCGGCGCCTTCTACGGCCTGATCGGCGCCAAAAGCCTGCTGCGGGTCAGCGCCACCAATCGCGCCGCCTGTGATGACTGCATGGATTGTTATGCGGTCTGCCCGGAAAACCAGGGGATCTCGCCCGCGCTGAAGGGCAAGCCGGGATCCAGCCCGCTGATCCTGTCGCCCGATTGCACAACATGCGGCCGCTGCATCAATGTGTGCTCGGTCGATGTCTTCAAACTTACCCACCGGTTCAATGACGCCGACGTCGCGCCACCCGATCCGGCCGCCGCGCCTCAGGCGCGTGCCGCCAGACCTGTGTAAGGGAGTGCCAAGATGAGAAAATCGATAGCGACAGGCGCAATGGCCCTGATCCCGGTGCTTCTTGTGGGTGGGCTTGCCTTTGCGCAATCCGCCCAGGTGTCGAGCTTGCGCGGTGCGGATGTGAAGGAGCCCGTCATCCTGGACGAGGTCCACCGCAACGTCGAGGGCCGCATGCAGCGCAACTATCGCCAGCAGCCGGCGTTGATCCCGCACAAGATCGTCCAGTAGCAGATCGACATCCGCACCAATCAAGGCCTGTCTTGCCACGACTGGACCAAGGCCGGTGAGCGCAACGCGCCGACCCTGTCGATGACCCACTATCTGGATCGCGAAGGCAATGAGCTCGATCAGATCGCGGGCACTCGGTATTTCTGCAACCAGTGCCACGTGCCGCAGGCGGATGTGCCAGCCCTGGTCGACAACCTGTTCCAGCCCTCGGCCGGAAACTGATCCAGCTTCGGACTGAAAGGAGCACCCGAAATGGCAGACTCACCTGAAAAGCGCGGCTTGATTGGCCGCATCTGGGCGTGGATCTGGACAGCGGCCACTGCGTTCAGCGCAGGCTTTCTGGTCTTGGCGGGCTTTCTGGCCGGCATCCTGTTCTGGGGTGGTTTCCACTGGACGCTTGAGATGACGAATACCGAAGAATTCTGCGTCTCGTGCCACACGATGGAAACCAACCTTGGCGAATACCGGGAAACGATCCACTACAACTACCACTCCGGCGTACGGGCCATCTGTTCAGATTGCCACGTGCCGAAAGAATGGAGCTTCAAGATCGAAGCCAAGATCATAACGGTCAAAGACGTCTATCACGAGCTGGTCGGCACAATCAGCACGCCCGAGAAATACGAGGATCACCGCCTGCAGATGGCCTCGGCTGTCTTGAAAAAAAGATGAAGACTTCGGACAGCCGCGAATGCCGCAACTGTCACAATTTCGAATACATGGACTTCACCATTCAGGAAACGCGCGCCGCCAACGAGCACCAGCGTGCGATCGACGAGAACATGACCTGCATCGACTGCCACCAGGGCATCGCGCACAGCCTGCCGCCGGGCTATCTGGAAGAGTATCAGAAAGTGGTCGCATCGCTGGAGCCGGTGACTGGCACCGAGGTGGTGCAAAGTACCGGCGCGGCCGAGATCCGGTCATTCCTGAACAGCACATCCGACTAGGAGTGGTACGACATGCTTGAGATTTTGGGGACGATCGGCGGCAACATCCTGAGCCTGCCCGGCATTCTGGGCCTTGCACTGGGCATGATGACGCGCAAGCTGTGGCTGGGTGCGGTTCTGGGTGCGGCCGTGGGTTTGCTGGAAACCCTGGCCTTTGCCAATTGGCAGTTCAGCAATGTCGAAACGCTGGAGTTGTCGATCGGAGTTCTGGTCGGTTTGCTGGCAGGCACCGTGGGCAGCGCCATCCGGATCAAGGGCGCCACGGTCTGAGGTTCGGGGCGCGCGCGGGGGCGGCGACCAAGTCTCAGTCCTAGCGCTTCTTGAGGTGCCGGATAATCGCATGGCAAGCAGTCGGGCCAGCCCCGGGGTCATGGTGCCAAGCGGGTCGCGCAAAACGGCCTTGAGGCCCTGCACCGTATCGCGGGCTTCGGCCGGCGTGTCCTGAAATTCGGCCTCGATATCCGCGATCGCCATGTTGCGCAGCTTGGCCACCGGCGCGGTGTCGGTTTCGGCGCTGATCGAATTGGCAACGACCGGAAAAACCAGCGCCACACCAAGATTGACCACCCCAGCGACCAGAGCGGCCACCGGTTTCGACATGGTGGTCGTCAGGGCAAGATAGCCCGCGATGTTCAGCATCACGACGGCCAGCGCCGCCGCCAGCCCCGCGGCTGCGAAAAAGCCCGTACTTTTCGCCAGAACCGTCAGGTTGCGCTGGGCTATCAGGCGTTCGGTTCGCAGAATGATGGACGCGTTTCGTGAAATGCGGCTCATCTGTCACCCTCCTAGCGCACGGTCTATCATGTAGCGCAGGGCACAGACCCCGAGGGCGAACAGGATCGCCTTCTTGTGGGGCAGCGAATCCAGTTCGGTCAGGACGTCATCAAGCTCGCTGGACCATTCGTCCAACGTTTCCGGCAGCTTCTCGGAGAGGTCGCTTTTCGCGGCCTTCGCGTCGGACTCTAACGAGGCCGGGGGGCTGTTGTTCCGAGCTTTCTTCGAGCTGGCGTTTCAAATCTGCGACCTGCTTTTCAAGCTCGGCCTTGGTGACCATGGGTCTTTCTTTCTGCTGTCCGAGGGGTGCGTCGCCGTGTCGGTGGAATTTATGACTACGCGACAGTCCCATGTTGAGACATCGGGCAAGCAGCAGCACGCCCCGGGCTGAAAATCCGTTTTTCGCAGCGGGAATTATCATCTTGATTTGACAGAGGTGCAACATTTTCGTGATAGCTGCATTTCCGTCTCTTTTCCGCCCGATTCTTCCTTGATAGGTGTGCCCGCGTAAGGGGTGATACGTTAAAAGGTTTGGGCAGGCAGATGAACGCCAAGTATGACAATCGCGCAGCGGTTTTTTGGTCGCAGACGGAAATCGACGGTTTAGAAGCGGCGCCCTTGGCCGATTTGACCGTCGGGTCCGCCTGGTCTTTGATGGGCCGGGTCACCTATCTGCGCGATGTCGGGCACGTGATGTCCGCGCAAGCGGTGGCATCAGCAAGCAGGGCGGCGCAGTCACGGTCGGCTTCGCAGCTGTCCGGGTTTGAACCGTACGCGCCGATTGCCAGGGTTGTGCTGACAAATGGCGCTCAGAGTTTCGAGGCGGAATTGGCGCTTGTCGATGGCGCCAAAGAGCCGGTGTTGTTCTTCGAAAACGGATGCCCCGCCCGTGGTCAGGAATTCTGGGTCAGCGCGGTGAACGCGGTCACCCGGACCGATGCGCACGGCGCGACCCAAGCGAACGTGCTTGCTTTCCCGCCGAATGCGGCAAAGGGCCGGGGGCGGGCTTGCGCGAAATAGGTTGCAGTTTTCGGCGCGGATTTCCTTGGTCCGCCGAGACCGGCCGTTCACCCTTTTGGCGGAATTGTTACGCATGCGTGTTGACTCTGCAGGTTCGGCAGATATAAGCGCGGCTCCATTGGTGTTGGTGGCCCCCGCAAGGGGATGCCTGTCATGGGGGAGACCTCAAGAGGACAACGCCCTTCATAGTGGCCCGCTGGGCCTCGACCTAACGAAGGAGATCAGCCGTGACCAAACGCACGTCTGCCAAGTACAAAATCGACCGCCGGATGGGCGAAAACATCTGGGGTCGTCCGAAATCCCCGGTCAACCGCCGCGAATACGGCCCCGGCCAGCACGGCCAGCGCCGCAAGGGCAAGCTGTCGGACTTTGGCCTGCAACTGCGCGCCAAGCAGAAGCTGAAAGGCTACTACGGCGACCTGACCGAAAAGCAGTTCCGCCGCATCTACGCCGAAGCCGAGCGTGTGAAGGGCGATACCGGTGAAAACCTGATCGGCCTGCTCGAGCGCCGTCTGGACGCCGTGGTCTATCGCGCCAAGTTCGTGCCGACCGTGTTCGCCGCACGTCAATTCGTGAACCACGGCCATGTCAAGGTGAACGGCAAGCGGGTGAACATCCCCAGCTACCGCGTCAAGGAAGGCGACGTGATCGAGGTCCGCGACAAGTCCAAGCAGCTGGCCGTCGTTCTGGAAGCGGTTGCCCTGGCCGAGCGTGACGTGCCGGATTACCTGGATGTCGACCACTCGAAGATGACCGCGACCTTCGTGCGCACCCCGTCGCTGGGCGACGTGCCGTACCCGGTCATGATGGAACCCAACCTGGTCGTCGAATTCTACGCCAAGAACTAAGACGGCGGCATTCGCGAATTTGGGGCCGTACGCTGCAAGGCGTGCGGCCCTTTTCGTTGTCAAGTCCGTGCGCGCTTCCTGTCAAGGAAAGGGGGTCCCGTGCCCGCCAAACTCAGCATCGAGCATATCCTCGAACGAACTATCTGTGCGCTGCGTTGGTTCATGGCGCCGCTCTATCTAGGCCTGGGCCTAACCATCGGTCTTTTGATGGTCGTGTTCCTGCGCGAGCTTGCCCACTATCTGCCGCAGGCCATGGAGATGAGCGCTGAAACCGCGATCCTGACGACTCTGACGTTGATCGACCCGTGTCTGGTCGGCCTGGTTGGACAAGATCGATTTTTCCGAGCTTGAAGATCAAACTTCTGGGCTCGATCGTGGAAATTTCGGCGATCCATCTTCTGAAGCTGCTGATGGAGATCAGCAAGGAAAAGGATGCGCCTGTTGATGCCAAGCAGATCCGGTGGTTTTCTGCGATTCATGCGGTTCTGGTCGCTTCGGGCCTTCTGCTGGGGGGTATGGATTGGCTGAAGGAGCGGGCCGTCCCGGCCAATCACGGCACAATCAAGAACGGCCGGGCGTCGGATCACTGACACCCCGCGCGGGCCGGCGGGGCCGTATGTCGGCCCGGCCTCGGCCACGCAGAGTTTACAGAGGCAGCGGTCGTCCTTCGGCAATGGCCTCCATCGCGAAATACGAGGTCACGCTGTCCAACTCGACCTTCTCGATCAGGCGCTGATAAACCTTGTCATAACTCGCCATATCCTGCGTGACGACCTTGAGCTGATAGTCATAGTCGCCGCCGATCCGGTGGAAATCCACAACCTCGGGAATGGTGAGGACATGGCTGCGAAAGGCCTTCAGCCACTCAGCCGAGTGGTGACGCGTGCGCA
This sequence comes from Ruegeria sp. BHSA191, assembly GCF_059613325.1. Lineage (NCBI taxonomy): Bacteria > Pseudomonadati > Pseudomonadota > Alphaproteobacteria > Rhodobacterales > Roseobacteraceae > Ruegeria > Ruegeria sp. BHSA191. The sequence continues at coordinate 34,639 of NZ_JBXWSH010000019.1, forward strand.
GCATCACGAACACCACCAGGTTCAACCCCAGTTTTTCGCGCGCGATCCGGGCTGTTGAGCCCGTGAGCACACCCGCGTCGTTCAGCGCCTTGAGGCGTCGCCAGCACGCGTTTTGAGACAGGCCGACACGCTCGGCCAGTTCCCGCTGGGACAGAGTCGCGTCCTTTTGCAGTTCGCGAAGAAGGCGTGTGTCAATTTGATCTATTTTTCCGAACATAATGGATCATATGACCCATAATCGCGGTAATTCAAGCAAAGAAAGGTGAAGTTTTCTCGCGAAAACCCGATCATATTCAGAGGCGCAGTATGGAGCCAATGACATGACCCTGTCCCATTTTCGTGCAGAAATCCAAGCCGCCACTCGCAAGTCGACCCTGCGCGACGGGCTGATCGGAGAGAACGTTCTGATCCCGGGTCTGCATGGGGACGTGCCGCTTGTGTACGCGGATTACGTTGCCTCGGGCCGCGCATTACGGCAGGTCGAGGATTTTGTGGCCCAGCAGGTGTTGCCGTTCTATGCGAACAGCCACACTGAGGCCTCCTATTGCGGTTCCTACATGACGCGACTGCGCCGCGAGGCGCGCGCGGAAATAGCCCGCATCGTTGGCGCGAGGGGAGATGACGCGGTGATCTTCACCGGGTCCGGTGCCACTGCGGGGCTCAACCGGCTGGTCAGTTTGATGGGAGTGCAAGAGGCTGACCGGCCGGTTGTCTTGATCGGCCCGTACGAGCACCATTCGAACATCCTGCCCTGGCGCGAGAGCAAGGCGCAGGTCATCGAGATCCCCGAAGGCCCCGAGGGCGGGCCGGACATGGCGGTGCTGGAACAGACGCTGATCGAGCATTCGGATTCGGATCTGGTGATCGGGTCATTTTCGGCGGCGTCGAACGTTACGGGCGTGATCACCGACCCCGATCCGGTGACGCGGCTGCTGAAACGGCACGGGGCGCGCGCGGTCTGGGATTACGCCGGGGGTGGGCCCTATCTGCCGATGGATATGGGGCCGGACGAAGCGCGCAAGGATGCCATCGTCGGTTCTCCGCACAAGTTTCCGGGAGGGCCGGGGGCTTCGGGTGTTCTGATCGTGACCCAGAGCGCCGTGCGCCGCACCTGTCCCAGCTGGCCGGGCGGGGGCACGGTCAGCTTCGTTTCGCCCTGGCGCCACGACTACAGCTCCGATCTGGCCACCCGCGAGGAGGCGGGAACCCCGAACGTGATCGGCGACATCCGCGCAGCCCTGGCCTTCATCGTCAAGGATTCCGTGGGCACCGACGAGATCGCCCGGCGCGAGGCGCTGTACAACCGCATGGCGCTGGAGGGATGGCGTGACAACCCGAACCTGACACTGTTGGGTGTGGATCACCCGCACCGCCTGCCGATCTTTTCCTTCCTGGTGCGCGACAACACCGGGCAACCGGTGCACCAACAGCTATTCACCCGGATGCTCAGCGACATCTACGGGATTCAGGCGCGCGGCGGGTGTGCCTGCGCCGGCCCCTATGCGCATCGGCTGCTGGGTATCGACAAGGCGGCCTCGGAGGCGCTGCATGCGGCGTTGTCGGCCGGGGAAGAGATGAAGAAACCGGGTTGGGTGCGGCTGAACTTCTCGTACATGATGACCGAGGACACGGTTAAGTTCATCATCGACAGCGTCAATGACCTGTCGCGCCGCACGCAGGAATACGCCCCGTTCTACGCCGCCGATCCGGCAACCGCCCGCTTCAAGGCGGCGTGACGGAATTGCCGCTTTTCCCAAGGCCTTGAGACCTGTATGAGGGGCGCAACGAACGGAGCCCCTCATGAACAAGATCACCCCACAACCCGGCATCATGGACATCGCGCTGTATCAGGGCGGCCAGTCGCATGTCGAGGGCGTGGAAAACGTCATCAAGCTGAGTTCCAACGAAAACCCCTTTGGCCCCAGCCCCAAGGCGATCGAAGCCGTGCGCGACAGCGCCACGATGCTGCATCGCTATCCGGTGACCGATCACTACAACCTGCGCGCCGCGATCGGCGAGCGGCACGGGCTGGACCCCGACCGGATCATTTGTGGCGTGGGCAGTGACGAAGTGCTGCAATTCGTGGCCCAAGCCTATGCCGGGCCGGGGGACGAGGTGATCCATACCGAGCATGGATTCTCGATGTACCCGATCATCGCCCGTATGGCCGGCGCGACCCCGGTCGAGGTGCCCGAGCGCGACCGCAAGGTCGATGTCGATGCGATCCTCGCCGCGGTGACCGACCGCACCCGGATCGTTTTCGTGACCAACCCGGGCAATCCGACCTCTACCATGATCTCGGACGCCGAACTGACGCGCCTGGCCGAGGGCCTGCCGCAGACCTGCCTGATGGTCCTGGATGGCGCCTACGCGGAATTCGTACCGGGCTTTGACGGCGGCGCCGGTCTGGTGGACCGGTTCGAGAACGTAATCATGACCCGCACCTTCTCGAAGATTTACGGGCTGGGCGGCATGCGGGTCGGCTGGGGCTATGCGCAACGCGAAATCATCGACGTGCTGAACCGCGTTCGCCAGCCCTTCAACCTGTCGCTGACGGCCATCGCAGCAGCGGAGGCCGCCGTGGCCGATGTGGAATATGTCGAGTTCTGTCGGGCAGAGAACGCGCGCTTGCGCGAATGGCTGTCGGCCGAACTGGCCAAGATCGGCGTTCCGTCTGATCCGTCCTGCACCAATTTCATCCTCGCGCGGTTCGTGGATCAGGCCGAGGCTGAGGCCTGCGACGCCTATCTGCAATCGAAAGGTTTGATCGTGCGCCGGGTTGCGGGCTACAAGTTGCCCAACGCACTGCGGATCACCGTGGGCGACGAAAAGGCCTGTCGCCGCGTGGTTGCGGCCATCACCGCGTTCAAAGGGGGCGCCGCATGAGCCAGATCTATGATCGCGTGGCGCTGATCGGGTTGGGCCTGATCGCCTCTTCGATGTACTGGGCGATCAAGCGCGCTGGGCTGGCGGGCGAGGTGACAGGCTATGCCCGGTCCGAGGCCACCCGCGACACTGCGCGGCGCATCGGGCTTTGCGACCGGGTCTGCGACACCGCGCAAGAGGCGGTCGAGGGCGCCGATCTGGTTGTCCTGTGTGTTCCGGTCGGGGCGATGGGCGCCGTCGCCAAGGACATCGCGCCGGTGCTAAAGCCCGGCGCGACCGTGTCGGATGTCGGCTCGGTCAAGCGGCACGTTATTCAGGATGTCGGTCCGCATATCCCCGAAGGCGTGCATTTCGTCCCCGCCCACCCGCTGGCCGGGACCGAGCATTCCGGCCCCGAATCCGGCTTTGCCGAGCTGTTCGACAACCGCTGGTGCCTGCTGGTTCCGGTCGAAGGGTCTGACACCGGCGCCATCGCCCGCCTGCGCGCCTTGTGGGAAGGGATGGGGTCCAATGTCGACGAGATGGATGCTGATCACCACGATCTGGTTCTGGCCGTCACCAGCCACGCGCCGCACCTGATCGCCTATACGATGGTGGGTGTGGCCGACGACCTGCGGCGCGTCACCGACTCCGAGGTCATCAAGTACTCTGCCGCCGGTTTCCGTGATTTCACCCGGATCGCGGCCTCGGACCCGACCATGTGGCGCGACGTGTTCCTGACCAACAAGGACGCGACGTTGGAAATCCTCGGTCGCTTTACCGAAGAGCTGTTTGCCCTCCAGCGCGCGATTCGCACGGGCGATGGTCAGCAGCTGTTCGACTATTTCACCCGCACCAGGGCGATCCGGCGCGGCATCATCGACGCGGGTCAGGACACCGACGCCCCCGATTTCGGACGGGTAAAGGCCAAGTCATGAGGGCGGCTCGGGGAACGATCTTGTCGATGGTGGCGGCGGTTCTGGCCCAGGCTGCCAGCGCCGCGGCGCCCGATTCTTCCTTGGTTCCGATTGCACGGCCTGTGCCCGACACGAACCTGGTCACGGCGGCCTATGTCCCGGCAGGGACCGCAACCCCGATCACCGTTTCAGAAAGGACGCGACCCGTGTTGCGGCCCGTTTCCGCTCAGTTTCTGGCTGTTGCCGCGCGCCCGGCTGCACTGCCGTTCCTCGCGCCGGATTCGTCCTTGAAACCTTATCTGCGACCCGAAACGCTGGAACAGGAAATCCTTTTCAGGAAACGCAAACTGCAAAAGGGATCGGTGTGCGGCGACATTGCCATACAGGGCAAGCCGGTCGGCACCGTACCCGGCAAGATCCAGGCCTGCGGGATCAAGGAAGCGGTCCAAATCACGTCCGTGTCGGGCGTGGCGCTCAGCCGGCCGTCGAAGATGGATTGCGGCACGGCCATCGCGTTGAACAAATGGGTCGACAAGACCGTCAAACCGACGTTCAAACGGCGCGGTCCAGTGGTCGAACTGCAGGTTGCCGCACACTACGCTTGCCGCACCCGGAACAACCGGAAAGGCGCCAGGATCTCGGAACATGGCAAGGGTCGGGCCATTGATATCTCGGGGTTCAAAATGGCCGATGGCGAGGTGGTGACAGTTCTGGACGGGTGGCGCAAGAACCCCTCGAAGAAGCAGCTGACCAAGATCTGGCGCGGAGCGTGCGGGCCGTTCGGAACGGTTCTGGGGCCGAATTCCGACCGTTATCACCGGGATCATTTCCATCTGGATACCGCCCGTTACCGCCGCGGCCCCTACTGCCGCTAACGCAGGATCAGGCGCGGAGCAGGCCCCAACGGCAACGGGCCGAGCGCCACGAACCCGTCGCGGAAATTCAGCTGCAGATCCAGCGCATTTGGATTACCCCCCAGTCCGGCCAGCAGGTTCAGTGCCCGCGTGACCGGATCAACGGCTTGATCGGGCAGGGCACCCGCAGCATTGGCCATGGCGATCATGTCGCGCCAGTTCTCGGCCTTGATCGCCATTTCGCCGACTGGGATACCCTGTTCATCAACCTCCAACGCGCCGGTTGCCAGCAGCCGCAGTTCGCCCCATTGCACCTCGGCAAGGTGCAGGTCGATCAGGCGGGGTTGCGGACGGCGTTGCTCCAGCGCGGAACGGTCCCAGGTTTTGTCGAAGGTTACGTTCATGTCCAGCTTCAGCGTCTCGAACGCCTGCGGCAGGGACGTGGCCGAGCGCATGAGTGCGCGCAGATCGTCCCCGGGCGAGAACGCATCCGAGTTGATCTTGACGGCATAGCTCTCAGGTGTCTCGACCTGCTCCATCATCAGATGCAGCGATCCGGCGGCCGCGGACTCGGTTCCATCGCGCATGACCGACCACGGACCCGCTGACAGGGCCATCCGTTCCAACTCCAACGCCACGCCCGGTCGCAGGTGAAGTTCGGCCTGTAGGTCCCGGGCCTGAATGGTCGCCGTCTGGTCGAAATACGACAGCCTCTGCGGCGTGTCGGCAAACCGCAACACTTGCCGCCCGGGCCAGATGGCGGGGCTTTGAAACTCGATCCAGTCGGCGCTCCAGGCCGTGCCTGTCGCCGGATCCGCCAGCGCCGGGCTGTCCAACCGGGTGCGGTGATGCAGTGGATAGCCCGAGGTATGGACCTGTGCGAAATCCGCCAGCCAGCCCCGGGCCTGCTGATGGTCGAACCATCCGGTGATCGCGCTGCGCAACCCGTACCCGGCGATGGCCCAATACGCGCTCCAGACGACCGCAAGAAAAATCAGAACTCGTATCAGTCGGCGCATGGGGAATGGCCCTTTTTCCTGCCTCGGAATTGATGTTTATAGGCCCAAACGGGCAAGGGCCAGAACTATGACGATGTGGGTATTCGGATACGGGTCGCTTTTGTGGAATCCGGGCTTTCCGGTAGCCCGGCGCGAACACGCGACGCTGCATGGCTATGCCCGGTCGTTCTGCATGCGGTCGATCCACCACCGGGGAACCGAAGAAAACCCCGGGCTGGTCCTGGCGCTGGATGAACATCCCAGTGCGCACTGCAAGGGCCTGGCGCTGGCGGTCGAGCGGGGCCACGAGGCGCGCACGCTGGACGAACTGCGCGAGCGGGAGTTGATCTCGTCGGCCTATGTGGAAAAGATGCTGGACGTACAGTTGGATGCCGGAGGAACCGTGAATGCGGTGACCTATGTGATCGACCCCGACCATGTGCAGTATTGCGGCGGTCTGCCGTTGGAAGAGCAGGCGCAGATCATAGCCGTGGCCGTCGGCGGGCGCGGCCCCAACACCGAATATCTGTACAACACCGCCGCACATCTGGCCGAGATCGGCCTGCACGACCCGGAACTCGAGTGGTTGTCGCGACGCGTGCGCAGCCTGACCGCATAAAGCCTTGGCGTCGCCGGCGGAAATTCTGTAGATTCTCGACAAAGCAGGCAAAAACCGGGAACAACGCGCATGGCGCAGGCACAGCACGGCGCGAGACCACATTTCTCGCAACCGATCCGGCAAATCGTGATGATGCTGATCGCAATCGGTCTTTCGGGGCTGGGCGTGTTCCTGGCGCTTCCCTATGTGCGGCCGGTCTTCGAAGCGAACCCCTATCTGAACGGATTCATCCTTCTGGTCTTTGTCATCGGGGTGTTGGCCTGTTTCTATCAGGTGACGCAGTTGATCGGTTCGGTTCGCTGGATCGAGGCCTTCGTTGGCGGCGTCGTCCGCGAGGACGCCCAGACACCGCAATTGCTGGCCCCGTTGGCGTCGCTGCTGCGGTCACGCGGGGCGCGGTCCCAGCTAAATGCCAGCTCGGCCCGGTCGATTTTGGATTCGGTGGCCGTGCGGATCGAGGAAGAGCGCGAGTTCACCCGCTACATCACCAACCTTCTGATCTATCTGGGGCTGTTGGGCACCTTTTTCGGTCTGGCCACGACCGTTCCGGCCATCGTCGATACGATCCGCAGCCTGAACCCGCAGGAAGGTGAAGAAGGCCTGGCCGTGTTCAACCGTCTCATGTCCGGTCTGGAAAGCCAGCTTCAGGGCATGGGCGTGGCCTTTGGATCATCGCTGCTGGGGCTTGCGGGGTCGTTGATCGTCGGGCTGCTCGAGCTGTTTGCGGGCCACGGCCAGAACCGGTTCTACCGCGAGCTTGAGGAGTGGTTGTCCTCGATCACCCGGGTGGGGTTTGCTGCCGGCGACGAAGGCGGCGCAGAACTGGCCGTTCTGACGCCGGTTCTGGATGCGATGTCAGAACAGATGGACGCGCTGCAGGATCTGTTCGTCGCCCAGCAGGAAGACCGGGCCGAGGTCTCGGCCAGGTTGAGCAGCCTGGTCGAGGTCATTGCCGAGATGAACCAGCGCCAGGCGCAGGGCGAGGACGTAACCGCCGCGCTGGAACGTGTGGCGCTGGGGCAAGAGGCGTTGTTGGACCACATGCGCGAACATGGCGCGGGCGAGGGGATCGATGCTGAAAGCCGCATGCGCCTGCGGTCGATGGACGTGCAGTTGCTGCGCATTCTTGAAGAGATTTCGGCCGGCCGCCAGGACAGCATGAACGAGTTGCGCAAGGATTTCGAGGTACTGATCAAGGCGCTGACCTCCTCGCGCGGGGGGGTGCGACCGGCCCCGGGAGGAGACTAGATCATGGCCCTGTCCCGCCGCACCGGTCAGCGTTTTCAGGGCTCGGTCTGGCCCGGATTCGTTGATGCGATGACAGGGCTGTTGATGGTGCTGACCTTCGTGCTGACCATCTTCATGGTGGTGCAGTTCGTTCTGCGCGAAACGATTTCGGGGCAGGAGGATGAACTGACCCTGCTGTCGGACAAGGTTGCGGCGCTGGCCGACGCGCTGGGGCTGGAAGAGCGGGAAAACAGTCGCCTTCAGGCCCGCCTGGGCGCCTTGAATGCAACCCTGTCGCAGACGGAACAGGATCTGGCACAGGCACAGGCGCTGGTGTCTTCGTTGACCGCCGAGCGGGACCAGCGCGCCGCCGAACTGGAGGCCGCCCAGACGCGGATCACCGGGTTCGAGGCGCAGGTGGCCGCCCTGCTGGCCGAACAGCAGCGCACGCAGGCCCGGATCGGCGCGTTGGAAGATCAACGTCAACAGTTGCTGTCCGAACAGGAGGCGCTGAACCTGGCGCTGGCGCAAAGCCGAAACGAGATCGACGCCCAGACCGAGGCCGCGCGGCTGGCGGCGGCGCGGCGCGAGGCGCTCGAGGCGATGGTGGCGGATCTGGAAAAGGCCGGCGATGAGCAGGCGGCACAGATTTCCGAGTTGCAGTCCCGGTTGACCAACGAAGAAGCCGCCCGCTTGGCCGAGGCTGCGGCCGCCGAAGCGTTGCGTGAGAAACTGCAGGACGCGGATGCCGAACTCACGGCGATGACGCTGGCGCTCGAGGCGCAGCGGAAGGAGGCCGAAGAAACCCTGACTCTGCTGGCGGCGGCCGAGGCCGCCAAGGCCGAGCTGGAGCGGCAATTCGGTGAATTGAACCCCGAGGAACTCAAGGCCCGGCTGGAGGCGGCGCTGGCCGCCCGAACCGAGGCCGAGACAGAGGCCGACCAACAACGGCGGCTGGCCGCTGAGCGCGTGGCCCTGTTGGAGATAGCCCGTGAGACGCTGGCCGAGGAAAAGGCCATTTCGACCGAGGCGCAGCGCCAGACGGCTCTGCTGAACCAGCAGATAGCCGCTTTGCGCAATCAATTGGGGTCGCTGCAGGCTCTGTTGGATGACTACAAGGAACGCAACGCTGCCGCCGAGGTGCAGATTCAGACGCTTGGGCAGGACCTGAACGCGGCGCTGGCGCGGGCTGCTTCGGAGGAGAGGAAACGGCGGCTTCTGGAAGAGGCGGAACGGATCCGCCTTGAGGCCGAGGCCGAGAAACTGGCCGGCCAGAACCAAGAGCTTGCGCGGCAGGCAGAGGATCTGCAACGCTATCGTTCCGAGTTCTTCGGCCGGCTGCGGGACGTTCTGGGCAACCAGGAGGGTGTGCGCATCGAGGGCGACCGTTTCGTGTTCTCTTCCGAGGTTCTGTTCCCGCCGGGGTCGGCCGTCCTGTCGGAAGACGGCAAGCGCGAAGTCGCCAAGGTTGCCAACATCCTGCGCGGCGTGGCGGCAGAAATCCCATCGGAACTAAACTGGGTGATCCGTGTGGACGGTCATACCGACAACGTTCCGGTGACGCCCGGCGGGCGGTATCGCGATAATTGGGAGCTCAGTCAGGCGCGGGCCTTGTCGGTCGTGCGCTACATGGTCGACGAACTGGGAATCCCGCCCAATAGGCTTGCCGCCAACGGGTTTGGTGAGTTTCAGCCCGTGGATAACGCCGACACGTCCGAAGCCCGCGCAAGAAACCGCCGGATCGAGCTGAAGCTGACCGAACGCTGACACGGCGAATTTCGAACGGACGTCGGCAGCCGGTTGTCCGCCTCAATGCAGTTGCATATCGAAGAAAAAAGTCGCGATGGTCCCAGGCGCATCGCCTGGGCCGGTTCCTGCCATGGCAATGCAGCCTATGGCTGTGGTCGCAAGGGCAATTGTCCAGATAATTGCGATTTGGCGGGTCATACCGTTTTCCGAATTGGATGGCTGTTTCGGATTATACGGTTGGCTGGTGCCGATCCGTCGCTGGGCCCGCCAAACGGGAGCAACGAATGAAAAAACCCGGCAGCAGCGCTGCCGGGTCCCATGTCTGATGTCCCATCGGGGTCAGTCCGCTGTCAACAGTGGCGGTTTGTTGCCGGAAATCCGCGGGTTTTCAGGGCCGAGAATCTCCAGATCCAACTCGCCCTTCTTGACCGACACGCGAACCACGCCGCCCTTTGCCAGCTTGCCAAACAACAGCTCTTCGGCCAGGGGCTTCTTGATGTGCTCCTGGATCACGCGACCCAATGGGCGGGCGCCCATCTTGTCGTCATAGCCCTTGTCAGCCAGCCATTCGGCAGCCTTCGGGGTCAGGTCGATGGTCACGCCACGATCCAGCAACTGCGCCTCGAGCTGCAGAACGAATTTCTCGACCACCTGCAGGATGACCTCTTTCGGCAGCGGGGCGAACGAGATCACCGCGTCCAGACGGTTGCGGAATTCGGGCGTGAATGTCCGTTCGATGGCGGCCGTATCCTCGCCCTCGCGCCGGTCGCGGCCAAAGCCGATGGCGGCCTTAGCCTGTTCCTGCGCGCCCGCGTTCGAGGTCATGATCAGAACCACGTTGCGGAAATTCACCGTCCGGCCGTTGTGATCGGTCAGCTCGCCGTGGTCCATCACCTGCAGCAGGATGTTGAACACGTCCGGGTGGGCCTTCTCAATCTCGTCCAGCAGCAGCACGCAATGCGGGTGCTGGTCGACGCCGTCGGTCAGCAGTCCGCCCTGATCGAAGCCGACATAACCCGGAGGCGCGCCGATCAGACGGCTGACCGCGTGTTTCTCCATGTATTCCGACATGTCGAAACGCAGCAGTTCCACGCCCAGTTGGTCGGCCAGCTGCTTGGCGACCTCGGTTTTGCCGACACCGGTCGGACCAGCGAACAGGTAGTTGCCGATGGGTTTTTCCGGTTCGCGCAGACCGGCCCGCGCCAGCTTGATCGCGCTGGACAGAGCTTCGATTGCCTGATCCTGCCCGAACACCACCCGTTTCAACGAGTTCTCAAGGTCCTTCAGAACCTCGGCATCGTCCTTTGTGACGTTCTTGGGCGGGATGCGTGCGATCTTGGCCACCACGGCCTCGATCTCCTTGACGCCGATGGTCTTGCGCCGTTTGCTTTCGGCCACCAGATGCTGAGCGGCACCAGCCTCGTCGATCACGTCGATCGCCTTGTCGGGCAGCTTGCGGTCGTTGATGTAACGTGCGGACAGCTCGACCGCGGTCTTGATCGCGTCGGCGGTGTATTTGATGTCGTGATGCTTTTCGAAATAGGGTTTGAGGCCGCGCAGGATCTTCACGCTGTCCTCGACCGAGGGTTCGTTCACGTCGATCTTCTGGAACCGGCGCGACAGCGCGCGGTCCTTCTCAAAGTGCTGTCGGAACTCCTTGTAGGTGGTCGAGCCCATGGTGCGCAGCTTGCCGCCCTGCAACGCGGGTTTCAGCAGGTTCGAGGCATCCATGGCCCCGCCCGACGTGGCACCCGCACCGATCACGGTGTGAATCTCGTCGATGAACAGCACGGCGTCGGGGTGGTCCTCAAGCTCGGTCACCACGGCCTTGAGCCGCTCTTCGAAATCGCCGCGATAGCGCGTGCCGGCCAGCAGCGCGCCCATGTCCAGCGAATAGATGGTCGTGTTCGACAGCACCTCGGGCGCGTCGCCCTGAACGATCTTGTAGGCCAGTCCTTCCGCAATCGCCGTCTTGCCCACACCCGGATCACCCACCAGCAGCGGGTTGTTCTTGCGTCGGCGGCACAGAACCTGAATGCAGCGCTCGACCTCGTCGGCGCGACCGATCAGCGGATCGACATCGCCTGCGCGGGCCTTGGCGTTCAAGTCCACGCAATACTTGCCCAGCGCGCTTTCCTTCTGGTCGGCTTCGCCGGCAGAGGACTGGGTTTCCTCTTCGCCCTGATCAGCCCCGGTGACCGGGCGATTTTCGCCATAGGCCGGGTCCTTGGCCACACCATGCGCGATGAAATTCACCGCGTCATAGCGGGTCATGTCCTGCTCTTGCAGGAAATAGGCGGCGTTGCTTTCACGCTCGGCGAAAATGGCCACCAGCACGTTCGCACCGGTCACCTCGGTCCGACCCGAACTTTGGACATGAATCGCCGCTCGCTGGATCACGCGCTGGAATGCCGCGGTCGGCACCGCCTCGGACCCGTCGATGTCGGTGACGAGGTTCGACAGGTCTTCGTCTATGAATTCGACCAAAGACCGGCGCAATTCTTCCAGATCCACGCTGCACGCCTTCATGACGCGCACCGCGTCGGGCTCCTCAAGCAACGCCAGCAGAAGGTGTTCCAGTGTTGCGAATTCGTGACGCCGTTCGTTCGCCGCCGCCAGGGCCGCATGGATGGCTTGTTCAAGTGTGCTCGAGAATGAAGGCACGCGGGTGCTCCTCTAGTATTGGGCCGGACAGGGGGTTCGAGAATGGGTCGGATCCCCATCCCAACCATGACCTCATACTATTAGAGTTTGGTTGATCAGGCCGACGCTTCAAGGGTTTTCTTTCACTTGACAGTCACATTTACTGCGACCGTGTCCGTGATGAAGGGCATTTAGGCATCAAAAACGGTCTTTTCTAGCCCTGATCTCGGCAAAAACCTGGACGGGGTCTGCGCCGACCATGCCCAGATGCGCCTGAATCGCGGGATCCCTGGCGCGCAGAAACGGGTTCGTTGCCTTTTCCAGGCCCAATGATGACGGAACGGTCGGTCGGCCTGCCGCCCGCGCCGCGTCGATTTCGGCAGCGCGTCGTTGCAGGGCGGGGTTTTCCGGATCGACGGTCAAGGCAAACCGCGCGTTGGACTGGGTATATTCGTGCCCGGAACAGACCAGCGTATCGTCGGGCAGGGCGGCCAGTTTGGACAACGAGGACCACATCTGCTCGGCGTTGCCCTCGAACAGGCGGCCGCAGCCCAGCGCCATCAGGCTGTCGGCGGTGAACACCGCATGGCTTTGCGGCATGTAATAGGCAACATGGCCCACCGTGTGTCCCGAAACGTCAAAGACCTCGACAGGTTCGCCGCCGATTTCGAACAGGTCGCCCTCGGCCACCTGCATATCCAGGCTGGGAAGACGATGCGCGTCGGCCGCGGCGCCGACGACCTGGGCTGGGTGCCGGTCCAGTATGTCGGCCAAGCCATCGACGTGGTCCCAGTGGTGATGGGTCAGCAGCACATGGGTCAGGCGCCAGCCGCGTGCGTCGAGTTCGGACAAGATCGGGCCGGCATCGGGGGCGTCGATCAGGGCCGTTTCGCCGGTGGTCGCGTCATAGGCCAGAAAGGCGTAGTTGTCGCTGAGGCACGGAACGGTGACGATTTCAAGAGGCATGGCCTTTTGCCCTTTCGTTGCTAGACTGCGGCCAGCTAAGCCGATTGACCAGGTGTCCGCAATGCATCTCGATGTGCAGGATCTGAGAAACTTCTACTATCGCAGCACGTTGGGGCGGGCCGCGCAGGCCGCCATTCGTGGGCGGTTGGTCGAGTTTTGGCCCGAGGCCAAAGGACAGACGGTTGCGGGGTTCGGCTTTGCCGTTCCGCTGTTGCGTCCGTATCTGGCGGATGCGCGGCGTGTGGTGGGCTTGATGCCCGGCCCGCAGGGGGTGATGCCCTGGCCCGCGGGAATGCCCAATGTGTCGGTGCTGACCGAAGAAACCGCGTGGCCCATTGAGACCGGACATGTGGACAAGCTGGTAGTGATGCACGGGCTGGAAACCTCAGAACGGCCCAGCCAGTTGCTGGAGGAATGCTGGCGCGTGCTGGGCCCCGGCGGACGCGCCATATTCGTAGTGCCCAACCGGGCCGGGCTGTGGTCACGGACCGATCGCACGCCGTTCGGGTATGGCCACCCGTACTCGGCGACCCAGTTGGACAAACAGCTGCGGGCTCACCATTTCCTGCCCGAAAAACACTGCTCGGCCCTCTACATGCCGCCGTCGTTTCGGCGCTTCTGGCTGCGCTCGGGCAGTCTGATCGAGAAAGCCGGCCAGCGCATTCCGACGATCATGGCCGGCGGGGTGCTGATGGTCGAGGCCGGCAAGCAGGTGTTTCCTCCCAGCGGCAGCGTCACGAAAGATCGGCAAAAACGCCCGATCAAAGCGCTGGACGGGCTGTTGAAGCCGGCGTGATGGCCTAGGCGCGGAAGGTCAGGCACAGAGGCGAAAAGCTGAGGGAAATCGGCCACAGGAATCGCAAAAACCCGCAACCTGGTAACATTTTTCACCGCGCTAGATGGGTTCAAAGGGTCGCACTTGACGTAAGTGCATGAAATCAAAGGTTTTGTGGATAAACTGCCATCCGGCATAACATATTGCTAGGTTGGATTGGCTCTGCTACATCCCCGGTGATTTTGATCCCCGCCCTTCAAGGACGGGGTTTCTTCACGCCCCCGGGCTGGCTGTTGCCGTGCAAATCCGGGGCCTAAAATATCGGAAGGGTGGACGTGTCCGAACCAGCTTCGATTTCCACGGGCATCGCCAAGCGCTATGCCACGGCGATCTTCGAGATCGCAAAAGAGAACAATGACCTTGCGGGCCTGGAATCCGGCATCAACGACCTGTCGGAGGCCCTGAGCGAAAGCGCCGAGTTGCGCGACGTGATTTCTTCACCTTTGATTTCGCGCGCCGACCAGCAGAAGGCGATCACTGCCGTTGCCGAAAAGATGGGGCTGAACCCGATCCTGCGCAACACGCTGGCGCTGATGGCGCAGAAACGCCGGCTGTTCGTGCTGCCGCAGTTGATCAAGGTCCTGCGCGAGATGCTGGCCGAGGAGCGCGGGGAAATCACTGCCGAAGTCGTGTCGGCCAAATCGCTGACCAAGACCCAGCTTGAAAAGCTGTCCAAGACACTGTCCGAGCGCGTGGGCAAGGACGTGACCATCCATGCGACCGTCGATGAAAGCCTCATCGGTGGTCTTGTCGTCAAAGTGGGCTCGCAGATGATCGACAGCTCGATCCGCTCCAAGCTCAACTCCCTACAGAATGCAATGAAAGAGGTCGGATAAATGGGTATCCAAGCTGCAGAGATTTCTGCGATCCTGAAGGACCAGATCAAGAATTTTGGTCAAGAAGCCGAAGTGGCCGAAATCGGCCGTGTGCTGAGCGTCGGTGACGGTATCGCCCGTGTGTACGGCCTGGACAACGTGCAAGCAGGCGAGATGGTCGAGTTCCCCGGCGGCATCATGGGCATGGCGCTGAACCTCGAGGCCGACAACGTCGGTGTCGTGATCTTCGGCTCGGACCGTGACATCAAGGAAGGTGACACCGTCAAGCGCACCAAGTCGATCGTGGACGTTCCGGTTGGTGACGAACTGCTGGGCCGCGTCGTTGACGGCCTGGGCAACCCGCTGGACGGCAAGGGCCCGATCAATGCCAAGCAGCGCGGCGTCGCCGACGTCAAGGCGCCGGGCATCATCCCGCGTAAATCGGTGCACGAGCCGATGGCGACCGGCCTGAAGTCGGTTGACGCTATGATCCCGATCGGCCGCGGCCAGCGCGAGCTGATCATCGGTGACCGTCAGACCGGCAAGACCGCCGTGGCTCTGGACACCATCCTGAACCAGAAGGTCTACAACGACGCCGCCGGCGACGATGAATCGAAAAAGCTGTACTGCGTCTATGTGGCCATCGGCCAGAAGCGTTCGACCGTGGCCCAGCTGGTGAAGAAACTGGAAGAATCCGGCGCCATCGAATACTCGATCGTCGTGGCCGCAACCGCGTCCGACCCGGCGCCGATGCAGTTCCTGGCACCCTATGCCGCAACCGCGATGGCTGAATACTTCCGCGACAACGGCCGCCACGCCCTGATCATCTACGATGACCTGTCGAAACAGGCCGTCGCCTATCGTCAGATGTCGCTGCTGCTGCGCCGTCCGCCGGGGCGTGAAGCCTATCCGGGCGACGTTTTCTACCTGCACTCGCGCCTGCTGGAGCGTTCGGCCAAGCTGAACGAGGACTTCGGCGCCGGTTCGCTGACCGCCCTGCCGGTCATCGAAACCCAAGGTGGGGACGTGTCGGCCTTTATTCCGACCAACGTGATCTCGATCACCGACGGCCAGATCTTCCTGGAAACCGAGCTGTTCTATCAGGGTATCCGCCCCGCCGTGAACACCGGTCTGTCGGTTTCGCGCGTGGGTTCGTCGGCTCAGACCAACGCGATGAAGTCGGTTGCCGGTCCGGTGAAACTGGAACTGGCCCAGTATCGCGAAATGGCTGCCTTTGCGCAGTTTGGCTCTGACCTCGATGCCGCAACCCAGCAGCTGCTGAACCGTGGTGCGCGTCTGACCGAGCTGATGAAGCAGCCGCAGTACTCGCCGCTGACCAACGCGGAAATCGTCTGCGTGATCTTCGCCGGTACCAACGGCTATCTCGACAAGATCGACGTTTCGGACGTTGGCCGCTATGAGGCCGGTCTGCTGGCGCATCTGCGCGGCAAGCATGCCGATCTGCTGCAGTGGATCACCGACGAAGATCCCAAGATCAAGGGCGAGGCTGCCGACAAGATCAAGGCTGCGCTGGACGAATACGCCGCAACCTTCGCTTAAGGAGACGCGGCGATGCCAAGTCTTAAGGACCTTAAAAACAGGATCGAGTCGGTCAAATCGACCCGCAAGATCACCAAGGCCATGCAGATGGTCGCGGCCGCGAAATTGCGCCGCGCCCAGGAAGCTGCGGAACAGTCGCGCCCCTACGCCGAGCGGTTCAATGCCGTGATGGCGGGGCTGGCAGCATCGGTCGGGGGCAGCGACAGCGCCCCCAAGCTGCTGCGCGGCACGGGCAGCGACGATGTCCACCTCCTGGTCGTGATGACGGCCGAGCGTGGGCTCTGCGGCGGCTTCAACTCGAACATCGCCCGCCTGGCCCGCGCCAAGGCGGACGAGCTGCGCGGCAAGGGCAAGACGGTCAAGATCCTGACCGTAGGCAAGAAAGGTCGCGACGCGCTCAAGCGTGACTATGGCGACCTGTTCGTCGGTCACATCGACCTGAGCGAAGTCAAGCGCATCGGCTATGCCAATGCGCAGGACATCGCAAAGGACATCCTGTCGCGTTTCGACGCGGGTGAATTCGACGTTGCCACGATCTTCTACGCGAAGTTCCAGAACGTCGTGACCCAGATCCCGACGGCCCAGCAGATCATCCCCGCCTCGTTCGAGGATGCCGAAGGGGACGACAGCGGCGCCGTGTTCGACTACGAGCCCAGCGAAGAGGCCATTCTGGCCGATTTGCTGCCCAAGGGGGTCGCCACGGCGATTTTCTCGGCTCTGCTTGAAAACGGGGCCTCGGAACAGGGTGCACGGATGTCCGCGATGGACAACGCGACGCGCAACGCGGGCGAGATGATCGACAAGCTGACGATCCAGTTCAACCGCTCGCGTCAGGCCGTGATCACCAACGAGCTGATTGAAATCATTTCCGGCGCCGAAGCGCTGTAGAGACAAACCGGAGACGAAACATGGCGAATGCAAAAGGCAAAGTCACACAGATCATCGGGGCCGTCGTCGACGTGCACTTCGACGATCAGCTGCCTGAAATTCTGAACGCGCTGGAAACTGAAAACAACGGCAAGCGCCTGGTGCTGGAAGTTGCCCAGCACCTGGGTGAGAACACCGTCCGTACCATCGCGATGGACGCAACCGAAGGCTTGGTCCGCGGGGCCGAGGTTGTTGACACCGGCGCACCGATCTCGGTGCCGGTCGGCAACGCCACCCTGGGCCGCATCCTGAACGTGGTCGGCGAGCCGATCGACGAAAAAGGCCCGGTCGAAGCGACTGAAACCCGCGCCATCCACCAGCCCGCCCCCTCGTTCGACGAACAGTCGACCGAGTCGGAAATCCTGGTCACCGGCATCAAGGTCGTTGACCTGCTGGCCCCCTACGCCAAAGGCGGTAAGATCGGTCTGTTCGGCGGCGCCGGTGTGGGCAAGACCGTTCTGATCATGGAGCTGATCAACAACATCGCGAAAGTGCACTCGGGCTTCTCGGTGTTCGCCGGTGTTGGTGAACGGACCCGTGAAGGGAACGACCTGTACCACGAGATGATCGAATCTAACGTCATCAAGCCCGACAACCTGTCGGAAAGCCAGGTGGCCCTGGTCTACGGCCAGATGAACGAGCCTCCGGGGGCGCGTGCCCGTGTTGCTCTGACCGGTCTGACCCTAGCCGAGCAGTTCCGCGACCAGTCCGGTACCGACGTTCTGTTCTTCGTCGACAACATCTTCCGCTTCACGCAGGCGGGCTCCGAGGTGTCGGCTCTGCTGGGTCGTATTCCTTCGGCTGTGGGCTACCAGCCGACGCTGGCCACCGACATGGGCGCCCTGCAGGAACGCATCACCTCGACCAAGAAGGGCTCGATCACGTCGGTGCAGGCGATCTACGTGCCCGCGGACGACTTGACCGACCCTGCGCCGGCAACCTCGTTCGCGCACCTGGACGCAACCACCGTTCTCAACCGTGCGATCTCGGAAAAGGGTATCTACCCGGCCGTGGACCCGCTTGACTCGACCTCGCGCTTGCTTGACCCGGCCATCGTCGGTGAGCGTCACTACAAGGTTGCGACCGACGTTCAGCAGATCCTCCAGCGCTACAAGTCGCTGCAGGACATCATCGCCATCCTCGGCATGGACGAACTGTCGGAAGAGGACAAGCTGACCGTGGCCCGCGCCCGTAAGATCGAGCGCTTCCTGTCGCAGCCGTTCGACGTGGCCGAAGTCTTCACCGGTTCGCCGGGTGTTCAGGTTCCGCTGGAAGTTACCATCGACTCGTTCGAGCGTGTCGTGGCCGGCGAATTCGACCACCTGCCCGAAGCGGCCTTCCTGATGGTTGGTGGCATCGATGAAGTGATCGCCAAAGCCGAGAAGATGGCCGCAGCAGCTGCCTAAGGAGTATCCCCGATGGCAAACACGATGCAATTCGACCTCGTCAGCCCGGAGCGGAGCCTTGCTTCGCTTCAGGCCAGCGCGGTCCAGATTCCCGGCGCGGACGGGGACATGACGGCGATGCCCGATCATGCCCCCACGATCACCACGCTGCGTCCGGGCATCCTGAAGGTCGAAGCGCCCGAAGGGACCAGCGAATACCTGGTCACCGGCGGGTTTGCCCAGATCAACGGCGATGCCCTGTCGGTGCTGGCCGAAAAGGCCATCCCGGTTGACGAAGTGACCCGCACCCATCTGGACGAGCTGATTGCCGAGGCACGCGCCTCGCACGAGGCGGCGAAGGAAAACGGCGAGCAGACCATTGTCGACGAGGCAGCCAAGCTGTTGGCCGACATGGAAGCGCTGGGAACGCATATGAGCCTGTAAGGCCACTGCACTATCGGAATTGGAAACGGCCCTGCTGCTGCGGGGCCGTTTTTTTGTCGTGATTTTGTCAGGGTGCAGGGCTAAGCTTCGGAAATTCAAGCCAAAGAAGAATGATGAAGAAATTTCTGACTCACCCTATTGGAATTGACCAAGGCGAGACGGTCTTGTTTTCGGAATTCGCCGACGGCGGCGATATGTGGACAGGCGAAGGGCCGCGCGAGCGGCGCGCCGCCATTCGCTTCAACGAAGCTTTCCGCTCGGCCCCGGTCGTGCAGATTGGCGTTTCTCTTTGGGATGTCGATACGTCTTCGGCGCTGCGCGCCGAATTGTTGGCCGAGAACATCACCCCGCAAGGTTTTGACGCTGTGTTTCGCACATGGTCCGACACCCGCATCGCCCGAATTCGGGTCGCATGGACGGCAACCGGCGAGGTTTCGCATCCGGATGACTGGGACATCTCGTGACCGGCTTTGTCGGGCAACGAAAAAAAGCGAAAACCGGCTGAGCGGTTTTCGCTTTGGGGTCGTGAAGGTCCAGGCGACCGCCCGGTCAGCTCGTGTGGTACAGCGTCTCGTAGATCGGGGTCAGGGTTTTGTCTTCGAACAGGGACGACACTGAGGTTCCGTTCCAGATGTTCAGGATCGCCTGAGTAAAGATCGGCGCGGTCGGAACCGTGCGGATGTTCTTGGCATCCTGGATTTCCTTGGTGGGCTGGATCGTGTCGGTCAGAACCAGCGATTTCATCGCCGAGTTCGATACCCGCTCGACGGCGGGGCCGCTCATGACGCCATGGGTGATGTAGGAATGCACTTCCTTGGCCCCGTTGTCCATCAGGACCTGCGCCGCCTTGCACAGGGTCCCGGCGGTGTCGCAGATGTCATCCACGATCAGGCAGATCTTGTCGGTCACGTCGCCGATCACGGTCATCTCGGCCACTTCTCCGGCCTTTTCGCGGCGCTTGTCCACGATCGACAGCGGGGCGTTGATGCGTTTGGCCAGTTCGCGGGCACGGGCCACGCCGCCCACGTCGGGCGAGACGACCATGATTTCGTCCAGCCGGTCCTTGAACTGGTTCTTCACGTCCAGCGCAAAGATCGGCGAGGCATAGAGGTTGTCGACTGGGATGTCGAAAAAGCCCTGGATCTGGGCGGCGTGCAGATCCATGGTCAGAACCCGCTCGATCCCGGCACCGGTCAGCATGTTGGCCACCAGTTTGGCGCTGATCGGGGTGCGGGCCTTGGTGCGGCGGTCCTGACGAGCGTAGCCGAAATAGGGGATCACAGCCGTGATCCGACGCGCCGAAGACCGGCGCAATGCGTCGGCGATGATCAGCAGCTCCATCAGGTTGTCATTGGCCGGGTTCGAGGTCGGCTGGATGATGAACATGTCCTCGCCGCGGACGTTTTCGAACACCTCGACGAAGATTTCTCCGTCGTTGAAGCGTTCGACGCGGGCATCGACCAACCCCTGCTCGACACCGCGGTGCAGGCTCATGCGGCGTGCAATGGATTCGGCAAGCGGAAGGTTTGCGTTCCCAGCGATAAGCTTGGGTTCGTGACGTGTCGGCATCGGCTGAGGTCCCCGGGCAGCAGTGGCAATGTGACAGATTCGTGATGTTGACACCGCTTAGCATGGCCTTAACGTCACGCAAAGATAACAGGGTGGAGAAAGTGCACATGGCCGACATTGAATACTTTTTTGCGACACTGTCGCCCTATTCCTACCTCGCCGGACTGCGGCTGGAGGAGATCGCGGCCAAGCACGGCGCCACTATCGCGTACAAGCCTGTTGACATCATAGCGCTGTTCGGGCGCACCGGCGGCGTGCCCCCCAAGGACCGCCACCCGTCGCGCATCGAGTATCGTGCGCAGGAACTGGTGCGCCAAGCCAAGAAGACGGGCCTGCCGTTCAACCTGCAACCTGCACATTGGCCGACCAACGCAGCGCCGTCCTCATACGCCATCATCGCGGCCATTCAGGATGGATCGGGCGACGTGGGCAAACTGTGCCATTCCTTTCTGCGCGCCTGCTGGGCCGAGGACAGGGACATCGCGCAGGATGACGTGATCCGCGACTGTCTGGCCGGGGCGGGCTTTGACCCGGCGCTGGCCGACAGCGGCCTGCTGATCGGGGCCGAGACCTACGCCGCCAATCTCGAAGAAGCGGTGGACCGCGGCGTGTTTGGCGCGCCTTTCTACATCACGCAAGACGACCAAAGGTTCTGGGGGCAGGACCGGCTTGAGGATCTGGACCAGCATCTGGCGACGCTCAAGGCATGACCAAGGCCAAGCCCGTGCTGCCGCCCGTTCACGTTCGCACTCTTGGGGCGGGCACCCGAAAGGTGCTGGCGCTGCATTGTACGATCGCGCATTCCGGTGCGTGGTCGGGTCTGGCGGCCGCTTTGGGCAACCGAGCCACGCTGATCGCACCCGACATGCTGTCGCACGGGCGCAGCCCGGATTGGGACGGGCAGGGAGATTTCTTCGACCTGACCACAGCCCTGTCGCGGGCGCAGCTGAGCGAGCCGATGGACGTGATCGGGCATAGTTTCGGTGCGATGGTCGCGCTGCGGCTGGCCATCGAATACCCGGACCTGGTGCGCAGCGCCGTTCTGATCGAACCCGTGTTCTTTGCCGTCGCCCACCAAGACGCGCCTGCGCTTGCGGCGCAACACGCGGCCGAGTCTCAGCCCTACAAAGCCGCCCTTGCTGAAGGCGACGCGCCCCGGGCCGCCCGCCTGTTCAACCGCATGTGGGGCACGACCGACCGTAGCCCGCGCTGGCCGGATCTGCCCGAGCGGACCCGAAATGCGATGATCCGGGGTGTTGGCGTGGTTGGCGCGGTCGAGGGGCCGCTGTTCCGCGATACCACTGGCCTGCTGGCCCCGACGGCCATGGCGCGGGCTACGATGCCGATCCTGCTGCTGCATGGTTCGGCCTCGCACCCGATCATGGCGGTGGTCAATGCCGGGCTGCGCGCCCGCTTGCCCGATGCCCGGCTGGCTGTTCTTGAGGGGGCAGGGCACATGCTGCCCATCTCGCACCCGGGCGAGACGGCAGCGCAGGTCGAGGCGTTCTGGCGCGCCTAGAGCAGCGCCAGGAACCGGTCGATTTCTTCGGTCGGTGTCGACCAGTCGCAGACGAACCGGCAGGCGAGCATCTCGTCCTCGTCCGGGCCGTCCAGCGAGCCGCCCCACAGGTGATAGACCGCACCGGCCGCGTGCAGCCGCTTGTGCAGGCTGCGGGGAAAGCTGGCAAAGATGATGTTGGCCTGGGGTTCATGCAGAAACTGCGCACCCGCAGCCCGCAGCCCATCGGCCAGACGCGCACAGTTGGCGTTCGCCTTTCGGGCCGATCGCAGCCACAGATCATCGCGCAGATAGGTCGCCATCTGGGCCGACAGATACCGGTGCTTGGAAAACAGATGCGCCCCGCGCTTGCGGCGCAACTCGAACTCCCAGGCCTTGCTTTCGTCGAAGAAGATCACCGCTTCGACCCCCATCAGCCCGTTCTTGGTGCCGCCAAAGCTGACCGCATCCACGCCCGCCTTCCACGTCATCTCGGCCGGAGAGCAGTTCAGCGTGACCAGCGCATTGGTGAACCGTGCGCCATCCATGTGGACGGGCAGGCCGAACTCCTTGGCGACCCCGCACAGCGCTTGCAGCTCGGCCAGCGAATAGACCGAGCCCCGCTCGGTCACCTGAGTGATCGACACCGGGCCACGCTGAGGACCGTGCACGCCGCGGGTCTCTTCTGCGGCGATGGTGCGGCGCAGTGCATCCGGCTGCATCTTGTCGCCGCCCGGAACCAGCGTCAGCTTGGCGCCGGTGTAGAATTCGGGCGCGTTGCACTCGTCCTCATGAATATGCGCGACGGGCGAGCAGAATATGGTCTCCCACGGTTGCGACAGGGTCGCCAGGGCCAGCGAGTTGGCCGCCGTTCCGGTCGCCACCAGATAGACCGCTGCCCCGGGCGCCTCAAAGATGGCCCGAATCCGGTCGCGCACTTCGTTCATCAGATCGTCGGCGCCGTAAGCCATCTGATAGCCCTGATTGGCCTCGGCCAGAGCGGTCAGGACCTCGGGGTGGACGGGCCCGGAATTGTCAGAGGCGAAATGCATCAGGTTGGCTCCTCGATGATGTAGTCTTCCCACTCTTCCTCGGGCGTCTCGAATTCGGACACGGTCAGGCCCTGAACCGAAACGCCAGCGGCGTGGACGCTGTCGGGCGACCCTGACAGCAACGGGTGCCAATCGTAAAGGGGCTTGCCCTCCCACAACAGGCGGTAGGCGCAGGTCTGCGGCAACCAGTAGGCGTGTTCGTGAATGTTGTCCGGGCGCATGACGATGCATTCCGGTACGAACTGGTGGCGGATGTCATACTGGGTGCAGCGGCAAGTCGCGTCATCCAGCAGCCGGCAGGCGACACGGGTCAGGGCAACCTCGCCGCTGTCCTCGTCCTCGAGTTTGTTCAGGCAGCACTTGCCGCAGCCGTCGCACAGGGCTTCCCATTCACGCGGGGTCATCTTTTGCAGGGGTTTGCGCTCCCAAAAACGTGGGGTCAGCCCGGCGCGGTCGATCGGATCCTTGCTCATGTCGCGGCCAGGATCTTGCGCGCGCGATCGCAGTCTTCGGTCATCTGGGCGATCAGAGCATCGAGGCCGTCAAAGGTCATCTCAGGGCGCAGGAATTCGACCAGGCCCACCGAGAGGGTCGCACCATAGAGATCGCCGGAGAAGTCAAACAGGAAGGTTTCGATATTCGGGACCTCGCCATGGAACATTGGCCGCACCCCGACCGAGGCCGCCCCGTGATAGCTGCCGGCATGCGGGCCATCCAGCACGTCGACCAGAACCGCATAGACGCCGAATTTCGGGGGGTGGATTCCTTCGATCGACATATTGGCCGTCGGAAAGCCTAATTCGCGGCCGCGCTGTTCGCCGCCGATCACCTCGCCTTCGATCCGGTGCCAGTGGCCCAGCATGGCCGCCGCGTCCCGCGGGCGACCATCGCTCAGGGCTTGCCGGATCGCGGTGGACGAGACCACGTGAGCGGATTGCTGCATCAATGGGGCGATGGTGACGCCGAACCCCATCTGCCGGCCGAACTGCACCATATCCTGCGCGGTGCCGCTGCGGCCTTTACCGAAACAGAAATCGGCCCCGATCACCACATGGGCCAGACCCAAACCTTCGCAGATCACGTTGCTGGCGAATTCCTCGGGCGTCAGCCCGGCGAGCGCGGCGTTGAACGGCAGTTCGTACAGTTTCTGCACACCCAGCTTCTCCAGCCGGTGCGCACGCGCATTGCCGCGCATCAGACGAAAGGGCGGGGCTTCCGGGGCGAAATATTCGCGCGGGTGCGGCTCGAAGGTCAGAACGCCCAAGGGCGCATCGGGGCATGCCTTCCGGGCCAGATCGATCACCGACTGGTGGCCAATATGAACGCCATCGAAATTCCCGATCGCGGCGCTGGCGCCGCGGTCCTCTGGATCGACATACTTGTAGTCCCGGATGATCTGCATGGGGCTTGCCTAGCGGGACTGTCCACCGGGTTCAAGCGGCAGTTCCAGACCGGGGCTTGGCTGGTCAATAAAACCTGCCGTCAGTCGAACTTCCTCGAGGGGGCCAGAACCATGGCCTCGCCTACCAGGACCTTCTTGCCATCGACCGAGCAGTGGCAGTCCAGCTTGACTCGGCGCTTGGCAAAGTCGATGTCGATCACCTTGACCTCGGCATAGACCATGTCGCCGGGGCGGACCGGCGCAAGGAATTTGAGCGACTGACCCATGTAGACAGTCCCATGGCCCGGAAGCTGTTCGCCGATCACGGCCGAGATCAGACCAGCGGTCAGCATCCCGTGGGCGATGCGCCCTTCGAAAATCGTATCGCGGGCATAGTCGTCATCCAGATGCACCGGGTTCCGGTCGGTCGAGACCTGGGCGAACATCTCGATGTCTTCGTCCGTCACCACTTTGCGCAGGTGCCGGGTCATACCCATTTCGATGTCTTCGATACAGATCGTTCCGCGCGGAAGATTGTCCAACATGTCGCCCTCACTATGCATCGGTCCGGCAACAAAAAATCACCAACGACCCAAGATTGGTAACTTTATTACTTCGCAACTGCAGAAAATCAAGCGTTTTCTGCTTAGCGTAGGCGGCCGATCGTATAGGTTGGGTTAATCTTTTCCTTGAAAATATAATCGCTCAAGGCATCCGGATCCGGCTGGTGCGACGTTTTTGTTTCCGATGCCGCCAGCCCTCCGCTGATGAAAAGGGAATCAATGCCCTCACCCATGGCGCCCGCGATATCGGTATGCGGCCCGTCGCCGATCGCGAGGATCTCGTCGTCTGATATGTCCACTCCCAGCGCGCGAAGGCGGCGCCGTGCCAGATCGTAGATGGGCGGATGCGGTTTGCCGAAATACAGGCTCTCGCCACCCATTTCGGTGTAGAGCTTGGCCAGCGCACCGGCGCACCATTCCCGCACCTCGCCCCGGTCGACGACGATGTCAGGGTTGGCGCACAACAGCTTCAGGCTTTTCTGCTTGGCATACAGGAAGTCCGGCCGGTTCACGGCCGGATCGGCCATCGGGTCGAACGGGCCACAGCAGACGATCCCCTCGGCCTGGTCCAGCGGCACGCGTTCGATGTGGATCGGGTGATCCAGAATTTTCAGTGGCTCGAAAAAGCCCGCGTCCCGCTCCCATTCGCCCATGAAATAAACTTTTTCACCAACTGCACCGCGAAACATTGCCGAGCGCGCGGAATCACCGCTGGTCGCGATCGTGTCGTACGCATCCGAAGGAACGTTGAACTGTTTCAGTTGCTCGGCTACGCCAGCTCGCGGTTTTGGTGAATTGGTCACCAAAACCACCTTTCCCCCTTTGCTGCGGTAGGCTTTCAACGCGTCGACGGCCTCGGGGAAGGCGGTGATACCATTGTGCACGCACCCCCACAGGTCCACAAAAAGGGCTTTGTAGCGGTCGGATACCGCGTCGAGAGCAGGGATGATCTGGGTCATGATTGTCTCTTCTGGCTTGGGCCTCGCATCAACCCAAGCCTATGGCAGAGCCGGACCGAATTTGCCAGAGGGGGCTCTGCCCCCGCCGCCTTGGGACGGCTCCCCCGGGATATTTGCCGCCAGATGAAGGGCGACACCTTGACTTCATCTGGCCCAAAATATCCCGGAGCGCGAGGCAGAGCCTCGCAAATGAAATGGCACCCGCCTATCGGGAGCCAATCCTTGTGTTTCGGCGAAGTCAGACCTTCAGGTTCGGAATGATCTGCTTCTTGCGGCTCATGATTCCCGGCAGAACGACGGTGTCGCCATCAACCGAGGCGCCAAAGCTCTTCTCGGCGACGGATTTGACCAAGTCGTTGGGCACCAGCAGGGTGGCCTCTTCATTCAGGATGTCAACGACGAAGAGCAGAACCTGGTCCACGCCATCTTCCTTGGCCACTTCGAGCATCGACTGGGCGAGGCTGTCCTTGCGGTCCAGCACCACGCTCGGCGCGGTGGTTTCCAGAACGGAGACGCGGAACTTGGTGCCGTCGACTTCGTATTCCTTGCTGTCCATGCGGATCAACTCGGCGTCCGAGAAAGACGACACATCGGATTTGGCTGCGAACATTCCTGCGGCGTAGGCCGAGATGTCCAGGCCCAAGTCGGAGGCCAGCTTCTCGGCAACGTCTCGGTCATGTGTGGTTGTGGTGGGAGAGCGGAATTCGAGTGTGTCCGACAGGATGCAGGTCAGGGCGGCGCCTTTGATGGCGTCGGGCATCTTGGCGGCATCGTCGCCCATGAGGTCGATCATGATGGTTGCGGTACAGGCCTGCGGACGCACGGTGATGTCGATCGGGCCTTTGGTTTCAAGCCCGCCGACCAGCTTGTGGTGGTCGATGATGGCCCGGATATCGGCGTTGTTGACGTTGGCCGGCAACTCGGCCGGGTTGTTGGTGTCGACGATGACAACCGGAGCATCGGTCTCGACATCTCCGATGATGCGCGGCTTGGGCAGGTCCCAGCGCTGCAGCATGAAGGCGGCCTCGGTGTTGGGTTCGCCCAGCAGGACGGCCTCGGCCTTTTCGCCTTTGACTTCGTTGAGATACCAGGCCCACAGGATTGGAGATCCGGTCGAGTCGGTGTCGGGGGATTTATGGCCAAATACTTGGATGGTCATTTTGGATTCCTGATGCTGGATGTTTGCGCGCCTTATAGAAGGCGGGGCGGGCCTTGTCACCCGGCAGAAAAGGGCCTGCGACCGTTGGTCTGACGCCCGCGGCGCCTGATCAGAACGGCGCCCGGGTCAGGCTGTACCCGGCGAGTGAGAGTTGGTTCAGCAGCCCGTGCCGCCCGGGCAGGTGTCCGGCGCCAACCGCAACCACTGCGGTTTGGCTGTCAAGCGACAGAATCTTTTGCATCCAGTTGGCATTGCGCTGGACCAGCATCTGATCTTCGAAACCGGCCCATTCGCGGGCAAACACCTCGGGCGACAGCCCCGAAGCATCGCGCCCCAGAATTTTCGCCAATTGCAGGATTTCGGCGTGTTTCTCCTCGATATACGCGTTGGCCATCGTCGCCATCTGGTCATCTTCGGCCTGCAATGCATCGGCCATGCGAACCAGCGACTGCACCTGGTCTTCCAGGGGGTGGCTCTGGAAGATTGCGATCAGGTCCTCGATCCTTTCCAGGGAATATTGCGGGATCCCTCGCGCCTGCGCCAGTTCGGCCAGGCGCGCGTCCATACCGTAGTCGGCGTCGGGCATCTGCAGCATGCAAGGCGGCATGCCCAGCATCATCGAAAGGAACCAGGGCTGCATCTTGGCCGCCATCCACCCAGGTATGCCGCGCGCGGCAAGAGAGGCCGAGATCCGCGCCCAGTCCGATTCGCTCATCATCTCGATCAGGGTGGGGCCGGAGGTGATCAGAACCGGGCTAAGATCCGTCGCCAAGGTCTTTTCAAATTCAGCCATGTCGGATTGGGTGATCTCGAAATAGAATGCGTCGGCCCGGCTCAGCGTCGGGGTCAGCCGCTCGACGATCGGGCCCATGCGCGGGTCGTTGAGGTGGAGTGTGCCGATCAGGTGCAGGACCGTTTCCCCCTTGCGCGCGATCCAGTGGTTGCCTGCGGGAAATGGCGTCTGGCTGACGGCGGCCTCCAGTTCGGCGCGCGTTTCAGGCGCCATGGCCAGCCGCAGATCGTGCCCGTCGCAGTCGGCCTTGCCCACGACAGGGGACAACAGAAACAGTGCAAGCAGGAACAGGCGCATGGAACGATCCGATTGCAGGAAATCTCGCCCGTCCTTAGACCCCGCGCATGCGCCATGCGCAACCCATCCACTGGCATTCCCCGAGATTCCCCGTAGCATGAGCGCATGAACCGCGAGCAGGACCTCTATCCCCCGATCAAAGCGCTTCTCGAGCGCCAGGGCTACGTCGTCAAGGGCGAAGTCGGCGCGGCCGACATCGTCGCCGTCCGGGGCGCTGAGGACCCCGTCATCGTCGAGTTGAAGCTGCGATTCTCGCTGGCGCTGTTCCATCAGGCAGTAGCGCGCCAGAAGATCACCGATCATGTCTATATCGCCGTTTGCAGACCGACAGGGCGGACGGCAAGGCGCGCGCTGCGGGACAACCTGTCCCTGTGCCGGCGGCTGGGGTTGGGTCTGATGACCGTCCGCGGCGACGGTGCGGTCGATGTCCATTGTGATCCGGGGCCTTACTCGCCGCGCAAGGCCAAGCGCAAGGCTGCCGGCCTGCTGCGCGAGTTCGATCGGTTGCAGGGCGATCCGAATGCCGGGGGCGCCACCCGCCATGGCATCGTAACGGCCTATCGCCAGGACGCATTGAAATGCGCTGCCCATCTGGCCGAACACGGTGCCACCAAGGGCGCCGAGGTGGCCCGCGCCGCGCAAGTGCCCCACGCCACACGCCTGATGCGCGACAATCACTATGGCTGGTTCGAAAAGGTCGAGAAGGGCATTTACGCCCTTTCAGCCGCAGGGCGTGCGGGTTTGAAACACTGGGCCTGCAGTTGGGAAAACGATGACTAATCCGCGCTGGGCGCGGCGAAAAAAATTTTTCATCGGGATTGTTGACAGCTTCAGGGCGACCGCCTAGCTATACGCCGTTAGCACTCGCTGAGTGTGAGTGCTAACGCCTCGCGAAGCCGCGAGGAGGGGATTAACAACCTTTGAGCCTCAAGGAGCTGCAAAGATGGCATTCAAACCACTTCATGACCGGGTGCTGGTGCGCCGCGTGGAAAGCGAAGAGAAGACCGCCGGCGGTCTGATCATTCCCGACAGTGCAAAAGAAAAACCCAGCGAAGGTATTGTCGTTGCTTGTGGCGAAGGCGCCCGCAAGGACAGCGGCGAGCTGATCCCGATGGCCGTTTCCGAAGGCGACAAGATCCTGTTCGGCAAATGGTCGGGCACCGAAGTCACCGTCGACGGTGAAGAGCTGCTCATTATGAAAGAGAGCGACATTCTGGGCATTGTCGAGGCGTCGTCCGCCGCGAAGGCCGCCTGAACGCCTCGGATCATCTGAGACACGCAATTTACCGAAGATACGGAGAGAGACATGTCTGCAAAGGACGTCAAATTCGATACCGATGCCCGCAACCGCATGCTGAAGGGCGTCAACATCCTGGCTGATGCCGTCAAAGTGACCCTGGGCCCCAAAGGCCGCAACGTGGTGCTGGACAAATCGTTCGGCGCGCCGCGGATCACCAAGGACGGTGTTTCGGTCGCCAAAGAAATCGAACTGGAAGACAAGTTCGAAAACATGGGTGCGCAGATGGTGAAGGAAGTCGCCAGCCGCACCAACGACGAAGCCGGTGACGGCACCACCACCGCAACCGTTCTGGCTCAGGCCATCGTCAAGGAAGGCCTCAAGCAGGTTGCAGCCGGCCTGAACCCGATGGACCTCAAGCGCGGCATCGACATGGCAACCGCCAAGGTCGTCGAAGCCATCAAAGCCGCTGCCCGCGAAGTCAAGGACAGCGACGAGGTTGCGCAGGTTGGTACCATCTCGGCCAACGGCGAAGCTGAAATCGGCCGCCAGATCGCAGACGCGATGCAGAAGGTCGGCAACGAAGGCGTCATCACCGTCGAAGAGAACAAAGGTCTGGAAACCGAGACCGACGTCGTCGAAGGCATGCAGTTCGATCGCGGTTACCTGTCGCCCTACTTCGTGACCAATGCCGACAAGATGATCGCCGAGCTGGAAGACTGCATGATCCTGCTGCACGAGAAGAAGCTCTCGTCTCTGCAGCCGATGGTTCCGCTGCTGGAGCAGGTGATCCAGTCGCAGAAGCCGCTGCTGATCATTGCCGAGGACGTTGAAGGCGAAGCGCTGGCAACCCTGGTTGTCAACAAGCTGCGTGGCGGCCTGAAGATTGCTGCCGTCAAGGCTCCGGGCTTCGGCGATCGCCGCAAGGCCATGCTGCAGGACATCGCAATCCTGACCGGCGGTCAGGTCATCAGCGAAGAACTGGGCATGAAGCTGGAAAACGTTACCATCGACATGCTGGGTTCGGCCAAGAAGGTCACCATTTCGAAAGACGAAACCACCATCGTCGACGGTGCTGGCGAGAAGGCCGAGATCGAGGCACGCGTTGCCCAGATCCGCGCCCAGATCGAAGAAACCACCAGCGACTATGACCGCGAGAAGCTGCAGGAGCGCGTTGCCAAGCTGGCCGGCGGTGTTGCCGTGATCCGCGTCGGTGGCATGACCGAGGTTGAAGTGAAAGAGCGCAAGGACCGCGTGGACGACGCTCTGAACGCAACCCGTGCGGCCGTTCAGGAAGGTGTCGTCGTGGGTGGCGGTGTTGCCCTGGTTCAGGCCGGCAAGGCGCTGGGCGACGTGAAAGGCGCAAACGCCGATCAGGACGCAGGCATCAACATCATTCGCAAGGCCATTGAGGCTCCGCTGCGCCAGATCGCCGAGAACGCAGGCGTCGATGGTGCCGTGGTTGCCGGCAAGGTCCGCGAATCGACCGATCCGGCCTTCGGCTTCAACGCCCAGACCGAAGAGTATGGCGACATGTTCAAGTTCGGCGTGATCGACCCGGCCAAAGTGGTGCGGACCGCTCTGGAAGACGCAGCCTCGGTTGCCGGTCTGCTGATCACCACCGAAGCCATGGTTGCCGACAAGCCCGCCAAGGAAGGCGCTGGCGCCGGTGCCGGCATGCCCGACATGGGCGGCATGGGCGGCATGATGTAAGCAATCGAATTCGCCTCGGCGAATTCGACCTCCCGATCAGGGAGCATCTGCTGAAGATGATGCGGGGTCGCCTTCGGGCGACCCCGTTTTTTTGCCGCGCACCGATGCACGCGGCGGACCGGTCGAAAACAGAAGATGTCGCGGGCGAAAGGAATGGGGTGAGTGTCGGCGATGAAACGGCTAAGGAGGGGGCATGCGACTGATTGCTCTGACCACTTTGACCATGTGCGCCTTTGCGGCCAACTCGGTCCTGACCCGGGCCGCTATTGACGGTGGCGCCAGCGACCCGGCCGGGTTCGCGGTCGTGCGGGTCATGTCCGGAGCCGTGGTTCTAGCCTGCCTTGTGATGCTGCGCTCTGGCCGGTTGCGGCTGTGGCATCCCCGCCGCATCGTCGGGGCAGGGGCGCTGTCCCTCTACATGGTCGGATTTTCCGCCGCCTACCTGACATTGGATGCCGGGCTTGGGGCACTGATTCTGTTTGGCGTCGTGCAATTGTCGATGTTCGCGGCCAGCAGCCTTAATGGGGCGGCTGCGGATAGGCGGCAGGTGGCGGGAGCGGTGGTCGCGATGGCCGGGCTGACTTGGGTCCTGTGGCCATCGGGCTCTGTTCGGGTGGATCCGACAGGCGCGGCTCTGATGGCTGCCGCGGGGGTCGGCTGGGCCGCGTATTCCCTTGCGGGTCGCACTGAAGGTGATCCGCTGGCGGGTACGGCCGCCAATTTCGTATGGGCGCTTCCGGTCACTGCGACCGTGCTGCTGGCGATCGGTGGCACATGGCACCTGACCCCTTGGGGTTTTGCGTTGGCCGCTCTCTCTGGCGGTGTCGCCTCGGGGCTGGGGTATGCTCTGTGGTATCGCATCCTGCCGTTGATGGCCCCGGCTCAGGCGGCGGTCGTGCAACTCAGCGTACCGGTGATCGCCATCGTCGCGGGGGCGGTTTTGCTGAACGAGGCGCCCGGAGCGCGGCTTGTACTGGGCGCCGGTCTTGTTCTTGGCGGTATTCTGGTGGCGGTCTTGCAGCCGAAAGCCAGCCAGACCTTTCCTCGGTCGGGATAAAGCATTATCTGGCGGGAATGCGTTTTCTGATCGTCATCCTTCTGTGCCTGACGCCTTCGCTGGCGCACGCCAAATGCGTGGTTCTTCTGCATGGGCTTGCCCGGACCGAGGCATCCTTTTCGGTCATGGAGGAATTGTTCGAACTGCACGGTTATGACGTCGTGCGCCCGGGCTACCCTTCGACCGACCTGCCGATTCCCGAATTGGCGGACCAGACCTTGCCAGCGGCCTTTTCGGCCTGCAACGGCGACACGGCGAACGTGGTGGCGCATTCGATGGGCGGCATCCTGCTGCGCTATTGGCTGCAGGATCATCGCCCGGAAAACCTGGGCCGCGTGGTCATGCTGGGCCCGCCCAATCAAGGTAGCCAGCTGGTCGACGAACTAGGCGATCTCGAGGTGTTCGGCCTGTTGAACGGGCCTGCGGGACTGCAGCTGGGAACAGGCTCCGAGGGCATCCCCCGACGCCTGCCACCGGTGGATTTCAAACTCGGGGTGATCGCCGGGGAAAACTCGTTGAACCCTGTCTTTTCGGCGCTGGTCGACGGGCCGGACGACGGCAAGGTCGCGGTCGAGGAAACCAAGGTCGAAGGCATGGCCGACCACATCGTCTTGCCGGTGACACACACCTTCATGATGAACAACCCGCGGGTCATGGCCCAAGCGCTGCATTTCATCGAATACGGATCTTTCGACCGCAGCATCACCTGGCTGGACGGTGTTCTCGATATCATCGATGAGATCTGCATCGGCCAGGACTGCGGCGAACCCGACTCGGAGCCCACGCGGTGACCGCATTGGAACTGACCTTTACCGGGGCGCAGGTCCTGCACCCTGACTGCGGACTTGTCGGTGACGACCTCTCGATCGCCGATGGCTTGATCCAAGAAGGCGGCGGTGCGCAGGTCGTTGATCTGAACGGCTATCTGGTCCTGCCGGGCATCATCGACCTGCACGGCGACGGGTTCGAGCGTCACATCGCCCCGCGCCGGGGGGCCATGAAGCAGATGGACGAGGGCATCCGTGCCGCCGAGGCCGAGCTGGCGGCCAATGGCATCACCACCGCCGTGCTGGCGCAATTCTACAGCTGGGAGGGCGGCGTGCGCGGCCCTCGTTTCGCCGCCGACGTGTTCCGCGCGATCGCGGCGGTGAAGGGCAGTGTGGTCACTGACCTGATCCCGCAGTTGCGGTTCGAAACCCACCTGCTGGACGATTATGCCCACCTGCCGGGGCGCATCGCCGAGTGGCAGGTGCCCTATGTCGTGTTCAACGATCACCTGCCGCATGACCGTCTGGCGCAGGGGCGCACCCCGCCGCGTTTGACAGGGCAAGCGCTCAAGGCCGGTCGCAGCCCCGAGGCGCACCTGAAGATGCTGCAGGCGATGCATGCCCGGACCTCCAAGGTACCCTCTGCGCTTGATGCGCTGTGCGCGGCGCTGGCCCGGCAAGGCGTGCGTCTGGGCAGCCATGACGACGCGACGGCAGAGGCCCGTTCCCACTGGCGCAAACGCGGCGTGCATATCGCCGAATTTCCCGAAACGCTCGAGGCGGCCGAGGCAGCCAAGGCTGCGGGCGATCACGTCATTCTGGGCTCGCCCAACGTGGTGCGGGGCGGATCGCACAAGGGCAATGTCAGCGCGCTGGACCTGCTCGCCATGGGTCTGTGCGATGCGCTGGCGTCGGACTACCACTATCCCAGCCCGCGCAGGGCGGCGCTGATGCTGATGAAATCGGGGCTGATGGATCTGGCGGGCGCATGGGCGCTGGTGTCGTCGGGGCCAGCGCGGGTACTTGGCCTTGAAGACCGCGGGTCGCTGCAACCCGGCAAACGCGCCGATCTGGTCATTCTGGACGCTGAAACGCAGCGCGTGGCGGCAACCATCGCCGGCGGCCGGGTCAGTTTCCTGTCGGGGGATATCGCCGGGCGGTTCGTCGCCGCGGCGCGCTAGCGTTTGATCCGGTTGAAATGGCCCATCTTGCGGCCCGGCTTGACCTCGGCCTTGCCGTAGAGGTGCAGGGCCACGTCACGCTGTTGCGCAAGCTCGGGCACGCGGTCCATATCGTCGCCGATCAGGTTCTCCATCACCACATCCGCGTGACGCTGCCCGTCGCCCAGCGGCCAGCCGGCAACGGCGCGGATATGCTGCTCGAACTGATCGACCGCGCAGCCGTTCTGCGTCCAGTGACCCGAGTTGTGAACGCGCGGCGCGATCTCGTTCACGATCAGGCCCTGCGGTGTCACGAACAGTTCGACCCCCATGACGCCGACATAATCCAGCGCGTTCAGGATATTCGCGGCCAGCAGCACCGCGTCGGTCCGCAGGGCGGGGGACAGGCGCGCGGGCACTGTGGTCGTGTGCAGGATGCCGTCGCGATGCACGTTCTCGCCGGGGTCGAAACAGGCCACCTGGCCGTCCAGCCCGCGGGCGGCGATGATCGACACCTCGTGGCTGAAATTCACGAAGCCTTCCAGGATCGCGGGTGCACCCTGCATGTCGGCCAGCGCGGCCCGGGCGTCCTCGGGCGTCTTCAGCCGCGCCTGCCCCTTTCCGTCATAGCCGAAGCGGCGGGTCTTGAGGATCGCCGGCGTGCCGATCCGTTCGATGGCGGCCTGCAGGCTTTCCAGGTCGGTCACATCGGCAAAGGGTGCGGTGTTCAGGCCCAGACCTTGCAGGAATGTCTTTTCGGTCAACCGGTCCTGGCTGACCCGCAGCGCCTCGCGGCCGGGCCGGATGGGGCGGTACAACTCCAGAACGTCCAGCGCCTCGGTCGGGATGTTTTCGAACTCGTAGGTGATGACATCGACGGATTGCGAAAAAGCGGCTAGCGCCTCGGCATCCTCATAGGATGCGGTGGTCACGCGATGCGCCACCTGGCCCGCGGGCGGGTTGGCGCCCGGCTCAAAAATATGGGTCACGAAGCCCAGTCGCGCCGCGGCCATCGACAGCATCCGGCCCAATTGGCCGCCGCCCAGAATTCCGATCACCGCGCCGGGCTGCAAGGGGCTACTCATCGCGGGGCTCCTCGGGGATCGAGTCCGACAGTGCCGCACGCCAGGCGTCCAGCCGGTCGGCCAAGGCTGCGTCCTGCAGGGCCAGAATGCCAGCGGCCATCAGGCCGGCATTGGCGCCGCCGGCCGAACCGATGGCCATGGTCGCAACCGGAAAGCCCTTGGGCATCTGCACGATGGAATAGAGCGAGTCGATACCGGACAGCGCCCGCGTCTGAACTGGAACGCCGATCACCGGCACCCGCGTCTTGGACGCCATCATGCCCGGTAGGTGCGCGGCACCGCCAGCGCCGGCGATGATCACCTGAAGCCCGCGCTGCACGGCGCTCTTGCCGTACTCCCACAGACGGTCCGGCGTACGGTGGGCCGAGACGATTTTGGCCTCGTAGGCCACACCCAGTTCGTCCAGTATCTCTGCAGCGCCTTTCATGGTGGGCCAGTCCGACTGGCTGCCCATGATGATTCCGACCTTGATCTCGCTCATCTGCCCTGTTCCCCGCCTGCGTTAGGAAGCGCGCACTATAGTGAAATCCGCTTGCGTGGCAATGCGGTTGACCGCGCCGGATCAGGCGATGATGTCAGGGGTCAGGCGATCCTCGATCAGCCGGATGATGTCCTTCAGGCGCAGCTTCTGTTTCTTCAGCCGCTTCACCGTCAGCTGATCGGCGGTGCCGGTCGCCTCGAGCGCCTTGATCGCCTCGTCCAGGTCGCGGTGCTGCTGGCGGAACACCTCCAGTTCGACGCGCAGAACCTCGTCGGTTTTCATCGAAATGTCGGTGGGCGCATTCATGGGCGACTCATTCGTGGCTGGTGGTGCGTGACCCACAGAATAGTGCGTTCGGGTGAAATCTCCTAGACCTTGTGGTCGGCCGTATTTCACCCCATATTCTGATGTGTGCGGTTGCCGACTTGGGGCCGCGCATCACGTCGCTTTGACAAAGAAGGACGAGAAAACGTGTCAAAACTTACTCTTGGCTCATACCCGCATCTTCTGGGGTTCGAGCAGTTGGAACGCCTTTTGGAACGGTCCGCAAAGGCCGGAAACGAAGGGTATCCGCCCTACAACATCGAACAGACATCCGATCACTCGTACCGCATCACCCTGGCCGTGGCCGGGTTTTCCGAAGACGACCTGTCGATCACCATCGAGGATCGGCAACTGGTGATCCGGGGCCGTCAACGCGACGACAGCGAGGGGCGCGTGTTCCTGCATCGCGGCATCGCGGCCCGTCAGTTCCAGCGCATGTTCGTTCTGGCCGACGGGGTCGAAGTGGGCGAGGCCATCATGGAAAACGGTCTGCTGCACATCGACCTGACCCGCGCCGTGCCGGAAGCCGTGGTGCAGACGATCAACATCAGGAAAGGGTAAGCCATGAATACACCGTATGAAATCAACACCGAAGGCGATCGGATCGTCTATGTGAAAGCCGTGGACGTGGCCAAGCTGCCGCATGAGGTGCGCGCGCAGGCCGGAGATCTGGAACATCTCTATGCCGTCCACAACTCGGATGGGCAGCAATTGGCGCTGGTTGCCGACCGCAAGCTGGCCTTCGTTCTGGCCCGCCAGCATGACCTGTCGCCGGTGGCCGTGCACTGACACGGCCCGCGACGGCGCAGTTCAGGCCGCGCGAATGGACATACTCCCACCCGCAGGGCCCGGCCCTGAGCGCAGACCGACAGGGCACGAGGGCACATGAGCTGGTTCGAATTCGATTGGGTGGACGCCTTCAGCGACCGCGCCTTTGGCGGAAATGGCTGTGCGGTCGTGCATGAGGGTGCACATCTGCCCGTTTCGGTCTGCACAGCCTTCGTCCGCGAAACCTCGTTGGTGGAATGCACCTTTACCGGCCCTTCGGACGTGGCCGATGTCCGGGTGCGCTATTTCCTGGCCAGCCGTGAAATTCCCTTTGCCGGTCACCCGACCATAGCCACCGTGGCCGCGATGCGCAGTCGCGGGCTGATCTTGGGCAACACCCTGACCCTGGAAACCGGTGCGGGGATCGTGGGCATCCGTTTGGATGGCGACCAGATCGAGATGACGCAGGTCGCGCCGGAGTTCGGCCCGCATGTCGCGCCCGAGCTGGTGGCGGCCGCCATCGGGCTGCCCGCCAGCGCGATCGTTTCGCCGCCGCAGGTGGTTTCGACCGGGCTGCCGTTCTGCATTACCGTCCTGCGCGATCACGCGGCCCTGCGCGCGGCACAACTGAACCTGGATGCGCTGCGCCAAGTGGCGCAGACGGCGGGCTATTCAGGCGCCGACATGGCCGAACCTTTCCTGGTGACGCTGCAAGGCGCAACCGAGGCGGGCGACACGTTCTCGCGCCTGCTACTGGCCCCGCCCAGCCCGCCGGAAGACCCGTTCACCGGATCGGCCACCGGCGCCATGGCGGCGTATCTGTGGAAATACGGGCTTATGGCCAAGGACAGCTTTGTCGCCGAACAGGGCCACGACATGGGTCGCCCGGGGCAGGCCGTCGTCACCCGCGTGGGGCCGCCGGATGCGATGACGGGCATCAAGGTCGCCGGGTGCGGGTTCGTCCTGATGCGCGGCCAGACCGACCTGCCGGACACCCTGCAATGACCGAATCTGCGATCGCGATCCTGCCCTACGGCCACCGTCTGGGGCCGAAACTGACATCGGTGCCGCTGTCCGATCTGATCTGGCCTTTGGGCTGCCCCGAGCGGTTGACGGGCAAGACCGTGGGCGACCTGACACCATCGGACCATCTGCTCATGTATCCCAACTCGACTGTGCATTTGCGGCTGCGGCGCGGCACGCGGGCGCGGATATCTCTGATGATGGGCGAGCCGTCGGCCATCCATGGCAAGCATGACCGGATGCTGCGATGGACCTGGCGGCGATTCTTCCGGGTGTTCACCTTCCACGAGGTGTTGCTGGACAGCTTGCCCAACGCGGTGTTCCTGCCCTATGGCGTGACCCAGGTGCCCGATTGGCGCGACTTGGACGTGACCAAGCACCGGTCGTGCTCGCTGATCGCCTCGGCCAAGCGCGATCTCGAGGGGCATCAGCTACGCCATGCGGTGATCGACTGGGCGCGCGAAGCGGGGGCCGATGTCGACATCATGGGCCGTGGCTACAACCCGTTCGAGCGCAAATCCGACGGGCTGGCGCCTTATCGCTATTCGGTCATCATCGAAAACGTGCGTGAGCGGAACTACTTTTCAGAAAAACTGACTGACGCGATCCTGTGCGCGACCGTGCCGATCTATTGGGGCTGCCCGAATATCGGTGATTTTTTCGATACCAAGGGCATGATCCTGTGTAACAGCCAAGCCGATATCCAGCGTGCGATTCAATCGGCGTCCGAAGAGGATTATCAATCACGCCTGCCGCATCTGCGGGCCATACAGGACAAGGCGGCGTGGTTCGGCGATTTCGAAACCCGCGCGGCACAGGCCCTGCGTGACGCCTTGCGCGGCTGACGATCACCTTTGGCGCCGGACCAAAAAGAAAGGCCCCCGGAAACCGGGGGCCTCTGAACTTTGGGGCAGCTCGGATCACGACGCCGCGATCAGCCCCATGCTTTCCAGCTTCAGCAGAACTTGGTGGGCGCAGTTGTCCACGTCCACATTCTCAGTCTCGACCCGCAGTTCCGGGTTTTCGGGCACGTCATAGGGGTCCGAAATTCCGGTGAATTCCTTGATCTTGCCTTCGCGCGCCAGCTTGTACAGGCCCTTGCGGTCGCGGCGCTCGCATTCCTCGAGGCTGGTGGCCACGTGGACCTCGCAGAAGGCGCCAAACTGCTCGATCTCCTCACGCACGTCGCGGCGTGTGGCCGCGTAGGGTGCGATCGGGGCACAAATGGCAATGCCGCCATTCTTGGTGATCTCGGAGGCCACATAGCCGATGCGGCGGATGTTCAGGTCGCGGTGTTCCTTCGAGAAGCCCAGTTCCGAGCTGAGGTTCTTGCGGACGATGTCACCGTCCAGCAGCGTGACGGGACGGCCGCCCATCTCCATCAGCTTGACCATCAGAGCGTTGGCGATGGTCGATTTGCCCGAGCCCGAGAAACCGGTGAAGAAGACGGTAAAGCCCTGCTGGCTGCGCGGCGGATAGCGGCGGCGCAGCTGCTCGACCACCTCGGGGAACGAGAACCACTCGGGGATCTCGAGCCCTTCGCGCAGACGGCGGCGCAGTTCGGTGCCCGAGATGTTCAGGATCGTGACGTTGTCCTTGTCCTCGATCTCGTCCGCGGGTTCGTACTGGGCGCGCTCCTGCACATAGACCATGTGTTTGAAGTCGACCATCTCGATGCCGATCTCGTCCTGGTATTTGCGGAACAGGTCCTGCGCGTCGTAGGGACCATAGAAGTCCTCGCCCTGGCTGTTCTTGCCCGGGCCGGCATGGTCGCGGCCGACGATGAAATGGGTGCAGCCGTGGTTCTTGCGGATAAGGCCGTGCCAGACCGCTTCGCGCGGGCCTGCCATGCGCATCGCCAGGTTCAGCAGGCTCATCGTAGTTGTCGAGGCCGGGTATTTGTCCAGCACCGCCTCATAGCAGCGTACGCGGGTAAAATGATCAACATCGCCGGGCTTGGTCAGGCCTACGACCGGATGGATCAGCAGGTTGGCCTGCGCCTCACGCGCGGCACGGAAGGTCAGTTCCTGATGCGCGCGGTGCAGCGGGTTGCGGGTCTGAAACGCGACGATGCGGCGCCAGCCCAGCTTGCGGAAATAGGCGCGCAGCTCGTTCGGCGTGTCGCGGCGGGCTTTGAAGTCGTAATGCACCGGCGGCTGGATGCCGGTCACGGGACCGCCAAGGTAAACCTTCCCGGCCACGTTGTGCAGATAGTTGACGGCCGGGTGCGCCAAGTCGTCAGCACCGAAAACCTTTTCGGCCTCGCGCGACTTGTCCGGGGTCCAGCGGTCGGTCACCGTCATGGTGCCCAGGATCACGCCTTCTTGGTCGCGCAGGGCGATGTCCTGACCCAGCTCGATCTGTTCGGCGAACTCTTCACTGACATCCAGTGTGATCGGCATCGGCCAAAGGCTGCCATCGGCCAGGCGCATTTTCTCGACCACGCTGTCATAGTCGGCTTCGGTCAGGAAACCCTTGAGCGGGTTGAACCCGCCGTTCATCAGCAGTTCCAGGTCGCAAATCTGGCGCGGGGTCAGATCCCAGCTGGTCAGGTCGGCGGCTTCGACCTTCAGCTTCTGTGCGGATTCATAAGAAACATACAGCTCCGGGATCGGGGCCAGATTACTCAACATCGTCATTGCAATACTCTTGTCGCAGTGTGGTTGCTTGGTGATTCAGGTGCGTTCCGTGGGGGCATGTGCCCCGGTCGGTGAGCAAAGTCCACACCGTTTCATGAAACAAAGGAGGATATGCGCGGTTTTTGCCGGTTTTGGAAGAATTTTCCCCGAAAATCTCGCGAACGTAGCCAGATTTCTGCAAATCGCCGACAATCGGGTCAGTCGGCGATGATTTGTTCCGCGGGCGCCAGCAAAGTGTTCAGATCGCTGGCACGTTCAACCGCCAGCGCGGCCAGCGGTTCCGACACGCCGCGCAGCAGGAAACTTCGCAAGGTCAGCGCATCGGTCGCGACCCCCGCCGCGCGCAAC
>NZ_JBXWSH010000020.1:0-73467 GCF_059613325.1 Ruegeria sp. BHSA191
CTCCGCGCTTGACCTTTGTGCCGCTTGGAGCGAAGCCAAGCTCGACATCATACTCGCGCAAGATCTGCTCGTGATGCAGCAGGTACATCTTGCGCGCGCCCTTGTTCACAACGATGGATGTCACCTCGGGTCCGTTGTAGGTCAGAAATCGAGGGCCCCCACTTCCACAAGCCGAAAGGCTCAGTGTTGCCAGTGCACCCAATCCAAATGCTCGACGATCCATGATTTCACTGCCTGCTCGTTTTGCAGCATCATGCCAAAATCCAGCGGAAACGGAAATCACTTTTTGCTGTTCATATGTTCGGTCAGGCGGCGTTCGATCGAGTCCAGCCGCTCGAGCACCTCGTCCCGATAGGCATCGGTCCTGACGCCTTCCTCGGCGTGGTGGGCATCCTGCATCGAATTCACGATCAGACCGACCAGCAGGTTCACCACCGCGAAGGTTGTGACCATGATGAATGGCACGAAAAACAGCCAGGCATAGGGATAGACCTCCATCACCGGGCGCACGATGCCCATCGACCAGCTTTCCAGCGTCATGATCTGGAACAGGGTATAGGCTGAGCGGCCGAGGTCTCCGAACCAGTCGGGGAAGCTGTCGCCGAACAATTTGGTCGATATCACCGCGCCGATATAGAACAGGATCGCCATCAGCAGGAACACGCTGCCCATGCCCGGCAGCGCCTGGATGAACCCTTCGACCACCCGGCGCAGACGCGGCGCGACCGAGATCACCCGCAGCACCCGCAAGATCCGCAACGCGCGCAGAACCGAAATGCCGGCGCCGCCGGGGACTAGGGCGATGCCGACGATCACGAAATCGAAAATGTTCCAGCCATTGAGGAAAAACCGGCGCCCGTTGGCCACCAGTTTCATCGCGATCTCGGCCACGAAGATGGTCAGGCAGATGGTATCGAGCAGCACGATCACCGGCCCGAACTTCGCCATCAGCGTGTCCGAGGTTTCCATGCCCAGCAGAACCGCGTTCACCAGAATGACGCCGGTGATGAATTGCGCAAATCGCGGGTTTTCGACAAAGGCCTGCAGGCGCTGCCGGATCGTCATGCGAAGGGTCTCCTGTCGGGTCATGGGTTCTCTGCCAGTTTGAAGCTGCCCACCAGTTCGCTGTGGGATGACCATCGAAATTGGTCAACCACTTGGACCCATTCAAGGGCATAGCCCGCCTTAACCAGAATTTTTGCATCCCGCGCGAAGGTCACAGGGTTGCAGGACACATAGGCGATGACCGGACGGCGGGCCTGAGCCAGCTCGGCCACCTGGGCCTCGGCGCCGGCGCGTGGCGGGTCCAGAACCACGGCGTCGAAGCGGCGCAGCTCGTCCGGCATCAAGGGGCGGCGGAACAGGTCGCGCATCTCGGTCGTGACCTGTTTCAATCCCGTGGACTTGCGCCAGCCCTGGTCCAGCGCGCGGGTCATATCAGCCGCGCCTTCAACGGCATGAACCTCGGCCCGTTGCGCCAGCGGCAACGAGAACGTGCCGCAGCCCGCGAACAGATCAACCACACGCTTGGCTGGGCCAACAATCTCCAAAACTGCCAGTGTTAGAGCCTGTTCTCCATCTTTTGTAGCCTGGAGGAAAGCC
Source organism: Ruegeria sp. BHSA191 (assembly GCF_059613325.1). Lineage (NCBI taxonomy): Bacteria > Pseudomonadati > Pseudomonadota > Alphaproteobacteria > Rhodobacterales > Roseobacteraceae > Ruegeria > Ruegeria sp. BHSA191. Next base: position 1,603 of record NZ_JBXWSH010000020.1, read on the forward strand.
CCCGGCGGCGGGACCACCGTGGCCGGACCAAAACGCTGTGCGGGTGGGTTGCGCATGGCGATCACCTCGCCATCCCAGGCCAGCCGCGCCAAACCGTGCTGCTCGGTCGCCTGCGCAAGCGCCAGTTCCAGCGGGCCGTCCAGAGGTTTGCCGCCCTGCACCGCCACGTCCAGCCCGGCTTCGGACAGGGTCAGGGTGACCGACAACACGCCCTTGCGGCTGCCGCCCAGTTCGGCCAGCGCCTTGGCCACGGGGATGGCGGCGGTCAGCGCAGGATCCAGCAGCTGGCAATCAGGAATCTCGGTGATCACGTCCGAGGCGCGGCCGTGGAACCCCGCCAGCGCGCCCTTCTTGGTGCGGCGCACCGCGATGGTGGCGCGGCGACGCGACTGCGGCGGCGACGTCAGGATCGGGCGCATCTCGGCCTGCAGCCCCTGAGCAGCCAGCGCGGTACGCACCACCTCGACCTTCCAATCTGCCACGAAGGCGTCCGAGGCGTGCTGCAACTGGCAGCCGCCGCAGCTTTTGTAGTGGCGGCACGGCGGTTTGACCCGATCATCCGACGGCGTCAGCACCTTGATATCGGTCAGCTCCGAGCCGTCCAGCAGGCCGCTGACCCGCTCGCCAGGCAGCGTTCGGGGGGCATAGACCGGGCCCTCGGCGATGCCGTCGCCCTGATGCCCGAGGCGGAGAATGGTGTATTCCTGCGTCATGGCCTGCCTGATAGCCGGGCTGATGCGCCAACAAAACCCTTATTCGGCGGCCTCGGTCTGGATGAACCCGCCCGACTGGCGGTGCCAGAACCGCGCATACAGCCCGCCCTGCGCCAGCAGGGTGTCATGCGGCCCGCTCTCCAAGATGCGCCCGTGATCCAGAACGATGATCCGGTCCATCTCGCTGAGGGTGGACAGGCGGTGGGCGATGGCCAGAACGGTTTTGCCCTCCATCACCCGGTGCAGCGCGGTCTGGATCGCGGCCTCGACCTCGGAGTCTAGCGCCGAGGTCGCCTCGTCCAGCACGAGGATCGGCGCGTCCTTGAGGATCGCGCGGGCCAGCGCGATGCGCTGCCGCTGGCCGCCGCTCAACTTGACGCCGCGCTCGCCCAGATGCGCGTCATATCCCTTGCGCCCCTGCCCGTCCTGCAGATCGAGGATAAAGTCATGCGCTTCGGCCTTTTGGGCCGCGGCGATCATCTGGTCCTCGGTGGCATCGGGTCGGCCGTACAGGATGTTGTCGCGGGCCGAGCGGTTGAACATCGCGGTTTCCTGCGTGACCATGCCGATCTGGCGGCGCAGGCTGTCCTGCGTGACGCGGGCGATGTCCTGCCCGTCGATCAATATCTGGCCATTTTCCCTGTCGTAGAGCCTGAGAAGCAGCGAAACCAGGGTGGATTTGCCCGCCCCCGAGGCGCCGACGATCCCCAGCTTCTCCCCCGGCTGCACCTTTAGCGTCAGGTCCGAGACCCCGCCCACGTCGCGACCATAGGCAAAGCTGACATCGCGGAACTCGATCCGGCCCTCGGGCACTGCCAGCTCGGTGGCGTCCGGCGCATCCTCGACCCGGTCGGGCCGCGCCAGGGTTTTCATGCCGTTCTCGATCTCGCCCACATGGGCGTAGATCCCCATCAGGGTGAAGCTGACCCAGCCCGTCATCTGTGCGATGCGGATCGAGATGGCGCCCGCCGCCACGATATCCCCGGTGGTCGCCGACCCCACCTGCCACAGCCACAAGGTGGCGCCCAAAAGCAGAACCGGCAGAAGCCCCGCCAAGGTCATCAAAATGAACCGGAAACTGGCCGACAGCTTGCCGAAGGCCAGCGACTTGTCGCGCAGCGCAACCATCGAGTCGCGGGCGGCCTGATCCTCGAACTCGGAATGGGCAAACAGCTTGACTGTCTTGATGTTGGTGATCGTGTCCACTACCTGCCCCGACACCATCGCCCGCGCCCCGGCCCGCGCGGCCGAGCGTGTGCGAATGCGCGGCAGGTACCAGCGCACCAGCAGGAAATACACCGCCAGCCAAGCCACGAAGGGCAGCATGACCAAGGGGTGAATAGACCCTAACAAAAGCAAAGATCCGACAAGCGAGGCGAGGGCAAAGACGATGGCGCTGACGGTCTCCGATACGACCGATGTCAGCGCATTGGCCGTCTGCATCTGTTTCTGCGCGATGCGGCCGGCAAAATCGTCGTCGAAATAGGCGACCGACTGGCCCAGCGTCCAACGGTTCAGCTTTGCCAGCACCAGCGGCGGGATGTTGGGCATGACGATATAGTTGTTCGACACCGAGGACAGCCCGAACAGCAGCGGTCGGATCAACATGAAGAACGCCACAGCCCCCAGGATCATCCACAGGTTTCGCGGTGTCAGAAAGTTTTCGGGCCCACTGGCAGTCGCCATGTCGATCACCCAGCCCAGAATCCAGGCGGTTCCGGCCTCCATTGCACCTGCAAGGGCCGAAAACAGCGCAGCGGCGAACAACATGGGCCAGGCCCCTGTCAGGCACCAGCGAACGAACGCCCCCAGCCTTTGCGGCGGGGGCGTCTGGGTGGGTTCAAACGGTTTGATCAGGTCTGCGACCGTCATTCTGCTGCCTCGTCCGCGGCCCCGGGGTTCATGAAGCCGCCAGATTGGCGCGCCCAGAACTGGGCGTAAAGACCGCCCTGCTCCAAAAGATCGGCATGGGTGCCTTCCTCGACGATCCGGCCTCCGTCCATCACCAGGATCCGGTCCATCTGGGCGATGGTGCTGAGCCGGTGCGCGATGGCGATCACGGTCTTGCCCTGCATCATGCCGTACAGCGTCTCCTGGATTGCGGCTTCGACCTCGGAATCTAGGGCGGATGTGGCCTCGTCCAACAACAAGATCGGCGCGTCCTTCAGGATCACCCGCGCCAGCGTCACCCGCTGCCGCTGCCCGCCGCTCAGCTTGACGCCGCGCTCGCCCACATGGGCGTCATAGCCGGTGCGGCCCTGCGGGTCCTGCAGATCGAGGATGAAGTCATGCGCCTCGGCCTGTTTGGCGGCGGCGATCATCTGGTCTTCGGTGGCATCGGGCCGGCCATACAGGATGTTGTCGCGCACCGAGCGGTGCAGCAGCGCACTGTCCTGCTGAACCATGCCGATATTGCGGCGCAGGCTGTCCTGGGTGACGGTGCGGATGTCCTGCCCGTCGATCAGGATCGCGCCGCTTTCCACGTCGTAGAACCGCAGTAACAGCTTGACCAAGGTCGACTTCCCGGCCCCCGACCGCCCGATCAAGCCGACCTTTTCGCCCGGCTGGATGGTCAGATTGACATGATCCAGCCCGCCGGTCTCGCGGCCATAGTGGTGCGACAGGTCGCGGATCTCGATCCGGCCATCGGTCAGTTGCAGCGGCTTGGCGCCCGGCGCATCCAGCAGGTCGACGGGCTGGGCGATGGTCTCCATCCCCTCGGCCACGACGCCCAGCTGGCGGAAGAAGCTGGTCAATGCCCACATGATCCAGCCGGTCATGGCATTCAGCCGCAGCGTCAGCGCAGTGGCCGCCGCCACCACCCCGACCGAGGCGCTGCCTTGCATCCAGAGGTAAATGGCCCAGCCGACCACACCGATGATCAGCACGCCGTTCAGCGCTACCAGAACGGCATCCATGATGGTGAAGATGCGCATTTCGATCTGGAAGGTGCGCCGGGTTTCTTCGATCGCTTCACGCGCGTAGTCGAGCTCCTGCTGGGCATGGGCGAACATTTTCACCGAATGGATGTTGGAATAGCTGTCCACTACCCGGCCCGTCACCGTGGACCGCGCATCGGACGCGGCCTGCGAGGCCGGTCCCACCCGCTGAACCGTCCAGCGCACCAGCAGCGCATAGAGCGCGAACCAGATCAGCAGCGGCAGCAGCAGGCGTGGATCGGCGGCCATCAGCAGGATCGCCGCGCCGATCAGATAGGCCAGCGAGAACGAAATCGCATCGAACACTTGAAACACCACCTCGCCCGCAGCGGGCGGGGTCTGCATGATGCGGTTGGCGATGCGCCCGGCAAAATCATTCTCGAACCAACCGACCGACTGGCGCAGAACGTGCTTGTGCGCCCGCCAGCGGATCAGTGTGCCAAAATTGGGCAGGATCGCGTTGTTCAGCAGCAATACGTCCAGCACATGCAGGATCGGGCGAAGGAACAGGATGAACAGCGCGACCAGAACCAGCTCGGTCCCGTGGGCCTGCCAGACCTCGGACGGCGAACCGCCCAGAAGGTCGACGACCCGGCCCATGTAATAGATCAGCCCGATCTCGACCGCGGCCACGATGATCGACATCAGCGCGGCCCAGAAGAAGACGCGCCGAAAAGGGCGGGAATAATCCAGCATGAAGGGCCACAGCCGTGTCGGCGGCGTGTCGACCTCTTCATAGGCAACAAAAGGGTCAACGAGGTTTTCGAAATAGCGAAACATGGAGGTGCTCCGATCGAGCAGGAAAATTGAAAATGCGAAAGCAGATGGCGCCAAAACACCACCCGTACGGGTCAGGTGTTTTGGCTTTAGCCGAACCAGATCCCGTAATACATTCGCAGTCCTCCATCCATGAGACAGGCGCACCCTAGCCGGAAACCCAAGGACTTGTCATCCCCTTTTGAGACTTCCCGTCAATCTTGCAGCAACGCGTCCCGGTCCAGTGTGAAATGCGAGTCGATCCAGCGGCTTTCCAGTTCGGCCAGTTTCGCGCCCAGCGCCGGGCCAGAGTAACGCCCGAGCAGATCGGCGGCCCTGACCGGGAAGGTCGCTGACGCCCCTTTTTCGACGGCCGCGCCAGTCTCAGCCGTCCAGGGTTGTTCCAGAAAGGCGAAGCGCAGCAGGGCCGCGTCCTGTCCGTCTGGTTGACCCAGCCGATATCCCAATTCGGCCGCCCCGGCACCGCCCTGCGCGCCGTCTCGGATCCGGGTCAGGCGGGCCAGTTGCGCCTTGCTGAGGCGCAGAGTCCCGGCAACCTCGGGCCCTGCGATGACCGCGAGACGGCGCAGCTCGTCGGGGGCAAGCCCGGCCTGCGATTCGAAATGGATCAGGATCGGCAGCGCCCGATCGTCGGCGCCGGGCAGCAGATGCGCCAGAACGCCGATGCTGCGCATGGCGGCCACCGATGGAGCCGGGTCGGGCGCGGCCAGAAGTTTCAGCATCTCGGCCCCGACCCGCTCGCGCGACAGCCGGTCGAGCCCGTCCAGATCGGCCGCAATCGCCGCCAGAGCATCCGGGTCCATCCCGGCCTGCGCGTCGCCATACCAGGAGTGGAACCGGAAATACCGCAACGAGCGCAGATAGTCCTCGCGGATGCGATCCCCGGCCGTGCCGATGAACCGCACGCGCCGCGCCTGCAGGTCAGGCAGGCCGCCCAGCGGGTCCAGAATGCTGCCGTCGGGGCGGGCATAGAGCGCGTTCATGGTGAAATCGCGACGGGCGGCGTCCTCTTCCACCTGGTCGGAAAAGGCAACGACCGCGCGCCGCCCGTCGGTTTCGACGTCGCGGCGAAAGGTGGTGATTTCATGCGGTATGCCGTCGCTGACCACGGTCACGGTGCCGTGATCAATCCCCGTCGGAATCGCCTTCAGCCCGGCCTTTTCGGCCAGATCCATCACCTGCTGCGGGCGGGCATCGGTGGCGATGTCGAGATCCGAGACCGGTGCCCCCAACAGCGCATTGCGCACACAGCCCCCCACGAACAACGCCTGCGCACCGCCCTCGGTCAGCGCTGCACACACGTTCTGTGTGGCCGGGTTCGTGATCCAGTCTTCGGTGATCCGCATCATTCGCTCATCCGTGCCGCCAACCCGCGCAACATGCGGGCCGTGGCGCCCCAGATGTAGTAGGGGCCATAGGGCACCGCGAAGAAATACCGTCGTGTTCCGCGCCAGATGCGCGATTCAACCACATAATTCGCAGGGTTCAGCACATGCGCAAGCGGAACCGAAAACACCTCGTCCACCTCGCCGGGTTCGGCCACCGGGTCAAAGCCGCGCTCCAGAACCGCCACCACCGGCGTCACGGCAAATGACGTGACGGTTTCATGCACCGGCAAGGTACCCAGAATGCGCGGCAGGTCCGGCGGCAGGCCGATCTCCTCCTGCGCCTCTCGCAGGGCCGTGGCGGTCACATCCGCATCGGTGTCGTCCTGCTTGCCGCCCGGAAAGGCGATCTGCCCCGGATGATGTTTCAGGGCCGAGGACCGCTTGGTCAGGATCAGGCGCGGATCGCCACGGACCAGGTCCACGGCGACCAGAACACCTGCCGGGCGCAGCTTGCGCCCCGCAGGCAGAACCGTGCCGGGATTGAGGTCGAAGTCGCTGGACCCATCACCCGGTCGGGCCAGCGCTTCGCTCAGACGCGGGATCAGGTCAGCCGTCATCCGGGTCTTCAGCCTCGAACCCGACCGATTTCGGATCCAGCACGTAATGCGCGCCGCAGAACTGGCAGTCGGCGGTGACGGTGCCTTCGTCGGTGGTCATCTTCTCGATGTCCTGGGCCGAGTAGATCGACAGACTTTGACGCACGCGATCCTCGGAGCAGGTGCAGCCGAACTGCACCGACTGGGCCTCGTACACGCGGGGCTGTTCCTCGTGGAACAGACGCACCAGCAGGTCGGTCGGCGCCACGGACGGCCCGATCATTTCCAGATCTTCGACCGTATCCAGCAGGATGTTCACGCGGTCCCAGTTTTCGCCTTCATTGCCATCCACCAGGTCCGACGCCGTCAAGATGTCGCCGGTACCGTCATTCGTGGCCACGAAGGGCGAGGCCTTGGGCATGTGCTGCAGCATGATGCCGCCTGCCCGCCAGCGTTCGCCGGCTCCGGGTTCGGTCGATTTTCCGAAACTCAGCGAGAACCGCGTCGGCAACTGCTCGGACTGCGCGAAATAAGACTCGGCGCAGGCCTTCAGCGATCCGCCGGTCAGCGGCGTGATCCCCTGATAGGGCTGCGTTCCCTTGCCTTGGTCGATGAGGATCGCGAAATACCCCTCGCCCACCTGATCGAACGGCGCGCCATCGGTCAGCCGGTCGCGGTCAAAGCTGGCATAGGCCCGGATCTGCGCGGGCTGGCCCTCTTCGCGCGGGGCATAGTAATCTGTGGCGATCATCCGCACCGGTCCGTTCGACTGCACCTGCAGCGACAGCTTCCAGCGCAGCGCGACGGTCTGGCCAATCAGCGCGGTCAGCAGGGCCATCTCGGCCACCAGCGCCTCGACCTGTTCGGGATAGTCGTGCTGTTTCAGGATGCCGTCCAGCACCCCGTCCAGCCGCGCCACACGGCCGCGCATATCCGAGACATCGAGTTGAAAGGGCAGGACGGTATCGTCCCACGCGATTTTCGTTCCAAAAGACATGGGGTTTCCTTAAACGCCACGGGTTGGCATACCGCCACCATATAGGTCGAAGATCCAGAGTTGAAAGGGCTCTTACATGATCAGGCGGTTCGGCGAAACCCCGGAACCGGGGCGCAGATATACTCGGCGCGTGGGAGTCTATGCGCTGCTGCCCCGGGGCGGCAGCCTGCTGCTGACCTGCCAGATCGAGCCCGGCCCCGACCTGCAGCTGCCCGGCGGCGGCATCGACCCGGGCGAATCCCCGGTCGCCGCCCTGCATCGCGAAGTGTTCGAGGAAACCGGCTGGTCGATTGCCTCCCCCCGCCGGGTCGGCGCGTTCCGGCGCTTTACCTACATGCCTGAATACGACCTGTGGGCCGAAAAGATCTGCCTGATCTATCGCGCCCGCCCGGTGCGGCGCCAGGGGCCGCCGACCGAAGCCTTTCACGAAGCGGTCTGGATGAACGCGGGCGATGCGGTCCAGATGCTGGGCAATGCCGGCGACCGCCATTTCGCCCGCTTGCACCTTTCGGAGCGCTAATTCCCGTTGAACTCGAAAAACACGGCCGAGACGTCATCATCCATCGTTTCGCCGGGCGGCATCGACTGGGTGAGCCGCCAGAACATGTCGTCCAGAAACTCGGGGCCGTTGTGCTGGGCCAGACAGTCCCCCGCCAGCCTGCACAGCCCATCTTCGTCAAGCAGCCCGCCATCGGCCACTCGGCATTCGGTGAACCCGTCGGAATACAACAGCAACCGGTCGCCCGGTTGCATGTAGAAGTCGATCTTTCGGAAGGTCGCCCCATCGATCAGGCCGATCGGCAGACCGCCGTCGCCCATGAACTGCATCGAACCATCTGCACGGATCAACAACGGGTGCGGGTGGCCGGCCTGAACCATCTTCACATGGCCATACCGAAGATCGACGATCGCATAGACCATCGTGAAATATTCCTCGATCCCGGTATCGGCCATCAGGCGGGCATTCAGCGTCTCGGCCACCTGTTCGGGGGGCAGCAGTGCATAGAACTTGTTGAACCGCTTCTCCATCGCCACGTTCTGGTCAAAATGCTGGCTGGTCAGGTACCCACCCAACCGCGCGGTCATCATGGCCGAGGTGATGCCGTGCCCGGACACGTCGATGCTGTAGAACCCGATCCGGTTCGCACCGGGCGAGAACATGCCCACGAGGTCGCCGCCGATATGACCGCAGGGCTTGAGCAACAGGCTGACGCGCGAGCGGCCAAACTCCCGGGTCAGCTCGGGCACCAGCGATTCCTGGATGCTGCGGGCCTGCATGAGATCCTTGTCGATCAAGTCATGTGCGGCGCGCAGTTCGGACAAGGCCTTTTCGATCAGCCGGTTCTTTTCCGACAATTCACGCTGCATGCCCAATATCCGCGCACCGGCCGAGATCCGCGCGCGCAGTTCGTCCGCCTCGAGCGGCTTGATGAGGAAATCATCCGCCCCCGCGTCCAGGCCGCGCGCCACCTCCTGCTTTTCGCTCTTGGACGTCAGAAGGATGAAGTAGGTGTACGCGTCTTTTTCCAGCTGTCGGAAGGCGCGGCAGAACTCCAGCCCGCCCATCCCCGGCATCACCCAGTCGCTGAGCACCAGATCGGGCAGACCTTGCCTGCACAGGTCGAGCGCCTCTTCACCGCTGTCCGCCTCGATGACGGTGAACCCCCATCTCTTGAGCGATGCCACGAGGATCCGGCGCTGAAGGCGGCTGTCATCCACCACCAGCACGTTCTGGATGGCACCAAAATCCAGATCAGACTTGATCTCTGGTTGGCTGGGCAATCGCACGCCGACCTCTGCACTTCCTATTCGGGGTGTAGAAACGCTAAGAGTCCAATCTTAACAACCGGTGAAAACCCGGCATCACCACACAGGGACCGACTTAACGTGCTCTTTACCCGATCCCGGTAGTCAGGTCACAAACGGGTCAATGCGGAGAACGGGCATGATAAACTGGCCCAGGGTGCGCCAATTGCGGGATGAGGTCGGGCCCGACGAGTTCGATGAGGTCGTTCACATCTTTCTGGACGAGGTGGGCGAGGTCATCGACCGCCTGCAGGCCGATACCGAACGGCGCGAGCTTGAGCAGAACCTGCATTTCCTGAAGGGCAGCGCACTGAGCCTCGGGTTCGAAACCTTCTCCAGACTGTGTCAGGACGGTGAGCGGCGGGCCGCCGCGGGCCAGGGCTCCGAGGTGGATCTGGACGCGCTCCTGGCCGCCTTCGACGAGTCGCGCAAGACGTTCCTGGCCGAACTGGCGCAGAGCCTGTGAGCGGTCAGATCACGAACTGGGCCAGTGTCTCGTCCTCGGTGATGTCGGTATAGACGAAACCGGCATCGTCCAGATGGGCGAACAGGCGCAGAAAGTTCTCGGGCTTGGCGGTTTCGATCCCGATCAGGACCGAGCCGAAATTGCGCGCCGATTTCTTCATGTATTCAAACCGGGCGATGTCATCTTCGGGGCCGAGGATGTTCAGAAATTCCTTCAGTGCTCCGGGGCGCTGCGGCAGGCGCAGGATGAAGTACTTCTTGACGCCCGAGTAGCGCTGCGCGCGTTCCTTGACTTCGGGAAGACGCTCGAAATCGAAATTCCCGCCCGAGGTGACGCAGACGACCGTCTTGCCGCGCACAAAGCTTTGGACATCGCCCACCGCCTCGATCGCAAGGGCGCCGGCGGGTTCCAGCACGATGCCTTCCACGTTCAGCATCTCGATCATAGTGGTGCAGATGCGGTCCTCGGGGAGAACGATCACGTCCGACAGGTGCCGGTCACGCAACAGCCGGAACGGCTTGTCGCCAATCCGGCCCACCGCCGCGCCGTCGACAAAATTGTCCACCTTGTCCAGCGCCACCGGATGGCCCGCCGCCAGCGCCGCGCGCAGACAGGCCCCGCCTGCGGGTTCGACAAACAGGCAGTGAGTGCGGTCGCCGAACCACGTCGCCACGCCCGAGGACATGCCGCCCCCGCCCACCGGCAGCACCACGTGATCGGGCAGGCCGCCCAGCTGCTCCTCGATTTCGACGGCCAATGAGGCCTGCCCCTCGATCACGTCGTCATCGTCGAAGGGCGACAGGAAATACCCACCCTGCTGCGCGCACCAGTCCTGAGCCGCGGCAAGCGTGTGGTCGAAATAGTCGCCGGTCAGGTGGATCTGGATGTTGTCGCCGCCGAACATCCGAGTTTTCTGGATCTTCTGCTGCGGCGTGGTGACCGGCATGAAGATGACGCCCCGCACATCCATGTGCTTGCACATGAACGCCACGCCCTGCGCGTGGTTGCCGGCGCTGGCGCAGACGAACAGGTCCTGCCCCTGCTGCTTGCGCATGGCATTGAACGCGCCGCGGATCTTGTAGGACCGCACCGGGCTGAGGTCTTCACGTTTCAGCCAGATGTCGGCGTCGTATTTCTTTGACAGATGAGTATTGCGCTGCAACGGGGTTGCAGGAAACACGGTGCGCATCGCCTGTTCGGCGGCGCGGGCGCGGGTCATGAAATCACTCATGCCGCATTCCCTGCCCCATCAGGCCGACAAGGGCAAGGAATACATCGGTGTACGGACGATCAGCCCAGTTCGCGTTTTTCGATGAACACGCCATACATCGTGGTCAGGATGCTGACACTGATCATCGGCAGGATCACCATGCCGAAGAACACGGCGATCAGAACCCCCAGAACCGGAATCATCGACAGAACGCCACCGGCCAGCTGCACCAGGAACTGGAACAGGATCGAAACCAGAACCAAAACGAGGATGGTGGCCCAAGTGCCTTGGGTGTTGCTCCACGCATCGCCCAGCGTGATCGGATGGCTGATGGCGGCCGCAGGCAGGATGATGGACAACCGATAGAAGCAGACGGTCAGGAACACGATGTAAAGGATCGTCAGAAAGATCGAAACCGCGATCGCGCCCTCGCCCAACATTCCGATCATCACAAGCATCGGCAGGTATCCGATCGCAAACAGGAGTATCAACATCAGCCCGCGCCCGAAATAGGCCAGGATGCGGTCGAACCGGAAGGTCGGCAGAAGCCCACTGGGATACTCCTCGAGCAGGATGAAGCGGTGCCACGCCACGGCGATCCAGCCCATGGTGACAAGCATCACGATCGCCAAAAGTATGATGAACAGGATGAATGATGCCGGATTCACCTCGGGCGGCAATCCTGTATCGCTGTCGTCAAAGGCTTCGACCGGAATGCCGGACACCAGAAACAGCCCGATGACTACGACGGTTCCGATCACGGCCGGACCAAGAACGATTTGCAGAACCTGCGGCAGATTGCCTAACACCATCCGCAGCGAATGGGCGAAAATCTTCCATCCAAGCATTCAAAAAACCCCTTTGACAATCTTTGATTGTCTCTGGTGTGCGCTTATTCGCAGCGCCCGGTCAACCCACTGCTTCTTGCCCCCACGTCGAAAACCCGCTAGGGGCCAATCGTCTTACGCATAAGGGGAAGTCAGATGTCCGCGCCCAAGAAAGTTGTTCTGGCCTATTCCGGTGGCCTTGATACCTCGATCATCCTGAAATGGCTGCAGACCGAGTACGGCTGTGAGGTTGTGACCTTCACCGCCGATCTGGGTCAGGGCGAAGAACTGGAGCCCGCCCGCCAGAAGGCCGAGCTGCTGGGAATCAAGCCTGAGAACATCTATATCGAGGACATCCGCGAGGAGTTCGTCCGCGATTTCGTCTTCCCGATGTTCCGCGCCAATGCGCAGTACGAGGGGCTTTATCTGCTGGGCACGTCCATCGCGCGGCCGCTGATCTCGAAACGCCTGATCGAGATCGCTAAGGAAACCGGCGCCGACGCGGTGGCCCATGGCGCGACCGGCAAGGGCAACGACCAGGTGCGGTTCGAACTGGCGGCCTATGCGCTAAACCCCGACATCAAGGTGATCGCGCCCTGGCGCGAGTGGGACTTGACCAGCCGCACCAAGCTGCTGGAATTTGCCGAGGCGCACCAGATCCCGATCGCCAAGGACAAGCGCGGCGAGGCCCCGTTCTCGGTGGACGCAAACCTGCTGCACACCTCGTCCGAGGGCAAGGTTCTGGAAGATCCCGCCGTTCAGGCGCCCGACTATGTCTATCAGCGCACCGTCCACCCCGAGGACGCACCGAGCGAGCCCGAATATATCGAGATCGGCTTTGAAAAAGGCGACCCGGTCAGCATCAATGGCGAGGCGATGAGCCCCGCCACCCTGCTAACCAAGCTGAACGAATACGGCGGCAAGCACGGCATCGGCCGTCTCGATCTGGTCGAGGGCCGGTTCGTGGGCATGAAATCGCGCGGCATCTATGAAACACCGGGCGGCACCATCCTGCTGGAAGCGCATCGCGGCATCGAATCCATCACCATGGATCGCGGCGCGATGCACCTGAAAGACCAACTGATGCCGCAATATGCCGAGCTGATCTACAACGGCTTCTGGTACAGCCCTGAGCGCGAGATGCTTCAGGCCGCCATCGACAAGAGCCAGGAACACGTCACCGGCACCGTTCGCGTGAAACTCTACAAGGGTCTGGCCTCGACCGTGGGCCGCTGGTCGGATCATTCGCTGTATTCCGAGGCGCATGTGACCTTCGAAGAAGACGCCGGCGCCTATGACCAGAAAGACGCCGCGGGCTTCATCCAGTTGAACGCCCTGCGGCTCAAACTGCTGGCGGCGCGCGACAAGCGGTTGTCCAAGTGACCGAGGATGACAGCATAAACGACGAACTGGAAATGTTCATCGAAGCGCAGGACACGGTCTGGTCCGATGTCCTGCGCGAACTGGAACAGGGGCGGAAGACCAGCCATTGGATGTGGTTCGTCTTTCCGCAACTGGCCGAGTTGGGGCAATCGCACATGGCGCAGCTCTACGGGATCGAGGATCTGGACGAGGCTGCGGCCTACCTGGCCCACCCCGAACTGCGCCGCCGCCTGACCGAGGTGGCCCGGCTGATGCTGACCCACGCCGGCAAGGACCCGGCCGAGATTCTGAGCAAGGTGGATGCCAAGAAGCTGCGGTCGTCCATGACCTTGTTCGCCACCGTGCCCGATGCGCCCCCCGAATTCCAGGCGGTTCTGGATGCGTTCTACGACGGTCATCCCTGCCCGCGCACGCAGCAGGCCCTGGGCTGAGCGGTTTCCCGTAAGGTCACGCTTGCCCCGGCCCCTGCCCTCTGTCACCCCGAACGCAAGTGCGAAAAAGGGAGGCAGGGATGCTGCAGGAGATCGCCGAGGGAATCCAGAAAGGGCTGGCCGACAAGCGCTTTGACGGCTCGTTGAAATTCGATTGCGGCGCCGATGGCGTGATCGTGCTGGCCGACAACACGGCCAGCACCCAGGACCGCGAGACCGATTGCACCATCCGCATCTCGCGCGAAAACCTGGGCAAACTGCTGACCGGCAAGCTGAACCCGATGACCGGGGTGATGATGGGCAAGCTCAAGATCTCGGGCGACATGGGCGTCGCGATGAAGCTGGGGCAGCTGCTGGGCTAGGCGATAAACTCGTCTCACCACCGCGTGACAAACGGTTTCAGCCGATTGTCAGCCCCCCCAATGCGCGGCAGCCTGAGGCGGAAAGGAGGTCCGCCATGACCCGTTGCCTCGACCAGATCAAGCTGACCCTTCTGTTTGCGCTGATTGCGCTGGCGCTGATCCTGCGCGCTCAGCCGGCCCCGGCGGCCGGGACCGAGACGCTGACCGTGGCGGGCGGCTGTTTCTGGTGCGTCGAAGCCGATTTCGAGTCCGTACCCGGCGTGATCGAGGCGGTTTCGGGCTATTCCGGCGGCACGACCCCGAACCCCACCTACAGCCAGGTCACGAGCGGCGGCACCGGCCATTACGAGGCGGTGCAGATCACCTTTGACCCGGCCCGCGTTTCCCGTGAAACTTTGCTGAACCTGTTTTTCCGCTCGGTCGATCCCACCGATGCCGGAGGCCAGTTCTGTGACCGGGGCGAAAGCTATCGCACCGCGATTTTCGTCTCTAACACAGGCGAAAAAGCTTTAGCCGAACGTAGCAAAACCGAAGCGAATCGTGCGCTTGGTCAGGCCATCGTGACTCCGATCCTGCCGCTTGGGGCGTTCTATCCGGCCGAGGCCTATCACCAAGACTACTACAAGGGCAAAAAACTGGTGTTCACCCGGTTCGGGCCGAAACGCCAGCTGAATGCCTACAAGGCGTATCGCAAGGCCTGCGGCCGCGATGCGCGGGTCCGGCAGCTGTGGGGCAGCGCCGCGCCGTTTGCCGGATCTTAATCCAACACGGCTTCGCGCACCTCTTTCAGGTCCGGAATGACGTCTGCCGTGCCGGGCCGCATCACCATCAACGCCGCCGCCCGGTTGGCTTGGGTGATGGCCTGCGCCATCGGCATCCCCCGGTCCATTCCGGCCAGGACATATCCGGTAAAGGTGTCCCCGGCCCCGGTCGTGTCCACGGCCTTGACCTTGTGGGCGGGAAACTCAACCGCCGACTGGCCGCGTTGATGATATCGGGCGCCTTTTGACCCCAGCGTGACGATCACATGTTCGACCGGCAGATCGGCCGGGGCCAGCCCCGTGGCCTGTTGCAGCTGGGCCGCCTCGACCTCGTTCAGGATCAGGAAATCCAGACAGGGCAACACCGCCTGCACTGCCGGCGCGCTGAAGGGGGCTGCGGCATAGCACACCGTCAGACCCCGCTCGCGGCCCAGCTTCGCGGCCTCGGCCTGTGCGGTGGTCTCGTTCTGGAAAACCAGAAGATCGCCCGTGTCAGAGTCTGTCAGCGCGGCGGAAACCTGATCGGCCCCGATCGCGTGGTTGGCGCCGGGGTACAGGATGATCAGGTTTTCCCCCTGCGCATCCACGGCGATGATCGCATGGCCCGTGGGCTGATCGACCTGCGCGATGTGCCGCGTGTCGACCCCGTATTCGGTCAACCGGTCGCGCGCCCACAGCCCGTCGGACCCCACGGCGCCGATGTGGCGCACATGCGCCCCGGCCCGTGCCGCCGCAACAGACATGTTCGCACCTTTGCCGCCCAGAAACCGCTGCAACCCGCTGGCCGCCAGGGTTTCACCCGGCGCCGGCAGGTGCGGCAGCGCATAGACCGTGTCAGCATTGATCGAGCCAAGGTTCCAGATCGCCATTAGATCACGCCATGTCGCACGAGGCCAGGATGGCCATGTTCAGGATGTCATTCGCGGTCGAGCCGGTCGAACAGATCTGGATCGGCTTGTCGATGCCGGTCAGGATCGGGCCGATCACCGTGGCCCCGGCCATTTCCTGCATCAGCTTGGTGGAAATCGACGCCGAGTGCCGCGCAGGCACGATCAGGATGTTGGCCGGCCCGGTCAGGCGGCAGAAGGGATAGGCCTCTTGCTGGTGGGCGTTCAGCGCCACGTCGACGGTCATTTCGCCTTCGTATTCGAAATCGACGCCGCGCGCCTCCAGCACTTGTGGGGCCTTGTACAGCTTTTCGGTCCGCTCGGACACCGGATACCCGAAGGTCGAGAAGCTGACAAACGCCACCCGAGGCTCCAGCCCCATGTGGCGGGCAACCGTGGCGGCGCGTTCGGCAATCGTCGCCAGATCGTTCTCGTCGGGCCATTCATGCACCAGCGTGTCGCCGATCAGCACGATCCGGCCCTTGTGCAGCAGCGCGGTGATCCCGGCAGCGCCATGGGCGGCGTCGGCGTCGAACACATGGCTGATGCGGTCCAGCACATGCGCCGACTTGCGGGTGGCCCCGGTCACCAGACCGTCGCCATGCCCATGCGCCAGCATCAGGGCCGAGAACACATGCCGGTCGCGCGCGGCCAGGCGGTGGATGTCCTTGCGGTCAAAGCCTTTGCGCTGCAGTCGCTGGTACAGAAAGTCCTTGTAGGCATCGAGATGCGTGGTGTTGGCGGCATTGACCACCTCCAATTCGCGCACCGCGTCGCCCAGACCGGCGGCTTCCAGCTTGGTCTTCACGTCGTCGGGCCGGCCCACGACCAGCGCCTTGCCGAAGCCCGACCGCTGATACATCACCGCCGCCCGCAGAACCCGCGGATCGTCGCCCTCGGCAAAGATCATCCGGCTTTGCGCCGCGCGGGCCCGGGCGTTCAGGCCGCGCAGGATGCTGGCGGTCGGGTCCATGCGCGACTTGAGGCTCAGCTCATAGGCCTCCATGTCGATGATCGGCCGCCGGGCCGCGCCGGTGTCCATCCCCGCCTTCGCGACGGCGGGCGGAATGCGGTAGATCAGGCGCGGGTCAAACGGCGTGGGAATGATGTAGTCGCGCCCGAAGGTCAGCGATTTGCCATAAGCCAGCGCCACCTCGTCGGGCACATCCTCGCGCGCCAGACGGGCCAGCGCGTGGGCGCAGGCGATCTTCATCTCGTCATTGATGGCGCGGGCGTGGATGTCCAGCGCCCCGCGGAACAGGTAGGGAAAGCCCAGAACGTTGTTGACCTGGTTGGGGTAGTCGCTGCGCCCGGTGGCCACGATGGCGTCAACGCGCACCTCGTGTGCCTCTTCCGGGGTGATTTCCGGATCGGGGTTGGCCATGGCGAAGATCACTGGATTGTCAGCCATGCTGGCGACCATCTCTTGCGTGACCGCGCCCTTGACGGATACGCCCAGGAACACGTCGGCGCCTTTCATGGCCTCTTCCAGCGTGCGCAGCTCGGTCGCAATCGCGTGGGCCGACTTCCACTGGTTCATGCCCTCGGTCCGGCCCTGATAGATCACACCCTTGGTGTCACAGACGATGCAGTTTTCATGCCGGGCACCCATCGCCTTGAGCAGTTCGATACAGGCGATCCCCGCTGCCCCGGCCCCGTTGAGGACGATCTTCACATCCTCGATCTTCTTGCCCGAGATGTGCAGCGCGTTGATCAGCCCCGCCGCACAGATCACCGCCGTGCCGTGTTGATCGTCGTGAAAGACGGGGATGTCCATCTCTTCCTTCAGGCGCTGTTCGATGATGAAGCACTCGGGCGCCTTGATGTCTTCCAAATTGATGCCGCCGAAGGTCGGCCCCATCAGCTTGACCGCGCGGCAGAATTCGTCCGGGTCTTCGGTGTCCAGCTCGATATCGATCGAGTTCACGTCGGCGAAGCGCTTGAACAGGACGGATTTACCCTCCATCACCGGCTTGGACCCCAGCGCGCCCAGATTGCCCAGCCCCAGAACCGCCGTCCCGTTCGAGATCACGGCCACGAGGTTGCCCTTGTTGGTATAGTCATAGGCGGTCTCGGGGTTTTCCGCGATGGCTTCACATGGAACCGCCACGCCGGGGCTGTAGGCCAGCGACAGATCGCGCTGCGTGGTCATGGGAACGGTGGCCTGCACCTCCCACTTTCCGGGGGTGGGTTCCAGGTGAAAGGCCAGCGCCTCTTCTTTGGTGATCTTCGCTTTGGGCATTTTGACGGTCGGTTCCATGGCTTCGGGGCTTTTCGCCTCATACCGCAGGCGGGGGCGCGCCTCAACGACTATGCGATTTCACCTTTCGTCGCGGTTGGTGGATTTGTAAGGTCGCGCCGGAATACGCCAGAGGGGAGCAGCCTTGTCCAACGTCACGCCGATGATGGCGCAATACCTGGAAATCAAAGAGGCCCACAAAGACGCCCTGCTGTTCTATCGCATGGGCGATTTCTACGAAATGTTCTTCGAGGACGCCGTGAACGCCGCCGAGGCGCTGGACATCGCCCTGACCAAGCGCGGCAAGCATAATGGCGAAGACATCCCGATGTGCGGCGTGCCGGTACATTCGGCCGAGGGCTATCTGCTGACGCTGATCCGCAAGGGCTTTCGCGTCGCCGTCTGCGAACAGATGGAAAGCCCGGCCGAAGCCAAGAAAAGAGGCTCTAAGTCAGTGGTAAAGCGCGATGTGGTGCGCCTTGTCACCCCCGGCACCCTGACCGAAGACGCCCTGCTGGAAGCGCGCCGCCACAACTTTCTGGCCGCCTATGCCGAGGTGCGCGACGAGGCCGCGCTGGCCTGGGCCGACATCTCGACCGGGGCGTTTCACGTGATGCCGCTGACCTCGGTCCGGCTGAGCCCCGAGCTGGCCCGGCTGGCCCCGTCCGAGCTGATCGTGGCCGATGGCGCCGAGTTTAATCTGCGCGACACGGTCGAAGATCTTGGCATCGCGCTGACCCCCATCGGGCGGGCCAGTTTCGACAGCACTGCGGCAGAAAAACGCATCTGCGGGTTGTTTCACGTGGGCACGCTGGACGCGTTCGGCAGCTTTGGCCGGGCCGAGATCTCGGCTATGGGCGCGCTGATCGACTATTTGGAAATCACGCAGAAGGGCAAACTGCCGCTTCTGCAGACGCCGATGAAGGAATCCGAGGATCGCGTCGTGCAGATCGACGCGGCCACCCGCCGGAACCTTGAACTGACACGGTCCTTATCGGGCGGACGGGCCGGATCGCTGCTGTCGGTGGTGGATCGCACGGTGACCCCGGGCGGCGCGCGCCTGTTGGAACAACGCCTGTCCAGCCCCTCGCGCAATCTGGACGTGATCCACGCGCGGCTGGATGCGGTCGATTTTGCCGCCCAGGACAGCCTGATCGCCGCCGATCTGCGCGAAGCCTTGCGCAAGACGCCCGATCTGGACCGCGCCCTGTCGCGCCTGTCGCTGGAGCGCGGCGGCCCACGCGATCTGGCCGCGATCCGCAATGGGCTGACCCAGGCGCAGGCGATTGCCGAGATCTGCGCCGGTCAGGACCTGCCGGTGCTGCTGGCAACCGCGGTTCAGAACCTCGTGGGCTTCGACAACCTGCTCGACCTGCTGAATCAGGCGTTGGTCGCCGACCCGCCGTTGCTGGCGCGCGATGGCGGCTTCATCGCGCCGGGTTTCGACGCCGAACTGGACGAAGCCCGCACCCTGCGCGACGAGGGGCGCTCGGTCATTGCCGGGTTTCAACAGAAATACGCCGAACACACCGGCATCGCCTCGCTGAAGATCAAGCACAACAACGTGCTGGGCTATTTCATCGAAACCACGGCCACCCATGCCGAAAAGATGCTGAACCCGCCGTTCAGCGAGACCTATATCCACCGCCAGACCACCGCCAACCAGGTGCGGTTCACCACGGTTGAGCTCAGCGAGATCGAAACCCGCATCCTGAACGCCGGCAATTTGGCATTGGAGATCGAAAAGCGGCTCTATCAAAGGCTTTCTGACGAGATTCTGGCGCAGGCTGCCCGCATCAACCAGGCCGCGCGCGGGCTGGCCGAGCTGGACCTGACCACCGCGCTGGCCGATCTGGCGCGGGGCGAAAACTGGTCCCGCCCACAGGTGGACGGCTCGCGCGCCTTCGACATCGTCGCAGGCCGCCACCCGGTGGTGGAGCACGCGCTGCGCCAGCAATCCGGTGATGCCTTCATCGCCAATGACTGCGACCTCAGCGCCGAGGAAGGTGCGGCCATCTGGCTGCTGACCGGGCCCAACATGGCCGGTAAATCGACCTTCCTGCGCCAGAATGCGCTGATTGCGCTGCTGGCACAAATGGGCAGTTTCGTTCCGGCCGAGCGCGCGCATATCGGGCTGGTCAGCCAGCTGTTCAGCCGCGTCGGCGCCTCCGACGATCTGGCGCGGGGGCGATCGACCTTCATGGTGGAGATGGTGGAAACCGCGGCCATCCTAAATCAGGCCGATGACCGGGCGCTGGTGATCCTCGACGAGATCGGTCGGGGCACCGCCACCTATGACGGCCTGTCCATCGCCTGGGCCACGCTGGAACATCTGCACGCCGCCAACCGCTGCCGCGCGTTGTTCGCCACGCATTACCACGAGCTGACCGCGCTGGCCGGCAAGCTGGATGGCGTCGAAAACGCCACCGTCGCGGTCAAGGAATGGGAGGGCGAAGTGATCTTCCTGCACGAGGTTCACAAGGGCGCGGCCGACCGCTCCTATGGCGTGCAGGTCGCGCAACTGGCCGGCCTGCCAGCTTCGGTCGTCGAGCGCGCCCGCGTGGTTCTGGACCAGTTGGAAAAGACCGAGCGCGAGGGCGGCAAGCAAAAGGCGCTGATCGATGATCTGCCGCTGTTTTCCGCCGCACCGCCCCCGCCGCCACCGGCTGCGAAGGCCTCACCGGTCACCGATATGCTGGACCAGATCCTGCCGGACGACCTAACCCCCCGCGAGGCGCTGGACCTGATCTACAAACTGAAAGAGGCGGCCAGATCCTGAGCGCCCCTTCATCTTTTCCCAAATACTCTCGCCGAAGGCATGCGCCCTAGGGCGCGTTTCAGCTTGCCGGAGTGGAAGACACGCCAACCTGCGCCGGACGCAGCAGGCGGTCATGCAACATGAACCCTTCGGCCGAAACCTGGATGATCTCGCCCGCCTTGGTGCCCGGCACCGGGGCCTCGAACATGGCTTCGTGCACGTTCGGATCGAACTTGTCGCCAACCTCGGGCGCGATCACCTCGATCCCGTGTTTCTTGAACACGTCCTTGAGCATGCGCATCGTCAGTTCGACGCCTTCGATCAGACCGGCGGCAACTTCGCGCTGCTCGTCGCTCGCGGCCTCGAGCGCGCGCTTCATGCTGTCATAGACCGGCAGCATGTCACGCGCCAGCTTGGACCCGCCATACTGTTCCGCCTCGCGGCGGGCCTTGTCGCCGCGCTTGCGTGCGTTTTCCGCATCCGCCAAGGCGCGCATGAACTTGTCGCGCAGTTCGTCACGCTCGGCCTTCAGGGCATCCAGTTCCAGCGCTTCCTCGCTGATCTCGGCCAATTCCTCGGCCAGTTCTTCCGCCTCGGCAGTTGCAATGTCGTCCAGAAATTCTTCGTTCTTCGGCTCTGCCATCTTTTATCCTCTAGCTCCGGTCGGAAATCAGCTTGCCGACCAGCTGCGCCGTATAGTCCACGATCGGCACGATCCGCCCATAGTTCAGACGGGTCGGCCCGATCACGCCAACGGCGCCGATTATCTTTCGATCAGCGTTCATATAAGGAGACACCACCAAAGAGGAACCCGAAAGTGAGAAAAGTTTGTTCTCGGAACCTATAAAAATGCGCACGCCTTCACCTTCTTCGGTCAATTCCAGGAATTCGGCGATATCGCGCTTGCGCTCAAGATCGTCGAATAGGACCCGAATCCGCTCCAGCTCTTCCTCCTGACCGGTGTCGCCCAGCAGATTCGCCCGCCCGCGCACGATCAGCCGCGCCGAGTCCGTCTCGTCGCCCTCCCAGGCCGCAAGGCCGCTTTCGACCAGCTCGCGCGCCAGCACGTCGATCTCCTGGCGGCGCGCGGCAATCTCGGTCTGGATCATGCGGCGCACATCGGACAGCGTGCGGCCCTCGATCAGGGCGTTGAGGAAATTGGCCGCCTCGCGCATCGAGCTGGGCGTCTGCCCAGGCGGCGGCGTGAACAGACGGTTTTCCACGTGCCCGTCCGAGAACACCAGAACCACAAGCGCCCGATCATGGCCCAAGGACACGAATTCGATATGCTTGATCTCGGCCTCGTGCTTAGGCGTCAGAACCAAAGACGCTCCGCGCGTCACGTTCGACAGCGCCGCGCCGACCCGGTCGAGCATGCCGCTGACGTCGCCGGCGTTGCTGCCCAGGGTTTCGTCCAGCTTCTGCCGGTCTTCCTCGCCCAAGTCGCTGACTTCCAGCAGCCCGTCCACGAACATGCGCAGCCCCATCTGGGTCGGCACCCGCCCGGCGCTGACATGGGGGCTGTCCAACAGGCCCAGAAATTCCAGATCCTGCATAACGTTGCGTACGGTTGCTGCGCTGACCTTCTCGCTCAGCGACCGGGTCAACGTCCGGCTTCCGACCGGCTCGCCGCTTTCGAGATAGTTCTCGACGATCAGCCGGAACACCTCGCGCGACCGGTCATTCATCTCGTCCAGAATTTTACTCGCTTCACTCATCGGCGATCCTTTTGCTGGATGGTCATTAAATAGCTGCCAACAGAAAGGTCAATCGGGGTTGCATCGCTGCCGCGCCGGGCGGTATCCCCAAGCCAGCAGACAAAGGATATCTCATGCGACCCTCTGGACGAGATTTAAGCGAAATGCGCCCGGTTTCAATCGAGACCGGGTTTACCAAACATGCCGAAGGTTCCTGCTTGATCAAGATCGGCGACACCCATGTTTTGTGCACCGCCACGATCGAAGATCGCGTGCCGCCCTTCATCAAGGGGTCGGGCCTGGGCTGGGTCACCGCCGAATACGGCATGCTGCCGCGCGCGACCAACACCCGGATGCGGCGCGAGGCCGCCAGCGGCAAACAGGGTGGCCGGACCGTTGAGATCCAGCGCCTGATCGGCCGCGCCTTGCGCGCCGGGGTGGATCGCGTCGCCCTTGGCGAACGCCAGATCACCGTCGACTGTGACGTGCTGCAGGCCGATGGCGGGACCCGCTGCGCCTCGATCACCGGTGGTTGGGTCGCGCTGCGGCTGGCGGTCAACAAGCTGATGAAGGCCGGCGACGTGATCACGGACCCGCTGGTCGATCCGGTGGCGGCCGTATCCTGCGGAATCTATGCCGGCCAGCCGGTTCTGGATCTGGATTACCCAGAGGACAGCGAGGCTGGCGTCGACGGCAACTTCATCATGACCGGCTCCGGCAAGCTGATCGAGGTGCAGATGAGCGCCGAAGGTTCCGTCTTCAGCCGCACGCAGATGGACCATCTGATGGAATTGGCCGAAAAAGGCGTGTCCGAGCTGGTGGCCGCGCAACGGGCTGCCACCGCATGACCCGCCGGTTTGAAGGCGATCGGCTGCTGGTGGCCACGCACAACAAAGGCAAGCTCGAGGAGATGGCCCATCTGCTCGAGCCCTTTGGCGTGACGGTCGTGGGCGCGGCTGAGATGAACCTTCCCGAACCCGAAGAAACCGAGGACACGTTCGTCGGCAACGCGCGCATCAAGGCCCACGCCGCCGCCCGGGCCACCGGCTTGCCCGCCCTGTCCGACGATTCCGGTATCACCATCGATGCGCTGGACGGCGCGCCGGGCGTGTACACTGCCGACTGGGCCGAAACCGGAAATGGCCGCGATTTCCTGATGGCCATGACCCGCGCCCATAACGAGCTTGAGGCGCGAAACGCCCCGCATCCACGCACGGCCCAATTCCGCTGTACGCTGGTTCTGGCCTGGCCCGACGGCCATGACGAGGTGTTCGAGGGCGTAGCACCCGGTCATCTGGTCTGGCCGATCCGCGGCAAGGACGGGTTCGGCTATGACCCGATGTTCGTTCCTGAAGGATATGACCAGACCTTTGCCGAGATGGATCGGTGGGAAAAGAACAAGATCAGCCACCGCGCCCGCGCGGTCGAGCTGTTCGTGAAAGGCTGCTTTGGCGGATGATTGGCGCAACGGGGGCTTTGGCCTGTACGTGCACTGGCCCTTTTGCGAGGCCAAGTGCCCCTATTGCGATTTCAACAGCCATGTTTCCAGAAATATAGATCAAAAACAATGGCTTGACGCATACCTGTCCGAACTGAAGCGATCTGCGGCCGAAACCCCCGACCGGGTTCTGAATACGATCTTCTTTGGCGGTGGCACCCCGTCGCTGATGGCGCCCGAAACCGTCGCCGCCGTGATCGACACCGCCCGCAGCCTTTGGCGGCCCGCCAATGACATGGAAATCACGCTCGAGGCCAATCCCGGCTCGGTCGAGGCCGGACGGTTCGCCGCCTATCGCGATGCCGGTGTGAACCGGATCTCGATGGGCATTCAGGCGATGAATGACGAAGATCTGAGGCGGCTGGGCCGCATCCACAGCGTGGCCGAGGCACGTGCCGCCTTCGACATCGCCCGCACCTGTTTCGACCGGGTCAGCTTTGACCTGATCTATGCCCGCCAGTACCAGACGCTTGAAGCCTGGCGCGCCGAGCTGACCGAGGCACTGTCGATGGCGATCGACCATCTGTCGCTGTACCAACTGACCATCGAGGCAGGCACCGCATTCGGCGACCGCTATTCGGTCGGCAAGCTGCGTGGCCTGCCCGAGGACGATAACGCCGCCGACATGTATCTGGCCACGCAAGAGATCTGCGAGGCCCGCGGCATGCCCGCCTACGAGGTGTCGAACCACGCCGCCCCCGGGGCCGAGTCGCGGCACAACCTGATCTATTGGCGCTATGGCGATTATGTCGGCATCGGACCGGGCGCCCATGGGCGGATCACGGTGAACGGCCAACGGATCGCAACCGAAACGCATCTGGCACCGACCGCGTGGCTGAATGCCGCCGAGCAGGGAAATGGCGAGAAGCTGCGGACCCCACTGACCGCTGAAGAACAAGCGAACGAATACCTCATGATGTGTCTTCGATTGACGGAAGGTCTAGATATGGACCGTTTTAGCCGTTTAGCCGGGCGCTCTTTGCCGCAGACCAAACTGGACTATCTGCAGGAGATCGGAATGATCACCCAACAGGAAAACCGTCTGGCTGCCACCGCGGACGGCCGCGCCGTTCTGAATGCGGTGATCCGAGAATTGCTGGAGTAGAGATGCACTATCTGTGGGCCACATTGGGATTGCTCTGCGTCGCGCTTGCGATGGTCGGGGTCGTCCTTCCCTTGGTGCCCACGGTTCCGTTCCTGCTGCTGGCGGCGTTTTTCTTCGCGCGGTCCTCAAGCCGGTTGCACACTTGGCTGCTGACGCATCGCACCTTCGGCCCGCTGATCGTCGACTGGCAGAGCTCGGGTGCGATCCGGCCGGCGGCAAAAAAGGCGGCAACCCTGTCGGTCGCCGCCGTCTTTGGCCTGTCCGTTCTGGTTTCGGTTCCGGTCCATGTCCTGATCATTCAGGCCGTGACCCTGGGCGCGGTCATGATCTTTATCTGGTCACGCCCTAGCGGCTGAGCTTGGCACAGAGATCATCCAGCTGGTCCAGGTTTTCATAGGTCAGCACGACCTGCCCCGTCTCGGTTCCCGGCTTGTGGTTGATGACCACCTTCATCGCCAGGATCGCGGACAGGTCCTTTTCCAGCGCCCGCGTGTCGGCATCCTTGCCCGCGTACAGGTTGCGGGAGCGCGGCGCGGGCTTGTCCGTGTTGCTCTGCTGTTGCTTTTTGACCAGAGCTTCGGTCGCCCGAACCGACAACCCCTCTTTGACCACGGTCTTCGCCAACTCGGACGGATTTTCCGACGTAATCAGCGCGCGGGCATGTCCGGCCGACAATTTTCCTTCAACAACAAGGGTTTGAACGTCTCCGGGCAGTGACAGCAGTCGCAACAGGTTGGCAATGTGGCTACGGCTCTTTCCCAGGGCTTCGGCCAGTTTCTCTTGCGTGTGTCCAAACCGATCCATCAACTGTTTGTAGCCTGCGGCCTCTTCCACGGCATTCAGATCGGCGCGCTGGATGTTTTCAATGATGGCGACTTCCAGCACCTCGGTGTCGTCGAACTCGCGCACGATGACCGGAATGTCATGCAGTTGCGCCATCTGCGCGGCGCGCCACCGGCGTTCACCGGCGACGATCTCGTATTGGCCGCCCTCGACGGGACGCACGATCAGGGGCTGGATGATGCCCTTTTCCTTGACCGAGGCGGCCAGCTCGTCCAACTGCTCTTGCGAAAAAGTGCGGCGCGGCTGGTTGGGGTTGGCCCGCAGCTTTTCGATCGGAACTTTCATGTCCGGTCGACGCGGCGCGGCAGATACCTGCCCCTGCGGATCCTGCGTGACATCCGCCATCAAAGCGGACAACCCGCGCCCCAGCCCCCTGGGTTTTGCCTTTTTGGCGCTCACTTCGCCCTCCTGACAGCCGTTCAGACAGCCATTTTCTTGTTCTTCTGCATGATCTCGCGCGCCAGGTGTCGATAGGCCATGGCGCCCAAAGACCCCGAGTCATACTGCAACACCGGCATCGCAAAAGACGGTGCCTCGCTGACCCGGACGTTTCTGGGTATCTTGGTTTTAAATACCATCTCGCCCAAGTTGTCACGCGCGTCCTTTTCGACTTGCCGGGACAAGTTGTTGCGGTTGTCATACATGGTCAACACAACACCTTCGATTCTGAGATCGGGATTCGCGGTCTGACGAACCTCGCGGATCGTCAGCATAAGTTGCGACAGACCTTCCAACGCAAAGAACTCGCTCTGCAATGGGACCAGAACAGAATGCGCCGCGACCATCGCGTTAACCGTCAGAAGGTTCAGCGACGGCGGGCAGTCGATCAGGATGAAATCCAGCCCAAAGGCATCAATGGCCGGCTGGCGCAGAGCATCGTGCAGAAGATAGCTGCGTTTTTCATTCGAAATCAGTTCGATATCAGCCGAGCTCAGATCGACGGTCGCCGGAATGATGTACAGGTTTTCCAGCTCGGTTTCCTGCACAACCGCTTCCAGCGGCGCCTCATCGAGAATCAGGTCATAGGTCGTCCAATCCCGGTCCTCGACCCCCAGGCCCGTGGACGCGTTGCCTTGCGGGTCCAAATCGACCACGAGCACCTTGCAGCCCGCTTCGGCCAAGCCGGCTGCCAGATTGATTGCCGTCGTCGTCTTTCCCACCCCGCCTTTTTGGTTGGCCACGGCGATAATCCGAGGTCCGGCCGGGCGCGACAGATCAACCACGTGAGACTCCTTTGATCTTGAGGATGACAGCCTGAGCTTCAGTCAAACTTTTAATCGGCTCGGCGTCGAATTTCCATTCCCGCTGCGCATCCTCCAGCTCTTTTTTCCAGATGGCACCTTTCGGGAACAGTGCAACGCCGTTTTTTTGCAAATGCCTGTCACAAAAAGACAAAAGCGTCATCAGATCGGCCAAGGCTCGGGCCGACAGGACGTCGGCATTCAGCGGGTCCGCCAATTCGATTCGCCTGATGATGACCGAACAGTTTGCACCTGTCTCGCGTATGACCGTCCGCAGAAAGGCCGATTTTCGTTGATCGCTTTCGACAAGGGTAAACCGTGCCTGGGGCTGAGTCTCAATGGCCATGACAGCGCAAACGAGGCCCGGAAAGCCCCCGCCGCTTCCAAGGTCCACCCAGTGGTCAAATTTTTCCACCTGACGAAAGACTTGAACCGAATCCAGAATGTGACGCGACCATGACTCGGCCAGTGTGCTGCGAGACACCAAGTTAATTCTGGGATTCCATTTTTTCAACAGATCGACATATAGGCGCAGCCGATCGAATGTTTCACGTGAAACACTCAAGCTGTCAGGCGTCGGTATGAAACTGGAGGTCATGCGTGCCGCGCTTTTTGATCCCGGCGGAGCTTTGCAAGAACCAAAGTCAGAGCAGCAGGCGTCACACCTTCGATCCGACTGGCCTGCGCAATGTTGGCTGGACGCGCTTGAGTGAGCTTCTGCTTCATCTCAGAAGATAGCCCGTCTAGCGCGAAGTAGTCGAAATCCATTGGGATTTCATAGGCTTCATCCCGCTTCAATGCTTCAACATCCTTCTGCTGACGCGCAATGTAGTTCGCATACATCGCGTCACGCTCAATCTGCCGCCTGATATCATGTTCAACATCCTCCAGCCCATCGACCAAAGGCATCAGGTCTTCGAAACATACCGATGGGAAAGCAAGGATCGCCATACCGTCACGCCGATTTCCATCCTGGTTGACGTCAATTCCCACGGATTGAATTTGCTTTGGTGTGAAGGTTTGGCCGGAAAGCTTCTGCTTTACCGTGTCCAGTTCTTCCATCTTATTTTCAAATGCCGCCCGGCGCGTCTCGCTCACGCACCCGATCTCCAGACCAACAGGTGTCAACCGTTGATCGGCGTTGTCCGCGCGCAGCGACAGGCGGAACTCGGCCCGGGACGTGAACATCCGATAGGGCTCTGCAACACCGCGGGTGGTCAAATCATCGATCATCACGCCGATATAACTGTTGGAACGGGTGAAATGGACCGGCTCTCGCCCTTTGACGGCCAACGCGGCGTTCAGACCGGCAACCAGTCCTTGCGCCGCCGCCTCCTCATATCCTGTGGTACCATTGATCTGACCCGCAAGATATAGGCCTGGGATATCCGGCAGCGACAAAGATGCCGTCAATACGCGCGGGTCGATATAGTCATATTCGATCGCATAGCCGGGCTGAAGGATCTCGGCACTTTCCAATCCTTTGATCGTCCGGACGTATTCAACCTGTACATCCTGAGGAAGCGACGTCGAAATCCCATTGGGGTAGATCGTGTGGTCGTTGACGCCTTCGGGCTCGAGAAAAATCTGATGCGAGTCCTTTTCCGCAAAGCGCACGATCTTGTCCTCGATCGACGGGCAGTAGCGCGGGCCAACGCCTTCGATATGACCACCATACATGGCCGAGCGCTTCAGGTTTTTCTCGATGATGTCATGGGTACGGCTGTTGGTATGGGTGATCCCGCACGCGATCTGCGGCGCTTCTACCGCCTTCGACAAGAAGGAAAACAAGGTTGGGTCGGGATCCCCTTCTTGGCGCTCCAGCCCGCTCCAGTCAATTGTACGCCCATCCAGGCGCGGCGGGGTTCCGGTCTTCAAACGGCCCATCGGAAGGTCATAGCTGTCAAGACGTTCGGCCAACCTGACCGAGGGCCGGTCGCCCATGCGTCCGCCAGGGCGCTGGACATCGCCGATATGAATCACGCCCCGAAGGAACGTGCCAGACGTCAGGATCACAGCTTTCGCCGGAATCTCCGAACCATCGCCCAGAACAACCCCGGCTACACGCGGTCCATCCATCCGGAAATCAACGACTTCGCCGGTCACGACGGTCAGGTTTTGGCGCTTCCGTGTTTCCGCTTGCATGGCCGCCCGATACAATGCCCGATCAGCCTGAGCGCGTGGCCCCTGAACGGCAGGCCCCTTGCGGCGGTTGAGCAGGCGAAACTGGATGCCGGCCCGGTCCGCGACGCGGCCCATGACTCCGTCCAAGGCATCGATCTCGCGGACCAGATGACCCTTGCCCAACCCTCCGATGGCCGGGTTGCACGACATTACACCGATATCCGTCTCGGACAGCGTGACCAGCGCTGTATTCGCGCCCATTCTCGCGGCGGCATGAGCGGCCTCGGCACCGGCGTGGCCGGCCCCGATTACCACGACATCAAACTGTGAATGTTTCACGTGAAACACTCCCTATTTCCCAAGACAGAAGCTGGCGAAAATCTCGTCCAGCAGGTTTTCGACATCGACCCGGCCCACAAGGGACTCCAGCGCGCGGATGGCAGTGCGCAATTCTTCCGCTGCAATATCATATAGGTCAGGACCCGATTCCAGAACCTTCAACGATTCGGTCAAAGCCGCAGAAGCGCGCTGCATGGCGCTTCGATGGCGTTCTCGTGTCGCGATTCCAGATGTTGCGGTTCGTTCGCGCAGAACACGCGATATCTGGTCTATCAACCGATCGACGCCCTGCCCGGTCTTGCCTGAAACACCGGACTCGGATTCGCCGCGCAGATCGGATTTCGGCAGAACGTGGATATCTCCGGGCTGAAAAGCGATTCCCAGCTGATCGGGATCTTCGGTCAGAAAAACCCGCAGATCAGCCTTGTCCGCCCTGTCCCGCGCCAAAGCAATGCCCAGACTTTCGACATGATCCCGGGTTTCTCGCAAGCCGGCCGTGTCCAGCAAAGTCACCGGCAAGCCGGCCAGATCCATCCGAACCTCGATCACGTCGCGCGTGGTGCCGGCATATTCCGAGGTGATCGCAGCATCGCGTCCGGCCAAGGCATTCAAGAGCGTTGATTTACCGGCATTCGGCGGCCCCACGATCGCCACCTCGAAACCGGTCCGAATGCGCTCGGCAATTCTCACCCCACGCGACTCGCGGTCCAGATCCACCATCACCCCGGCAATCAACTGCCGCACCTCGGGCGTCACATCTGTGGGAACCTCCTCGTCGGCAAAATCGATCACCGCCTCAAGCAGCGAGGCCGCCCGGATCAGGTCACGCCGCCACCTTTCAGCCAGGTTCCCCAACTCTCCGGCCAGGATTGTCTGGGCCTGTTTGCGCTGCGCCTCGGTTTCCGCATCGATCAGATCGGCCAGGCCCTCCACCTGGGCCAGATCCAGTTTGCCGTTTTCGAGCGCACGCCGGGTGAACTCGCCGGGCTCGGCCATCCGCAACCCATCCATGTCGGCCAGTGTGCGCAACACGGCGTTGACCGCGGCCGTACTGCCGTGGATCTGAAGTTCGGCCACGTCTTCGCCGGTGAAACTGGCCGGCCCTTGAAAGGTCAGCACCAGGCCATCGTCCAGGCGCGAGCCGTCAGGCGCAAGAAATTCGCGCACCCGCATCCCGCGCGCCGGCAAGTCACCGCCCGACAAATCCGCCGCGGCCCGATGCGCCAATGGCCCGGACAGACGGATGACCGCCACACCTGCTTTGCCCTGCGCGCTGGCCAAGGCGAATATCGTATCCATTCAAAGGCCCCGCGTCCGTGACAAGACCGTATCAGGTGTTCATCGAATCGAAGAACTCGGCATTGGTCTTGGTCTGTTTCAGCTTGGACAGCAGGAACTCGATCGCGTCGGTGGTGCCCATCGGGTTGAGGATCCGACGCAGAACGAAGGTCTTCTGCAGATCGGTCTTGTTGACCAGCAGGTCTTCTTTCCGGGTGCCCGACTTGAGAATGTCGATGGCCGGGAAGACGCGCTTGTCGGCGATCTTGCGATCCAGAACGATTTCCGAGTTGCCGGTGCCCTTGAACTCTTCGAAGATCACTTCGTCCATGCGGCTGCCGGTGTCGATCAGCGCGGTGGCGATGATGGTCAGCGAACCGCCCTCTTCGATGTTCCGGGCCGCACCGAAGAACCGCTTGGGCCGCTGCAGCGCGTTGGCGTCCACACCGCCGGTCAGAACCTTGCCCGAGGACGGCACCACGGTGTTGAAGGCCCTACCAAGTCTTGTGATCGAGTCGAGAAGAATAACAACATCTCGTTTATGCTCGACCAGACGCTTGGCTTTTTCGATCACCATTTCCGACACGGCGACGTGGCGCGATGCCGGTTCGTCAAAGGTCGACGACACCACCTCGCCCTTCACCGAGCGCTGCATGTCGGTCACCTCTTCCGGGCGCTCGTCGATCAGCAGGACGATCAGGTAGCATTCGGGGTGGTTCTTTTCGATCGAGTGCGCGATGTTCTGCAGGATCACCGTCTTACCGGTCCGCGGTGGCGCCACGATCAGCGAACGCTGGCCCTTGCCGATCGGCGCGACCAAGTCGATCACACGGGCGGATTTGTCCTTGATGGTCGGATCTTCGATCTCCATCTTCAACCGCTCGTCCGGATAGAGCGGCGTCAGGTTGTCGAACAGGATCTTGTGCTTGGCCTTTTCCGGGTCTTCGAAGTTGATCTTGGTCACCTTCGTCAGCGCGAAATAGCGCTCATTCTCGTCCGGAGCCTTTATCTCGCCCTCAACCGTGTCACCAGTGCGCAGCGAATGCTGGCGGATCATGTCAGGCGAGACATAGATGTCGTCCGGGCCGGGCAGATAGTTCGCCTCGGGCGAGCGCAGAAAGCCGAAGCCGTCCTGCAGCACCTCAAGCACGCCGTCACCGCCCACGGTCCAACCCTCGTCCGCGCGTTCGCGCAGGATTTGGAACATCATCTCGCCCTTGCGCATGGTCGAGGCGTTTTCGATCTCGAGCTCTTCGGCCATGGCCAGAAGGTCTTTAGGGCTTTTCGCCTTCAGATCGGACAGATTCAGGGATTCGGTTGTCATGATTATACGGACCTTGGCCGCAAGGGTGCGGCACAGCATTGAATTTCAAACAGGAAGATGCGCCATCCGGTCGGATGGGTTACCTCTTACATAAGGCCAGCTGCCACCCGAGTCAAACCCGTGCGGGAATGGCCCTCAGAACTTCAGAATGACCGCCAGAACGATGATGACCATCAAAACGGTCGGAACTTCGTTCATCATGCGGTACTGGCGCCCTGTGAGCGTATTGCGGCCCTCGACGAAATCCTTGCGCCGAGCCATCAGCCAGTGATGGAACCAGGTCATACCGATCACCGCCGCGCCCTTGACCCAGGGCCAGGACCAGTCCCACCCGACGATGCCGGGAGTGAACACCATAATGAGGCCGCAGACCCAGGCCACGATCATCGCCGGCCGCATGATCACACGCAGCAGCTTTTCTTCCATTTCAAAGAAGATCTCGGGCGCGCCGTCGACGGCCTGCGCCTTTTCGACGTGATAGACGAACAGGCGCGGCAGATAGAACAAACCCGCCATCCACGAAATCACCGCCATAATGTGTAGCGATTTCACCCAAGGGTACAACGTGAAGAGAAGATCGGTCATTGGGTTTCCCGGCACTGGTCGGGCCCTCCCTAATAAAAAAAATAGAAAAGAGAAAGGATGATGGTTTTGTAGGGTGGGCAAAATCCGTGGATTATTGTTTTGTCTGCCGGTTTTCCCCAGGTGGATGACTGTATCCCGATTATCCGTGATTCTGTTGAAACAAAGTTTTCACAAGCAAACTCAATGATTTGAAATGAATCCGCCTAACCTTTTCTGGGGATAACTAAAGGGACATCTTTTGATAAACAGGAAATCCCAAGGTCCCGAGTTATCCTTGTCCCGACCGGACAGACTTCGGGCGACTCAGGGAAGTTTCGGGCCGAAATCGCGGGCTTGCGTGTCAACCGGAAAACCATACAAACCGTTCAAGACCAATGATCCACTTGCCCACGGGGTTTTCCACATGACTGTCCCCATCGTACTTGCCTCGGGGTCCGAGATCCGCGCGCAGCTGCTGCGGAACGCCGGGGTGCCGTTTTCCGTCCAAGTCGCCCGCGTGGACGAAGATACCGCGAAACGCGCGCTTTTGGCCGAGGGCGCGCCACCCCGCGACATCGCCGATGCTCTGGCCGAGCTTAAGGCGCGCAAGATCAGTGACAAGACGCCCGGCGCGATGGTTCTGGGCTGTGACCAGGTTCTGGATTTCGATGGACGTCTGTTGTCCAAGCCCGAAACGCCCGAAGACGCGCTGGCGCAGTTAAAGGCGATGCGCGGCAAGCGTCACATGCTGCTGTCGGCGGCGGTGATCTATCAGGACGGCGAACCGGTCTGGCGCCATGTCGGACGGGTACGGTTGCGGATGCGCGCCAGTTCGGATGCCTATCTGAAGGGCTATGTCGCGCGCAACTGGGACAGCATTCGCCATGCAGTCGGGGCCTACAAGCTGGAAGAAGAAGGCGTGCGCCTGTTCAGCAGCATTGACGGCGACTATTTTAACGTCTTGGGTATGCCCCTGCTGGAGCTGCTCAATTTTCTTGCGGTCCGAGGGGTGATCGAACAATGACCGACAACCGCATTCCACTGGCCGGAGTCATCGGACACCCGATTGCCCATTCCCGATCGCCCGCCCTGCATGGCTATTGGCTGAAGACCTATGGTTTGCCGGGCCATTATGTGCCGATGGATGTTGCGCCTGCCGATCTTGAAACGGTCCTGCGCAGCTTGCCCAAGGCCGGGTTCGTCGGGGCCAATGTCACCGTTCCGCACAAAGAGGCCGCGTTGCGCTTGGCGGATCATGTGTCGGACCGTGCCTCGGTGATCGGGGCGGCGAATACGCTGGTGTTCCGGGCCGATGGCTCGATCCACGCAGACAATACCGACGGGTACGGGTTCATGCAGAACCTTCGCGCGGGCGCGCCGGATTGGGTGCCGCAGGATGGCCCGGCTGTGGTGTTCGGCGCAGGTGGAGCCGCTCGGGCGGTGCTGCAGGCGCTGGTCGACGCCGGTGTACCCGAGATCTTGCTGACCAACCGCACGCAGTCGCGCGCTGATCACCTGAAAGAGGAATTCGGCCAGCGCATCACCGTGATTGATTGGGTCAAGGCCGGAAACGTGATCGAAAACGCCGAGCTGGTGGTGAACACCACGTCACTGGGCATGCAGGGCCAACCCGAACTGCGCGTCCCGCTGGACGGGTTGCAGCCGGGAACGGTGGTGACCGATCTGGTCTATGCACCGCTGAAGACCCGCCTTCTGGAACAGGCCGAGGCT
The DNA here is from genome assembly GCF_059613325.1 of Ruegeria sp. BHSA191. Taxonomy (NCBI): domain Bacteria; kingdom Pseudomonadati; phylum Pseudomonadota; class Alphaproteobacteria; order Rhodobacterales; family Roseobacteraceae; genus Ruegeria; species Ruegeria sp. BHSA191. The sequence goes on from NZ_JBXWSH010000020.1 coordinate 35,827, forward strand.
GCGGGCTGTAGCATCGTCGATGGGCTGGGCATGTTGCTGCATCAGGCGGTGCCGGGGTTCGAGCGATGGTTCGGCCTCCGCCCCGAGGTCACGGAAGAAACCCGCGCAGCGGTTCTGGCATGAGCTTTGCGTTGGGTCTGACCGGATCGATCGGCATGGGCAAAAGCACCACCGCCGACCTGTTCGCGCAGGAAGGTTGCGCCGTGTGGGATGCCGACGCCGCGGTGCATCGGCTGTATGCGGTAGGCGGCGCGGCGGTCGCGCCGATCCGCGAGGCATTTCCCGACGCGATCGAGGATGGAGCCGTCAGCCGCGACGTCCTGAAACGGATCATCGGCGCCGATCCGACCGCATTGAAACGGATCGAATCCATCGTCCACCCACTGGTTGCCCGGGATCGGGAAATGTTTCGCCAGGCGGCCAAGTCAGACATCCTTGTCTTTGACATCCCGCTGCTTTTCGAAACCGGCGGCGATGCGCAGATGGATGCGGTGGCCTGCGTTTCAATCTCCCCAGACGAGCAGAAGCACCGCGTCATGGCGCGTGGTACGATGACCGAGGCGCAGTTCGAGCAAATCCGCGCCAAACAGATGCCGAATGACGAGAAATGCGCGCGGTCGGATTTCGTGATCGTCACCGACACTCTGGACCATGCCCGCGCACAGGTGCAGGATGTGGTCAGGCAGATCAGGGCAGGATTGGCAGATGCGTGAAATCGTATTGGATACGGAAACCACCGGATTCGATCCCGAAAGCGGCGACCGGATCGTCGAGATCGGCGCCATCGAGCTGTGGAACCACGTCGCCACGGGCGAGACCTATCACGTCTATATCAACCCAGAACGTTCGATGCCGGCCGAGGCCTTCGGTGTGCACGGTATCGGCCCCGACCTGCTGGAGCCGCCGCAAAAACCTGAACCGGGCCAGATCACCCTGAAGGACAAACCCGTTTTTGCCCAAATTGGGCAGGCCTTCCGCGATTTCGTGGGTGATGCGCGGCTGGTGATCCACAACGCCGCCTTCGACATGAAATTCCTCAATGCCGAGCTGGGATGGATGGGCCTGCCCCCGATCCCAATGGATCAGGCGCTGGATACACTGGCGATTGCGCGCAAGCGGTTTCCCGGCTCGCCCGCCTCGCTGGATGCGCTGTGCCGACGGTTCAACATCGACAACTCGAACCGCGTTCTGCACGGCGCGTTGCTCGACTCGGAAATCCTGGCCGAGGTCTATCTTGAGCTGATCGGCGGACGACAGCCCGATTTCGGCCTGTCCGCAGCCCGCTCGGAAACCAGCGGTGGCGGCGAGACCTGGCGCCCGGGCCCGCGGCCGACGCCCCTGCCCCCGCGGATCACCGCGGAGGAGCGCACCGCGCATGAAGCTTTCGTGAAGAAACTGGGCGACAACGCCCTGTGGACCCGCGCCTGACCCGGTCAGGCGCGGGGTCCGTATCAGGCTTCAGTCTTGTTGGCCTGCTCGGCCTGACGGCGCATCAGTTCGTTGCGATACAGCGCGACGAAATCGATATTGTCCAGGTTCACCGGCGGGAAGCCGCCATCGCGGGTGATGTCGCTGACGATCCGGCGCAGGAACGGGAACAGCATGCGCGGGCATTCGATCAGCAGGAACGGGTGCAGTTGGTCCTCCGGCACGCCCTCCACGTGGAACAGGCCGCAATAGTCGATTTCGCACAGGAACAGGACGTCCTCCATGCCCTTGGCCTTCGAGGTCAGCTTGAGCTTGATCGACACTTCGTACTGGTTTTCGACCGGGCGTTTTTTCGCATCCAGGTTCACCTGAACCGAGATTTCGGGCTGCACGTCGCCCGAAACGCCTTTCTGCGCCATCACGTTTTCAAACGACATGTCCCGGATGAACTGGCCCAGGACCCGCATTTTGACTTGCGGGTTGGCGGGGGCTTCGGTGTTGCCTGCGGCGGTGTCTTCGGTCATGGAACGGCTCCAAAAATGAAATTCGCCACTGCTTAGCAAGTTGGGCGCGGCACCTCAATGCCGGTGGGGGCCTTCTACCCATTTCGAAGGACGCGGCGGGTTCGAACGGGGGCGGACCTCGGTGAATTCGCCGTCGATGATGTCGCCCGGCGCGAACGGGCCCTCGTGCCGCGTGGCGCCGCCCATCTGAAACTGCGTGACTGTGACGCGCGATTTCAGCCAGCGGAACACGCCGGCCCTGACCGCCGGGATCAGCAGCGCAAATCCCACCGCATCGGTGAAGAACCCCGGCGTCAGCAGCAGCACACCCGAGACAAGGATCATCGCCCCGCTGGCCAGCGGCTCGGTCGGGTCGTCCAGTTCGGCAAAGCTGCGCTGCAGTTTCTCCAGCGCCATCCGGCCCTGGTTGCGCACCATCACGGTGCCCAGAACCGCCGTCAGCACCACGATCGCTAGCGTTGGCCACAGGCCGATCAGCCCGCCAACCTGGATGAACAGGGCGATTTCGACGATCGGCACCAACAAAAATGCCAAGAACAGGTACATTTGCGCTATCCTTTCCCATAGGCCGGGCTGTGGACTTGCCATCAACAGTCACCTACATAGTGACCAGAGGCCGCTTGTACAAAGTCTCGGTGCTGAAAAGAGGACGAAATGAATTCACCCCTAATCCAGCTTCTGGTGCTGGCTGGCATTGCCATCTTCCTGATCCTGCGCCTGAAAAGCGTGTTGGGCACGCGGGAAGGTTTCGAGAAACCGCCCGTGCCGCAGCAACCTGCCCCCAGCAAGTCGCGCCGGGATTTCGAGGTGATCGAGGGCGGCCCCGATCGCGACATCACCGATCATGTCCCCGAAGACAGCGAAATCGCCCAGACCCTGGCCGCGATGAAGCGGGTCGAACCCAGCTTCTCGGTTAGCGAGTTCCTGCAGGGCGCACGCGGCGCCTACGAAATGATCGTGATGGGATTCGAGCGCGGCAACCTGGACGAAATTCAGCCCTTCCTGGCCGAAGATGTTTTTGAAACCTTCGTGTCCGTCGTGGCCGATCGCGAAGACAAGGGCCTGACCATCGAGGCCGAGTTCATCGGCGTGCGCGAGATCGCGCTGGTGGACGCGCAGTTTGACAAGGACACCAACCGGGCCGAGATCACCGTGCGCTTTGTCGGTGAACTGACCTCGGTCGTGCGCGACCGCGACGGCAACATCGTCGAGGGCAACCCCAACACGATCAAGCGCCAGAAGGACAGCTGGACATTTGCCCGCGTCATGGGCGCGGACGATCCGAACTGGCTGCTTGTCGCCACCGACGCATGACGGGACGACTCCGGTCGCTGATTGTGGCGGCGATTCTGGCCGCCGCTCCCGCCGCCGGGGCCGAGACCACGCGGTCGATCCTGACCTTCGATGACCTGCACGGCTGGGCGGAAGACGATCATGCCGCGGCCCTGTCGGTATTCCTCGAGACCTGCGGCGATTTGGACGACCCCGACTGGCGGGCGCTGTGCGCCACCGCGCGCAGCCACAAGCCCGAGGCCGCGCGGGCCTTCTTCGAATTGTTCTTCCGCCCGGTTCTGATCAAGGACGGCAAGCCGCCCCTGTTCACCGGCTATTTCGAACCCGAACTCGATGGCGCGCGCCAGCGCACCGACCGGTTCCGCTTTCCGGTCTACCGGATGCCGCCCGAGGCCCGCGGTGACGGCCCCTGGTTGACCCGGCAAGAGCTGCTGACCGGCGATGTCATGCAGGGCCGCGGACTCGAGATCGCCTGGGTCGATGACCCGGTCGAGCTGTTCTTTCTGCAGATCCAGGGCTCAGGCCGGATCCGCCTGCCCGACGGGACCGCGTTACGGGTGGGGTATGGCGGCGCGAACGGCCACCCCTATCGCTCGATCGGGGTCGAGATGGTGCGGCGGGGCCTGCTGGGTGCGCATGAGGTCAGCGCCCGGATGATCCGCGCCTGGGTCCGCAAGAACCCCGAAGCCGGGGCCGAACTGCTGATGCACAACCCGTCCTACGTGTTCTTCCGCGAGGTTTCGCGCGTGGCGCCTGACCGGGGCCCGCTGGGTGCGATGAACCGGTCGATCACCGCAATGCGCAGCGTGGCGGTCGACCCGGCCTTTGTGCCGTTGGGTGCGCCGGTCTGGGTCGAGAAAGACGGGGCCGTGCCCCTGCGCCGCCTGATGATTGCGCAGGACACCGGTGCCGCGATCAAGGGCGCACAGCGGGCCGACATCTTTTTCGGCACGGGGGACGCCGCGGGCCAGGCGGCCGGGCGGCTGAAGGATCCGGGCCGGATGGTGGTGCTGCTGCCGATCCAGCGCGCCTATGCCATGTTGCCGGACGAATTCTGATGACCCGGCGCAAACTGACCGCTGACGAGATCGAACTGTGGCGCAAGGTGGCCCGCCAGACCGAACGGCTGCACCCGGAACTGCCGCAGTCGGTGCATCCGACCACCCTGCCCAAGCCCACGCCCAAGAAACCGCCCAAACCGCGGATCGAGCCGTTCCAGCTGGGTCAGAACCGACCTGCGCCCGCGCCGGACCATCGTCTGAAGCCTTCGGTGGCCGAGGGGCTGCGGGCTGCGCCCGTGCAGATGGACAGCAAGGCCTTCGCCCGGATGAAGCGCGGCAAGCTGAAACCCGAGGGCAAGCTGGACCTGCACGGCATGCGGGTCGACACGGCGCACCCGGCCCTGATCAGGTTCATCCTGTCGGCACAGGCCTCGGGAAAGCGGCTGGTTCTGGTCGTGACGGGCAAGGGCAAACACCGCGACGAGCCCGGCCCGATTCCGACTCCGCGCGGGGTGCTGCGCAATCAGGTGCCTCAATGGCTTGCGTTGCCGCCGCTGGCGCAGGCGGTGCTGCAGGTGGCGCCGGCCCATGTCAGCCATGGCGGCGAAGGGGCCTATTACGTCTACCTGCGCCGGATCCGCTAGAACAGCCGCTGCGCCCGGTGGATCCCGGCCCAAACCAGCGCGCTGGCCAGCATGAAAAACCCGGCGATCCATTGAAACTGGGTGGTCAACGAAACGCCCTTGTCGATCAGTGCCCCGGTCAGGCCCGGTCCGATGGCTGATCCCAGCACCATGACCGCAGCAGCCATGGCCTTGATCGCGCCGATGTGGCGGGTGCCGTAGAACTCGGCCCAGAAGGCCGCGGGCAGCGTGCTGTTGGCCCCAACCGACAGCGCCAGACACGCCAGTGCCACCACCGCGCCGGGGATTGTGTGCACGACGGAAAATAGGCCAAACCCGATCGCCAGCGGCAGTTGATAGAACGGCATCATCCGGGCGGTGCCCCACCTGTCCAGCGCCCAGCCCGAGGCGAACATCGCCAAAATCGACACCCCGGTATAGATCGGAAACAGCGCCACAAGCTGCAGATGCGCCCAACCCTTGATCTGCGCCAGATGAACCTGGTGAAAGAAAAAGGCGGTGATGAAGGCCGACGGCCCCAGAAGCGCCGGCGCCATGAACCAGAACAGCGGGGTCCGCAGGGTTTCGGACCGGGTCCAGTGACGGCCCGCCATCCCGGTGGCCGAATGCTGCTGCGCAAGGCTTTGGGGGGTGCGTTCGTTCCTGAGCATCCGCATCAAGGCGGGTACGCCCAACAGCGTCACGGCGGCCGAGGCGACCCACAGCAAGCGCCAGTCAATCAGCGCCATCGCGGCCACGAACAGCATCGGCAAAACCGCCTCGCCCACGGCAAAGCCCAGCGTCGCGATCGACAGCGCCTTCCCGCGCGAGGCGGTGAACCATCGGGTCATCGCCACCATTGCGATGTGGCTGCACATGCCCTGGCCGAACAGCCGCAACAAAAAGATCACAACCGGCAGCAGGACCACCCAGCGGTTGACCGCCATCGCCATCGCCGCCACGGCCAGGCCTCCCAGCACCGCAGCCCCCAGCGCGCGCACGCGGTAGCGGTCGGTCAGCCCTCCGGCCCAGATCATGACCCCGGCCGAAACCAGAGTACCCAGCGCATAGAGGCTGCCCCAGGCGCCGTGGCTCAGGCCGAACTCGGCCCGGATCTGGCCCGCGAAGATCGAGATGAAAAACGTCTGCCCGAAACTGGACAGAAAGGTCAGCAGTACCCCCGCACCCAGCCATGGCGCATTCCCGGCCAGAAAACGGCGCAGCCCCCGCCCAGTCACGGAGAACTGACCCGGACCTGCCCGGTTTCCGTCAGAACCACTTCGGTCGCGCCGTTGTCGTTTCGAACCGCCGGAGGAACCAGCAGGTCGATCCCTCCGTTGTCCTTGCCGAAAGTCCGGCTGACGCGGCGGAGCGCGCCCAGAATCGACAGCAGCGCCGGCGAGGTCGCGGCCACGAAATGCGAGGATTCGGCATCGCGGTTGAACACGGTCGTGTCGATGATGCTGATCGGGTATTCGGCGATCCGGTCGGTCGACCGGATATTGCCCAGCCGTTCACTCTTGGCGGTGCCGCGCAGCCGGGCCGAGATGCCTAGAATCCGGTCTTTCTTTGACACCATCACCAAGAACGGATCGGGCGGGTCCTGAATGCTGGCCATCTGCGACCGAAACACATCGACATCCAGGTCGGGCGAGATCAGCAGAACACCTTCCAGGTTGCGCCGTGACCAGCCGGGCTCGCGCAGCTCGGCCTGGCGCATCATCTCCATGGTCAGCGCGGCCCCCATCGAATGCGCCACGATCAGTATGCGCGGAACGCCGATGGATTTAAGCTTTGCCACCGTTTGCTGCAGCCCGTTGCGCGCAAACAGCATGCTGTCCAGATCATAGGCATAACCCGTGCCGCTGCCCCGGCTGGGCCAGGAATAGATCAGGGTCCGCCCCGGCAGCCCGATGTCATGGGCCAACTGGGCCGCACGAAACGCGGTTTCGGTCTGGGTGGCGTTGAAGCCGTGCACAAAAATCGTGACCTCCTGCGCGCCATTCAGCCGCGCCTTTAGGTCCCGCGGCCCGTCAAATTCTTTCAGCCCGGCCAGCACGAACTGTTTTGCGGGATCAGGGTCGGAATAGGAAAAATCAAGCGTTCCCGGCCGGTGGCTCGGCGGAATCGACACGGTCAGTTCCAGAAACCTCAGATCCTCGGCCCGCCCATAGCCATAGCTGCCGTCCGGTTCGCGCGCACGCGTGGTCGCGACAAAGACGGTCTGCGCAGTGCCAACCTCGAGCGCCTGCGGCAGGATCACCGAAACGGACCTGTCGACACAGGCACCCAATGTGGAGACCCAGACAAGAAAGATCAGAATGCGCAGCACGGAACGGGCCTCGGAACAAATGAACGGCCTACGCATAACGGAACCAGCGGCAGGGTCCAGAGACTTGGGTGGCGACAGACCGCCGATCTTCGGTGGGACCTGTTACAGAACGTAACGGCTGAGATCGGCGGATTTGGTCAATTCGCCCAAATTGTCATCCACGAATTGCGCGTCCACCACGATCTCGGCGCCGGCCTTGTCGGGGGCGGCAAAAGACAGGTCTTCGAACACGCGCTCCATGACCGTGTACAGTCGCCGGGCGCCGATATTCTCGACGCTGCGGTTCACCTCGGCCGCGATCCGGGCCAGCGCCGCGATGCCGTCATCGGTGAACGAGACAATCACGTCCTCGGTGCCCATCAGCGCGGTGTACTGGCGGGTCAGGGCGTTGTCGGTCTCGGTCAGGATACGCACGAAATCCTCTTCGGTCAGCGCGCGCAGCTCGACCCGGATCGGTAGCCGGCCCTGAAGTTCGGGCAGCAGGTCCGAGGGCTTGGCGATGTGGAAGGCACCCGACGCGATGAACAGGATATGGTCGGTCTTGACCGGGCCGTGCTTGGTGGACACGGTCGTGCCCTCGATCAGCGGCAGCAGGTCGCGCTGCACGCCTTCGCGGCTGACATCGGCACCGCGCGCATCGGCCCGGGCACAGACCTTGTCGATTTCGTCAAGGAAGACGATGCCGTTCTGCTCGACCGCTTCAAGCGCGGTCCGGGTGACGGTTTCGTCGTCCAGCAGCTTGTCGGCCTCTTCCCCGATCAGGATGTCATAGCTTTCGGCCACGGTCATCCGGCGCTTGACCGTCCGCCCACCAAAGGCCTTGCCGAAGATGTCGCCCAGATTCATCATGCCCATCTGGCTGCCGGGCTGGCCGGGTATGTCGAACATCGGCATGGGGTTGGAATGGTCGGCCACCTCAAGCTCGATCACCGTGTCGTCCAGCTCGCCCGATTTCAGCTTCTTGCGGAACATCTCGCGGGTGCTCTCGCGCGCGTCCGAGCCGGCGATGGCCTCGATCACCCGGTCCTCGGCGGCCTGGTGCGCCTTGGCCTTGACCTCTTCGCGCATGTATTCGCGGGTCTGGACGATCGCGGCGTCGGTCAGGTCGCGGATGATCTGTTCGACATCGCGGCCGACATAGCCGACTTCGGTGAACTTGGTTGCCTCGACCTTGATGAAGGGCGCGCGGGCCAGCTTGGCCAGGCGGCGGCTGATCTCGGTCTTGCCGACGCCGGTGGGGCCTATCATCAGGATGTTCTTGGGATAGACCTCGTCGCGGATGTCATCGGGCAGCTGCTTGCGCCGCCAGCGGTTGCGCAGGGCCACGGCCACGGCGCGCTTGGCATCCTTCTGGCCGATGATGAAGCGATCCAGCTCGCTGACGATTTCGCGCGGGGTCAGGTCGGTCATGTGCTTTCAAATCCCGTTGTTTCGCGGGCAACCTAAGCATGGGGTGCGGAAACACAAGGCGGAGCCCGTTATTTCGTGATCCGCTCCACGGTGAGGTTGCCGTTGGTGTAGACGCAAATATCGGCGGCGATCGCCATTGCGTCGCGGGCCACCTGTTCGGCGCTCTTGTCGCTGTCCATCATCGCCCGCGCCGCCGCCAAAGCGAAATTGCCGCCCGACCCGATCGCGGCCACGTCATGTTCGGGCTCCAGCACGTCGCCCGCGCCAGTGATCACGAACATGTCCGCCCCGTCGGTGACGATCAGCATCGCCTCGAGCTTTTGCAGATACTTGTCGGTGCGCCAGTCCTTGGCCAGCTCGACCGAGGCGCGGGCCAACTGGCCCGGTGTCGCCTCAAGCTTGGCCTCGAGCCGTTCCAGCAGGGTGAAGGCATCCGCCGTCGATCCGGCGAAGCCGGCGACGATCTCGAACCCGCCGGGCGACAGGCGGCGCACCTTGCGGGCGGTGCCCTTGATCACGGTCTGGCCCAAGCTGACCTGCCCGTCACCCGCAATGACGACCTCGCCGCCCTTCTTGACGCCGATGATCGTGGTGCCATGCCATCCGGGAAAGTCGTTCTCAGCCATACAAGCCTCCGTATCCGTTGCCGACCTATATGGGCCGGGCGGGCGATCCGCGCAACCCGTTCTCAAACTGCCTAAAAGATATGCAATCTATGCATCACGGGGTTGTCGGACCAGCAATTGTGAGTCGCCCCCGGCAGGACTAGATGGGGCCTGCAACCGACATTGGGTCGGCTGCTTCAGTTGAAGGAATGCGCAAAATGGCAACCACCGCAAACATCCATGCGCCGCTCGGAGCAGCTACCATCCTGCACGTAGTGGACGCTTTCATCCGCGTCTATGACTCGGTTGTTGAATGGAACACCGGCCGCAAGACCCGCAAACTGTTGTCGCGCCTGAGCGACGAACAGCTGGACGACATCGGCCTGACCCGCGCCGACATCGCCAAGATCTGAGCGGCACGCAAAGTTATCTCCCCAGAAAGGGCCGTCCGAAATTTCGGGCGGTCTTTTCTTTTGTCCGGTATGGCCGCAAAAAAGGCGCCCTTGGCGGGGCGCCTTATGTCCTTGGGATCCGGTGCGATCAGATCGATTCTTCGATCCAGCTTTGCAGGGCGGCCTTGGGCGCGGCGCCTGCGCGGTTTGAAACCACCTGACCATTCTTGAAGATGAACAGCGCCGGAATGCCGCGCACGCCCATGGCCGCGGCCGAGTTGGGGTTGCTGTCCACGTCGACCTTGGCGATCTTGATCTTGTCGCCGTATTCGGCCGCCAGCTCTTCCAGGGCGGGGCCGATCTGCTTGCAGGGGCCGCACCACTCGGCCCAGAAATCCACCACGACAGGGACGTCCGAGTTTTTGACTTCGGCGTCGAAGGTTTCGTCGGTTACGGCTACGGTCGACATATTCTGTCTCCTGAATGACATGCGCTTGGGAGTCGAACGTAGGTGTCCCCAAGAGGGAGGTCAAGATATCTGGGCACGCCCCAAGGCCTCCGTCACAAGATCGTGTGGCAGCCACATCAGACGCGCCCTTCGCGTCCACAGAATCGCGGTGCGGATCTCGCGACCGGGATAGATCTGCGACAGCGCTGCGGCATAGGCGCCCATCTGGCGCAGCAGGCCCTCGGGGCAGGTCTCGGCCCGATCGGGAACCGTAGCGTTCGATTTGAAATCAATGACTTGCACCACGTCATCCGTCACGATCAACCGATCGATCACCCCGTGGATCCGACGACCGTCCAGAGTGGCCGAGACGGGCACCTCGGCCAACGCGGCCGGGGCAAGGACGGGGGCCAGGTCCGGCGACGTCAGCACGCCCGACGCCTCGGCCAGAAGGTCGCGGCGGTCGCCGTCCTGCATATCGGGCAGAAGCCGGGCGCAGAGCTGATCCCACCGGTCGCGCGGTGCCTCGGCTAGATGTTCGAGCAGCAGGTGCAGGCGGGTGCCGCGCAGCTTGGCGGCCTCTTCCTCAAGCCCGGTCTCGCCCGGCAGGGCCTTGGCCCCGCCCAGATCGGACGGGCTGAGCGTTTCGGGATCGGGTATCGGCTCGGATGCGGGCCGGTGAAACAGGTCCGGTAGGATCTCCTGCGCCGGTTCCGGGGTCGGGCGATGGTCCAGTGGCAGACCCTCCCAATCGCCATGCGCCAGACGGCGGATGCCGGTGCCGGGGATCTCGGTGGCCCCTGCCCGGCCCATCGCCTCTTCGACCAGTTGGTACCAGCTGGACCCGTCCTTGCCCAGATCGCCGGCAGCCGCCACGATCAGCCATTTCTCGGCCCGGGTCAGCGCGACGTACAGCAAACGCAGCCGCTCGTTTTCCTCGCGTTGGCGCGCGTCTTCGCGGGCACGGGCAATCAGGTTCGGCGACAGGTCGGCGGGCACCTTCCACAGCGGCGTTCCGTCGGCGACCATGATCTCGGCATCGCGGGGCGGCTGCCGCTTGCCGGTGTCCGGCAGGATCACGACCGGCGCCTCCAATCCTTTCGAGCCATGTACCGTCATCACCCGGATCATGTCGCCCACGCCGGTCATCTGGCGCTTGATCTCCAGGTCATCGGTCTGCATCCAGACCAGGAAACCGGTAAGGCTGGGAATATCTGACCGCTCATAAGCCAGCGCCTGCGACAGCAGCGCGTTGATGCCGTCCTCGGCCTCTGCGCCCAAACGGCCCAACAGTTTGCGGCGGCCGTCATGGCGGGTCAGCACCCGTTCGATCAGGTCATAGGGGCGCAGAAAGTCCACCTGCCCGCGCAGATCGTTCAACACAGCCAGCGTTTCGGGAAAATCCCCGGCGCGTTGGCGCAGCGCCGCCCACAGGTACCTTTCCTGTCGGCGATGAGCGAGGTCGAACAGCATCTGCTCGGACCAGCCGAACAGCGGCGATTTCAGTACCGTGGCCAGCGACAGGTCATCCTCGGGCGTGGCAAGGAAACTCAGCAGTGCGGCCAAATCCTTGACCGCCAGTTCCGCACCCACCTTCAGCCGGTCGGCCCCCGCGATCGGCAGACCCTGGGCCTTGCAGGCGCGGATAATCTCGGCGAACAGGTCCGAGCGGCGCTGCACCAGGATCAGAAAATCCCCCGGCCGCACCTTCCGGCGCACGAATGTACCGCGCGTGGGGCCGTCTTCGGGGATGGTTTCGCCGGCGTCGATCATGGCCTTGATGCGCGCGGCGATCTGGTTGGCCAGGATCACCGTGTGATGCTGCGCCGCGGGCCGATCGACCGGGTCGGTCCAGTCGCCCTCGTCCGCGTCCTCGACCTTTTCCACCACGGGCCACAGATCGACCCGGCCCGGCAGATCGGCCTTGAAGGCGCGGTGCTGGGACTCTTTCTGAAACCCCGCCTCGGCGCGGTTTTCGAACAGGATATCGACCAGCGATAGGATGGCGCTGGAGGAGCGGAACGAATATTCCAGCGTCCAATCCCACAGTTTAGAGCCAGATTCCTGCAATTTCCGCCCAAACTCGGCTTGCATCCGGTCAAAGGCCTGCGGGTCGGCCCCCTGAAAGGAATAGATCGATTGTTTCTTGTCGCCGACCACGAAGATCGTCCGCTCGACCCCGGAACGCGCGCCCTCGCCGCTGGTGAATTCCTGTGCCAGTTTCTCGACCACATCCCATTGATCAGGGCTGGTGTCCTGCGCCTCGTCCACAAGGATGTGGTCGATCCCGCCATCCAGCCGGTACAGCACCCAAGCGGCCACCGCCGGGTCGTTCAGCAACAGGCGCGCGCGCAGGATCAGGTCGTCGAAATCCAACCAGCCGCGCAGTTGCTTGCGGCGCTCGTATTCCGGCAGGAACGCCGCCGCGAAGCGGTGCAGCACCATGGACTTGCGCGCGGCTGCCAGCGCCAGACGCCCTTCCCGCGCGGCCTCGACCCGCCGCATCAGCGACTCGAGCGGATCCATATGCCCTGCCAGGACCCCCTCGCGCAGCGCCTTGGTGGGAAAATTGCCGATCTTGGCGGTAAAGGGCTCTTTGGCGGATTTTCCGGTCAGGAACACGTCTTCCAGCACCGGCAACTGACGCAAGGCGGGTTCGGTGAAGCCCGACAGTTTCTCGGCCGCCTTGGCGTCGGTCTTGCCGCCGCCCGCCAGCGCCGGAAGGATCGACCGGATCAGTTCGACCTCGCCGCCCAGAAACACCTGCGCCAGCAGCGCGTCCTCGTCGAACCTCTCGGGCAGGCCAAAACGGGCCAGCAGGTCGGGCCATTGCAGCGCGGGCTTGAACAGGGTGCGCTTCTGGGCGATCGCGGCGGTCAGCTTGTCAAAGCCGGTATCGGTGATGTGGCGGGCCACATCCTCGATCAGGCGGGCCTGTGGGCCTTCGGCAAAATCCTCGACGATTTCCTCGCGCAGCAGGGCCGCGGCGCGGTCTTCCATTTCGGAAAACTGCGGGCTGACCCCGGCCTCCAGCGGGAACCGCCGCAGCAGCGAGGCGCAGAACGAGTGGATCGTCTGGATCTTCAACCCGCCCGGCGTTTCGATGGCACGCGCGAACAGGGTGCGGGCACGGGCCAGGCGGTCGGGGTCGATTACCCCTTCGACGCCCAGTTCGGTCAGTTGCCGCAGCAACGCCGCGTCGTCCAGCATCGCCCATTCGCCCAGCCGCTTGAACAGGCGGTTCTGCATCTCGCTGGCGGCGGCCTTGGTGTAGGTCAGGCACAGGATGTGCTGCGGCTGTACACCATCCAGCAGCAGCCGCGCCACGCGATCGGTCAGAACCCGCGTCTTGCCCGAGCCCGCATTGGCCGCCAGCCAGGTCGACGCATCGGGCCGCGCCGCCTGAACCTGCCGTTCGGTTGCTTCGTCGCGCGGCGTCATGTCAGATCCTCGGGCTTGGTTTCGGCGGTGCGGTCCCATTCGCCGAACCGCGCCAGGTGGTCATAGTCGCCCACGTCGCTGTCCTTGTGCATCATCCGGCGCGAAGAAAACCCCTGATCAGGCTCTAAATAGGCAGAAATCAGCTCTTTCAGCTCGGCCAGAACCTTGTCGGGCGGCTCTTTGTCCAAAGGTGCCGGGACCTCTTTGTAGGTGCCGCCCATACCGATGAACACGGCGCTGGCCACGGCCATCGGGTCAAAGCCGTCGATCCCGCCCTGCTCGGCCATCGCGGCCTCGATCAGCAGCTGTTTGTCGAACTTGGCCTGCTGCGGTTCCGAGGGCGGCGTGCCGGTCTTGTAGTCGATGATGGTCAGGGCGCCGCGGCTGTTGCGGTCGATTCGGTCGGCGCGGCCATTCAGAGTGAAACCAAGCGGTTCCAGCGTCAGGCGCATCTTGGCCTCGAACGCGATCGGGCCGCCGTCGCTGCGGCGGCTGATCTCGGCGCGCAGAAAGTCGTCTGCGATCCGCTCCAGCCGCGCCAGCCACAGTTTTCGGGCGGTAGGCCAGGCGACATGCTGATCCAGAAGCGCCTCGGCCCGTTTCAGGAAATTGTCGCGGGTCAGCAGCGCGCCGTCCAGCACGCTGTCCTTGACGAAATGTTCCAGGATCTCGTGGATCACGATACCGCGCAGCAGGGCGTCGGGCGCCTGCACCAGCGGGTCCAGCGGTTTCAGGCGCAGGACGTGCTTGGCATAAATCGCATAGGGGTCGCGGATCAGCTTCTTGATCTCGGTCACCGACAGGCGGCGCGGGCGCGCGGCCGCCGGCGGGCGCGGTGAAGGACGTGGTGCGGCGGCGATCCGGGGCGCCTGTTCCAGCATCTCGGACCAGAGCAGCCATGTCTTGCCCCGGTCGCGCATCTGTTCAAGCGCCGCGCGGCCGCCCTGATCCGGCAGGCCCTGCAACAGGTTGGTCAACCGGTTCAGCCAGCGTGACGGCACGGTTTCGGCATCATCCGAGCGCACCGCGCGGGTCAGCCAGACCTCAGGCGCGCCGATGGCCTGCTGGAAATCATGGGCCGACAGGCCGATGCGCCGTTCCGGCAGCAGCAGGCCGGCACGGTCGCGCATCTGGCGGTTCAACCAGGGGTCGGGCGTGGGGGCCTCGGGCCAGCTGCCCTCGTTCAGCCCGCCCAGAATCAGCAGGTCGGCACCCTGCACGCGCGCTTCGAGCGTGCCCCAGATCATGATCCGCGGGTGGGGGGCGTCGCGGTCGCGGACCTCTTGCCCGGCCAGCAGCGCACCCAACAGATCGGCGAAATCCAGCGCCGTCATCTCGCCGCCGTGCTCGGCCTCGTCCGCAAGGCCCGAGATCACCGCCAGAGCCGCTTGGCCTGCATTCTTGTCCCACAGCTCGCCCGCGCCGGCGGTTCCGGCGCCAGCAATCGCTTCGGCCAGATCGCGCAGGCGCTGCACCCAGTCGGTGAGCGGCAGGGTGCCGCTGATCTGCTGGTCGCAGAAATTGCGGATCAGCCACTGGGCCCACGCATCGGGTACTTCTTTTTCGACGGCAAAGCCGGTCAGGCCGTCGCGGTCGGGGAAGGGCGGGCCATTGCGGCGCAGGTGCAGTTCTAGATCGCGGCTGTGCAGCAGATGGGCACCGCGGTCGCCCGCGCTGTGGCACAAGGGGTGTTTCAGCAAGGTCAGCAGCGCCTCGGCATCCAGACGGCGCGCGAACAGCCCGGCCACATGACGCAGGAACCGGCCCGGCGGCGACAGTTGCAGCGGCAGGCCGGCACTGTCGTCGGGCAGGATGTTCCAGCGGTCCAGAGCAGCGCTGACCTGGCGGGTCAGCATCCGGTCGGGGGTGATCAGGGCAGCAGTCTGTCCGGTCTCGGCCGCCTGCCGCAGGCGCAGGGCGATGGCCAGCGCCTCGGCCCGCGGCGATTGCGCCTCGACAAGGGTGATGTCGCGCGTCGCGGCATCAAGATCGCGCAGCCGCGGGCCTTCGCTCATCCAGGCATCGGTAATCGGGGCCGGACGCAACGCCAATGAAACCAGACGGTTGCGCGCGGGCGAGGGGGGCTGGTCCGGGGTCCAGGCTGCGATCTGATCCGGCTCCAAGCCCAGTTCTGTCATAAGCTTGCGGAACCGGTATTGCGGGTGATCTTCCGAGGTCATTGTCGAATCCAACCGCTCCCAGACATGGGCGGGCTGGTCGAAATCGTACCCGGGCAGGATCAGCGCCCCCTGCGGCAGCCGCGCCACCGCTTGCATCAGCATCAGCGTGGTCCCGCGCGAGCCGGTGGACCCGGCCAGGATCACCGGGTGTTGCGGCGGCGCGTCCTGCCAGCGGGCGATCAGGTTTTCGACCACGCGGCGTTGGCGGGCCTGCACGTCCAGGCTGCCATCCTCGGTCTTCAGGAACTGGTCGGCGATGCCGATGAAGGCCTGCGCCCGTGCCCAATGGCCCGACAGGTCGGTCACGTCCAGCTGCCGGATCGCCTCGGGCGAGACGCCTTCGCCCTGCATCTCTTCGATCAGGGCGGCGAGGCTGTCGGACAGGTCGAACAGCGACGACCGCGCGGCCAGGTCCGGTTGCTGGTCGAGCAGGCGGGACACCAGTTGCGTCAGTTCCAGCCGTCGCCGCAAGGGCGGCACGGCGGGCGGCACCTGATCCAGATCGACGCTTTCGCCCAGATCAGTCACCAGCGAAATGCGGGGCAACAAGCAGGGCGGGCCCTGATCGAACAGCTCGCGCACGCGGCGGGCCATGCGGCGGGTGTTCAACACCAGTTGTACGCGGGCCAGTGCCTCGGGCGGGCGGCCGTCGCAGCGCGCCCGCAGCCCGCGCACCAGTGCCTGCGGAAAATCCGCGCCGGGCGGCACTGCAAAGACCCGGGGGGTGGCGGCGGGTTCAAACATCGGCCAGCATCTCCTCGGCCAGAGCGATGCCTTCGGGGCGGCCGACATCGCACCAGCGCCCGGGATACTGTAGCCCGTACAGCCGTCCATCGCGCTGCATCCGGTCCCACAAAACATTGAGCGAGAAAGCTTTTTCCGGAATGTCCACCAGACCGTCGGTCTTGAGGATCTGAATGCCGCCATAGACGTGACCCGGCCCGCGTGCAAGCCGGCCTTGGGGGTCGACCTTGAAGTCTCCGGGGCCTGCATGTCCGATCGTCTGTGCGATCGGCACGCAGATCAACAGCGCGTCCATCCGCGCTGGGTCCCAGGCCGCCTGCAGCAACTCCAAAGGGTTGGGCCCGGACCAGATCGCATCGGTATTCATCGTGAATACCGGCCCCGGACCCAGCAGTGGCAAGGCTGCCCGCAACCCGCCGCCGGTTTCCAGGATTTCCGGCTGTTCGTGTGACAGCAGAACACCACGCGGCGCCAAATGATCGGTCAGTTGATCGGCCATGTAGTGTAGGTTCGCGACCACACGGCGCGGCCTCACCGCATCCGTCAACTCCAGCGTATGGTCGATCAGCGGCCGTCCGGCCACCGGGATCAGCGGCTTGGGCCGGGTGCGGGTCAACGCGCCCATCCGGGTGCCGAAACCGGCGGCAAACAGCATCACGGCCTGCGGTCTTGCGGTCATGCGCCCCTCAGACGTGCCAGGTTTTCCGGGGTGGGTTCGGGCAGGGCCGAGCGCAGCAGGTCGGCCAGGGAAATCAACGCGGGATGTTCCAGATCGCGCATCAGATGCGCCCAGGTGGCCGGGATCAGATCGATGTAATGCGGCTTGCCATAGTCCATGGCCAGCCGGGCGAACACGCCGAGAATGCGCAGGTTCCGTTGGACGCCCAGAACGCTGTAGGCAGTGCGGAAGTCATGATCGTCCACGCCGGTGGACGCGATGTAGCGCTGGATCATCTGCATCTCGACTCCTGCCGGCACGGCGCGCCGGACATCCTGCAGCAGCGACACCAGATCATAGGCCGGATGGCACAGCATCGCGCATTGGAAATCCAGCAGGCCGACCCGGCGGACCCCATCGCGATCCTGCAGCCAGATCAGGTTCTCGGCGTGGTAGTCCCTGAGCGTCACCACCCGTGTGCCCGAAGTTTCCTGATGCAGGATGTCGGCAAAGCGGTGTTCGAACCGCGCCCGGGCGTCGGCATCGTGCCTGCCCAGAATTCCTTCCGCATATTTGGTGAAGGCCAGTGCCGACAGTTCGGTCATCAGGGATGGATCATAGCTGTCCAGCGCGGGCAAGGAGGCGGCGTGCAAATGCACCAGAACGTCGGTGGCGGCGTCGTACAACGCGCGCTCTTTCGCGGGCGCGCGTTCCAGCACCCGGGCGAACAGCTCATCACCGAAATCTTCCAGCAGCAGAAAGCCGTGCTCGGCATCCTCGGCCAGGATTTCAGGCGCACTCAGACCGATGGAATTCAGGTAGCGGGCGACCTTGACAAAGGGCCGGACGTCCTCGCCCTTGTCCGGGGGCGCATCCATCAATACAACCGTCCTTCCCGTGTCGGGATCGGTCAGCCGCTCGTAGCGGCGGTTGGACGCGTCGCCGGCCAGCGGTTGGCGTCGTGCTCCGGACCACGGGGTCCGCCCCAGGAACGCCTGGATCAGGTCTGCACGGTTGGTCATACGGAAAACTCCAGCTTGTCAGCCCATTTCGGATCGGACCAGGACAGTGTCAGATGTCGCGTTTCCTCGTGGGCCGCGTCGGTTTTAAACGTGACCAACAAGGCCGACTCCGGCCGCAGATCGCCCAGCTTTTCTGGCCATTCGACCAGACAGATCGCTGTGTCGAACGCCTCGGTCAGGCCCAGTTCGACGATCTCGTCGGCCGAGGTCAGGCGATACAGGTCGGAATGCCATATCTCTCCGGTGGCGCCGTCATAGACCTGAACTAGGGTGAAGGTCGGTGACGGAACATCCTCGGGGACCGGCAGGACCGACCGGATCAGGCTGCGGGCGAAATGGGTCTTGCCACTGCCTATGGGTCCGTCGAGCAGCACCACGTCGCCGGGGGCCAGCCGTTGGCCCAGTTCCGCCGCCAGGCGCGACGTCTTTTCGGGCGAGTCCAGGGTTATCGAAACAGGCGAATTCATGGCGCCACAATGGACGCGCCGCACCCCCGCTGCAACCCGGTTCAGGCCGGGATCTGCATCATTCCTCTGGCCGGGTTTTCAGCCGGTTCGACCGAGAAACGGACGATGGTCGCGCCGTTCTGGATCGGGGTCACCGTGCAGGATACGGGCGTCCCGTCCGACTTGCGGATTTCCGCGCTCCACTCGGCCCGGTCATTGCGCATTTCGATGAAGTCGCGAATTTCGCCCAGAACCGGAGTCGCCTGGCATTTTTCCTGCCAGCTGCGGATGAGGTCCAACACGGTGGCGGGCTGAAAACCCTCTTCGTCCGGGTCGTTCCAAAGCTGGTGATAAGCATGGTTGGTGAAGGCCAGAGTCCCGTCATCGGCGAAAACGGCGATCGCGTCGGCCAGCTTGTCGAAGACCGACTGCATCAGGTCCATCTCGGACCGGAAGCGCCGGGTCAGGGTGATCTCGGCGGTGATGTCCTCGAACAGAAAAGCAACGGCGCCGTCGGGATGCGGGCGGCCGCTGACCGAATAGACCGATCCCGACGGCAGCGACCAGGTTTCCTGATAGTTGCCGCCTTCGGCCGCTTCGAGCAGGTCGTTCATCTGGCTGCGCCAGCTTCGATAGTTCTTGGGTTCGGGCATCATGTGCTGGTCGCGCAGCCTGTCGAAAAAGCTGGAAAGGCTGGGGCGGCAGCTGAGAAAGTCGGGCGGCAGCGCCGTCAGGTCGATCAGTGCAGGGTTGAACAGCGCCAGCTGCCGGTTGCGGTCGAAGATCGCCAACCCGATCGACAACTGCGCGAAGGTCTTGGTCATGGTCTGGACGAATTTGCGCTGGGCGGTTTCGGCCTCGACGATCGCGTTTACGTCGACGGCATAGTGCAGCATGCCCTCGTCCAGTTCGATCTGCGTCAGATCGAACCACAGCCTGTTGTCGTTGCCCTTGACCGGAATGGAAACGCGGGTCTTCCGTCCGGGCCGGGTTTCACCCGCGAGATCGGGAAACATGGGGTCGGTCAGGTCAGTATCGGGCCCCCGCACCTTGCGGGCCAGCGTTACATACGCAGCGTTGCACCAGCTGACCCTGTTCGACCGGTTCAGAAGCCATACCGGATAGGGCGCCTTGTCCATGGCCAGGCGGATCGGGTCGCTGGGGTCGCGGCGAATGGGCTCGGGTGCACCGGCCCGGTCGCGCAGGCGCACCCGTACAATCCCGTCGATCCATTCGCACAGAACTTCTCGCTCGACCGTGCAGTCGATGGCAGACACCACCATGCTGCCCTGCTCGCGCACCAGTTCAGGAGACTCGGGAAAGGCGGGAAAGTCCCTCTGCAACAGGCGACTGAGATCGTTCCAGTCATTCACCGACTCGAATCCGGACAGGGCGATGTCGGAATGGCTGATCAGGCGATCGCCATCGAACAGAAACACCGCATCCAAAAGGGATTCGGGCGCCGACAGGCCAAAGCTGTCATCGCGGGGCCGGCGCCGCGGCAACAGCCACTGCAGCGCCAGGCTTGACGAGACCAGGCTGATCGCGGCCAGAATGATCCAGTCTGCCATATCCCGTGCACCCGAAAACCCAAACCAGACCCAACTATCGACGCCAATGGTTAACGGTGTCTTAACTCAGACCCGGAACGGCTTGTTGGCACCCGAGGGAACCGGCGACTCACCGCTCTGGGCGTCGATCAGTTTCCGCGGCCAGGACACCAGAACGATGGCGCCCCGGCGCTCGGGGTCGTCGGTGAGGTCCTGATACGGATCGGATCCGTTGGCGAAGGAGAGTTCCGCACCGCTGCGCTCGAGCAGCGTCTTGGCGATGAACAGACCCAGGCCCATGCCCTCGTATTCGGGCCGCGTGCGCAGGTCGGTTTCGGCGCGTTTGCGGCGCATGAACGGATCGCCGATGCGCCCGATGATCTGGGCCGGATATCCGCGTCCGTCATCCATGATGCTGACGGTGATGCGGTCGGGGGTCCATTCGGCCTCGACCCAGACCTGCGCGCGGGCGAAATCGACCGCGTTCTGGATCAGGTTGCGCAGCCCGTGGATGATCTCGGGTTTGCGCAGGATCGAGGGCTGCTGAACGTCGCCATCCGGCCCCGGCCCTTCGGCGAAATGCACCTGTTTGCCGCGGTGGATATGCGGCTCGGCGGCTTCGTGGATCACGGTGGACAGTGGCGCCTGCCGCAGGTGCAGGTCGTCCTTTCCGGCCCGGCCCATGTCGCGCAGGATGTCGCGGCAGCGGTCGGCCTGCTCGCGGATCAGGGCGGCGTCTTCCTTCAGGTCCGGGCGGTCGTCCAATTCCTCGATCAGCTCGGCGCTGGTCAGCTTGATGGTGGCCAGAGGCGTGCCCAGCTCATGCGCGGCGGCGGCCACGACCCCGCCCAGGTCGGTCAGTTTCTGTTCGCGGGCAAGTGCCATCTGGGTAGCGGCCAGCGCCTCGGACATCGACTGGACCTCGGCGCTGATGCGGTGCGAGTAGGCGCCGATGAACACGATCGCGATCACGATGGCGGCCCAGTTTCCGAACAGCAGGATCTCGGGGATGTCCAGCACCAGCCCCAGATTGGTGCGCAGCGGCAGGTGGAACCGGGCCAGCAGCGTCGCCACGATGATCGCCGCCCCGCCGATGATCAGGGTCGAGCGGGTGCTCATGACGTTGGCGGCGATGGTCACCGGCCCCAGCAGCAGAAGTGAAAAGGGATTGTTCAGCCCGCCGGTGAGGTACAGCAGAATGGCTAGCTGCAGCAGGTCGAACAGCACCATCAGGAAGTTCTCGAACTCGGTCAGGCGCTTGTTCTGCGGGAACAGCAGCATAGCCGTCAGGTTGCCCATCACCGACACGCCGATGGCCAGATAGCACAGGCCCAGTTCCAGCTGAACGTGATAGACCTGCTGCGCCACGGTGATGGCGGTCAGCTGGCCGATGATGGCCACCCATCGCAGCAGGATCAGCGTGCGCAGCCGGATCCAACTGCTGCGTTCCTGTCCGCGCCAGAGGCTGGTGTTGGAATCCGTCATCGCGCGATTATGTCCTGTTGCGGCGGCTGGTCAACTTGATAGGTGTCGCGGCCGATCCGATCAACAACCCCTTGCGTCAGGAAATACGCCATGGTCCGTCTTTTTGCCATTCTCGCAACCGTCGTTCTGGCCCTTGGCGTAGGCGCCATGTGGCTGATGACGCGTGGCGGGCCCGAGGACAAGTTCGCCCAATGCCGGACCAGCCAGATCGCCGGCGGTTCCGCGGCCATCGGCGGCCCGTTCGAGCTGATCAACTCCAAGGGTGAAACCGTGACCGACAAGGATGTGATCACCGAGCCGTCGCTGATCTATTTCGGCTATACCTTCTGCCCCGATGTCTGCCCGCTGGACACCACCCGCAATGCCGAGGCCGTCGATATCCTGACCGAGCGCGGTTATTCGGTGACGCCGATCTTCATCTCGATCGACCCCGATCGCGACACCCCCGAGGCGGTCGGCGATTTTGCCTACAACCTGCATGAAAAGATGATCGGGCTGACCGGAACGCCCGAACAGGTCAAAGCTGCGAGCCAAGCCTACAAGACTTATTACAAGGCCCAGGACAAGAGCGACGAGTATTACTTGGTCGATCATTCCACCTTTACCTATTTCGTCACGCCGCAGGACGGATTCCTGGAGTTCTTCAAGCGGGACGACACGGCCGAGCAGATTGCCGACCGGGTCGCCTGTTTCCTGGACCAGGCAGGGAAATAGAGGGTGGTTTGACCTTTGGTGTGGCGCTGCTATTACTCAACACCAAGCCTATCGGCAGGACATAGCAGAAAGAACCCACATGGCAGACAGTGCGCAGCTTGAAATCGGCCCCGACAAATCCCTGCTTCTGGTGGATGATGACGAGCCGTTTCTGAGGCGTCTGGCCAAGGCGATGGAAAAGCGCGGGTTCGAGGTGGAAACCGCCGGATCGGTCGCCGCCGGCCGCGCCATCGCCACCGCTCGCCCACCTGCCTTTGCCGTAGTGGATCTGCGGCTTGAGGATGGCAACGGTTTGGACGTGGTCGAGGTGCTGCGGGAAAAGCGCCCCGACAGCCGGGTGGTGGTTCTGACTGGCTATGGCGCGATCGCGACTGCCGTGGCGGCCGTGAAAATCGGCGCCACAGACTATCTGTCGAAACCCGCCGACGCCACCGACATCACCAACGCGCTTCTGGCCAAGGGCGACGAACTGCCCCCGCCCCCCGAAAACCCTATGAGCGCCGACCGCGTACGGTGGGAGCATATCCAGCGGGTCTATGAACTGTGCGACCGAAACGTCTCGGAAACCGCGCGACGGCTGAACATGCACCGCCGGACCTTGCAGCGGATTCTGGCGAAGCGCAGCCCGCGGTAATACCGGGTCGCGCTACGCCTGTTCGAAGTTCAAGTACATTTTAAAGCGAGCTGGAATGGCCGCAATGCGGGACAAACGCGACATTGCTGCTGGCTTTCAAGTTAGTTTTCTGGCGTGTACCAGATGGGCGAAGTGTAGGCGCGCTCCTGATGGATCATTACGGCATCCTCTGGCAGGTCGAGGTTGCCGTAAAAAGCCTCGTCATAGGCCAGCCAGGTCGGCGTCGGGATTTCAAGCACCCGGACATAATAGTATGCACGCTGCGCCGGGTCGAACTCTGGGTCCACCCAGTGCGCGCCAAGCCCTGCCAACCCAATCGTGTTGGTATAATCTGCGCCCTTAACGGTGCTGCCGACCGGGGGCAACTTTCCATTCGCATCCGGCTCCCGATCCCCGGCCCATGCCGCATCGAAGACCTTGGTCTTGGGTTCGCCGTTCGCATTGACCCATCCTTTGACAATCTGGATGCGATCTAGGTTCGCGCCGTCCGGGTCGCGCAGCGCACGCACCATGAAGGTGGGGGCTGCTCCATCTGGCCCGGCGAAGAGGTCCGCGCCCATGGGCACGCCCCGGGCATAACCCTCGACGGCGAAGTCGGGACGGTGGACCTCGTCGGGTTCAAAGTCCCACCCCGCAAACACGCGGACAGTCATGCGCGGGCCGGTGGTGGCATAAACCTCCTTGCGCTTGAATGCGTCCCAGATAGCTTCACGGGTGTTTTCCCGCGCCCATGCAGCGGCAAGACCGGACGCGAGGGTTTCATATGTGCGGATCGCGACGTCTTCACCCAGATAATCAGGCTGGATGATGAACTCATCGTAGCGGTGATCGCCGCCGCCGGGTTCTGCCAGGGAAGCCTTGCCAAAGAAGTTGTCCTCGCGGGCGGTTGCCAGCGACGTGTGGCTGTCGGTCGCGCCGATCATCCCGAATTTGTAGGGGTTCGTGCCTATGTCTTCTTCGTATTTCAGACCGCGCGCCAGTGCCTCGCGAGCGTATTCGCGTGGCAGCATGTCCGGTGTCTTAAGTGCACTGCCGAAATTTCCGCGATCCCAGCGATAATAGTCCGCGAACTCGTCATTTGGTGAGAGCATCGGGTGGGTTTCCCCGTCGCCTTTAATCTGCGTGACTTCGTATAGCGGTTCCCACCGCATCCGGCGTTCGGCGTAGGCCTGATCTATCGGTTCGCCATTCTGGCGGACATCGTCGAACATCGTGCCATTCGACAGGTTGCCGTTGTGGGCAAACGCCATGACCTGACCGCCTGTTCGGGCTTCATACGCTTCCATCCAGTCCCAAAGATCCTCCGGATCGGAACTGTCGTAGTTGGAAAATGGCACGAGGTCCGCGACTTCGTCTGCACCATCTCGAAACATGACGATCCGATGCAGGTTGTTCAGGTCCTTGATTGAAGTCCATTCAAAGCCGTGCAGAGATGTGAACACGCCAGGTTCATTGTACCGCTCAGCTGCATCGACAATGCGCCTCCAAAATGTACGGGTCAGATCGTCGTCGTCAATCGGGTCCGTTACCGCGCCCATCGCCTCGCCCCACATTACGAATGCGCCGAGCGGGTCGCCACCGCGCACAAGATCGTGGATCTTGCGACCCCAGCTATTGGCCAGAAGCTGCGGGTTAGATTCCGCGATCATCGGCGCGAGGCCAAGGTTCTCGGCGTGGTCGGCAACAACCAGAAAATCGAGCGGACGCACAAGCTGCGCGAACTCACCGAGGGAGGCCCGCACCTTCTCGCCACGCGCGAAACGGAAAGCTTCGTCAGGACCGAGCACATTGCCGACCATCCCGGCGTCGGTCGAGTAGGAGGTGTGCAGGTGGGTATCGCCCCAGAACACTCTGTTTGGAAAAGACTGATCGACAAATGGAGAATAGCCGCGCTGACCAAGTCGGACATCTTCGGGGTTTATCGCAAGGTCGCCAGAGTATCCTTGGGCAAGTGCCGCGCCGGTGAACAATGCACTCAAGCTCACGCTCATGAATATCTTCTTCATTGCCGTCCTCCCATCAGTCAACAACGCAGAATTATTATAGCGCATGCTCGAAAGGCTGACTTGATTTGGATCAGCCGCTCATCATTGACTGCAGAATGAATAGCCGCTGTGGGCTCTTTCGCGCCGCTGACCTTTGTATCAGCGAAGAACAGGTCTTGGACGGCGCGTGCCGCTCGCCGTTTTGATTCAGATGTCGATTCTTTCGGCGATTCTCAGTGCATCTTCAAGCTCGACGCCCGGGTATCGTACCGTGCTGTAGACCTTGGTGTGACCCAGCAAAAGTTGTACAGCCCGGAGATTGCCGGTCTTTCGATAGATCTCCGAGGCCTTGGTCCGGCGCAAAGAATGTGTGCCGTAGCCGCTCGGTTCCAGGCCGATGGCCGATACCCAGTCTCGAACAAGCCTCGCGTACTGCCCGGTCGAGATGTGCGGTGACGCGTGGAAGTGGCTCGGAAACAGATGTCTGCATCCCAGCATCTCGGGTTGGTCGAGCCAGGCAGCGATCGTTTCGCGCGTATTCTCAGACACTTCGAACTGGATCGGCCGATTGGTCTTGCTCCGAACAATGGTGACGCGCTCACGGATTCGGTCTTCGACGACGAGATCGCTAATCTGGAGTCCGACGAGGTCACAGCCGCGCAACTTGCTGTCGGTAGCGAGGTTGAAGAGCGAAAGATCACGAAGATTGCCCGCGAGTTCGAGCCGGGCACGAATGGCCCATACCTGCGTCGGGAGCAGCGGGCGTTTCTGACCGATCAGGCGGCCCTTGTTCCGGGTCTTGCGTTTCGGTTGTGCGGCGGGAAGTTGCATTCTGGGCATAATTCAGCCTCCATCCGTCCCTCCCGGCCCACACATCAACACCGCGTTGACCATTGATTGTAAGACCAAGCGTCACGACTGGTCTCGATGACGGGCTGCTAGCGACCGATGCCGCGCCGCCACAAGGCGGTTTCGAGCCCTTTAACGACCTTGATCCAAGGCGCAGCAGTCGTCGCTGTGGGCTGAAACCGGTCATTCTGCGCAGGTCTTCCGGCGCCTTCAAGCCATTGAAGGCGAGTGGCACTCCAGGCTCAACGTCATGGAAAGAATGTGATATTGTTTGTATGGGAAATGAGGGGGTTTGCGTTGAAAGCCTTAGCGATGACAAGAATCCGGGGATGGGGCCCCTTTCCCGAACTTGTTCGTGACATGGCCGGAGATCGCGCGCTTAACCGCATCCTGAAACGCCACGATCTTCCCCTAAGCGTTCTCGATGCGCCAGAGCATCGGGTCCCTTTGGCCAAGATGATCCGCGTAATGGAGGCGGCTGCGCGTACGATCGGTGACGCGGAATTCGGTGTAAGCCTTGGCAGCAAAACCACTGCGCTCGATTACGGAAATTGGGCCGGATATGCTTATTGTGCTCCAACGCTTGGCCAAGCCCTCCAGCGTGTTTGCAGGACACTGTGGGCGCACGAAAGCGGCACAGAGATGTACTTGTCCTTGCGCGAACATCACGTTGTCTGGTGCTACAAATCAGGTCTGGCAGGCTATGAAAACACACGTCATTTCTCGGACCACCTCTTTGAAACGATGTTCGTTTTCTTTCGCGGGTTCCTGGGCGAGGGGTGGCGACCCGATTGGGTGGAAGTCGACTACGAAAAGCCGGCGAGAACGGAAAAATTAAGTGCCCTTGTTCAAAATGAAATCCGTTTCGGCCGTCCAAATTACGGTGTGGCGGTCAGGAAAGCGGACCTGAGTACGAGGCTCTCTGGGCCGCTTCCGTTCGATCGACCCATTACGTCACTTGATTTGGCAGCACCACCCGACGGGCGGCAAACCGCGTTCCTTGATGATATCCTGAAACTCATTGACCTTCGATTGATGGATCGCACCGTCGACCTCGATGGATTTGCAAGGGCCGCGGATCTGGGTCCGAGAACTGTCCAACGGAAGCTGAGCAAGCTTGGGTACACCTACAAACATCTCCTTGAAATTGCACGCAGCAGGCGTGCGATGGCGTTCCTTTTAGAAACCGATCTGCCTGTGAAAAACATAGCTGCCGAGTTGTGCTATGACGCACCGGAAAATTTCACACGCGCTTTCCGCGCGTGGCAGGGGGTCTCTCCGTCTGAATTCCGGGCGATGGCCCAGGGAAGTCAGAAAGAGGATCCTGTGTACCTAGGCGATTGTCGCGAAATGACAGGTCGCGTGAGTAGATCGGACTTTTGCCAACGGTAATCTTTTGAGTGGAAACGGAGCGGCAAACTCGCGGGTCTGCCATAGCCGGACTTTTCGGCCCTCCGTAATGTCATTTTCAGGAGGGAATTGAAATGACCACACGTCGTAATTTCATCAAGTCGGCCCCGGCGCTCGGAGCGGCATTCGCGGTGGCGCCAACATTCATTTCAGAGGAGGGGGCGGCGTATGCGCAGAGTGCGACGCCAGCCGAAGGGCATTTCCACCCAAAGGGCAAGGCGCCTTCGGAACACACTTTGAAAATTCTTGCCGAAGCGCGGGAAACGCTGCCGTTCTCAGATACGCGTGATTTTGATGAACAAGCTCGCGGGTTTATCGCGCCGATGCCCGAAGATACGATCATGGCGGATGCAGGCAACATCGCCTGGGACATGGCCAGTTTCCGTTTCTTCGACGAAGACAAGGACTGGCCAAGCATTCATCCGTCTTTGCAGAGGGTCTCGCGGCTGAACCAGAACTACGGACTGTATGAAGTCATTCCCGGAATTTACCAAGTGCGGGGCTTCGATCTGTCCGACGTTTCCTTTGTGCGCGGCGAAAAAGGTTGGATCGTAATCGATCCATTGATCAGTGCGGAAACAGCGCGCGCAGCATGGAAGCTATTTCAAGAGCACGTCGGTGATGGGCTGCCGGCAACCGCAGTGATCTATTCGCATTCCCATGGTGACCATTGGGGTGGTGTACGCGGCATAATCGACGAAGCTGATGTGCGTTCAGGCAAAGTGGAAATCATTGCACCGCGTGATTTCATGGAGTTCACGATTTCCGAGAATGTCTATGCTGGCAACGCTATGAACCGGCGATTGTCTTACCAGTATGGCCAACAGCTTCCGATCAACCCGTACGGTTTTGCTGGGCAGGGGCTGGGTCACCGGGTGTCTCTTGGTTCCGTTGGCCTTATTGCCCCCACCCGGATCATCGAAGAAGACATCGAATATCTCGATGTGGATGGCGTGCGTATGGTGTTTCAGAACACGCCAGGCACTGAAGCGCCGTCCAACATGAACACTTACATTCCGGGAATGAAGGCATTGTGGATGGCCGAGAACATTACCGGCACATTACATAATATTTACACCCTGCGCGGAGCTCCGGTGCGCGATCCTCTGCGCTGGTCTAAATACATCTCGCGGGCGCTGCATCTCTTTGGCGAGGAAGCAGAAGTGATGTTCCAGTCGCACCACTGGCCGCGCTGGGGCAATGACCGTATTCAAGAGGTAATGCGGGCGCAGCGTGACATGTATGCGCATTTTAATAACCAGGTGCTGCACTTCGCCAATCAAGGCGTGACGATCAACCAGATCCAGAACGTCTATGAAATGCCCAAGAGCCTGCAAAATGAATGGCACTGCCGGGGCTATCACGGTTCACCCGAGCACAACAGTCGAGGAGTGATCCAGCGATACCTTGGTTTTTGGGATGCCAATCCAGCAACCCTGATCCCGCCATCACCCGAAGCATCGGCGCCCCTCTACGTCGAGATGATGGGCGGGTCGGACAAAATCATGGCCAAAGGACAAGAGCTTTTCTCGGCTGGTGAGTACAAGATGGCCGTCGAAATCCTAAACAAACTCTTTCTCGCTGAGAACGACAACCAGCCAGCACGTGATCTGCTTGCGGACTGTTATGAGCAGCTTGGTTACCAGCAGGAAAACCCGGGACTGCGAAATAGTTACTTGTCGGGTGCCTACGAACTGCGTTCTGGTATTTCCGACGCTCCAACGGTGAGCTCAACCAGTTCTGATGTGATCCGGGCGATGTCCACGGAATTGTTCCTGAATTTCCTCGGCATCAAGATGGACAGCCGTAAAGCCGAAGGCATGCGGTTCACCATCAATCTGGTAACGCCGGACAATGGCGAGAAGTTCATCATCGAAATGGAGAACGCGACTCTGACCAATATCGAGGGATATCAGGCGGACAACCCGGACCTGACATTGGTCATAAACCGTTCGGATCTGGAAATGACTATGATGGGCGCGATTGAACTAGAGCAGCAGATCGCCGATGGCACCGCCAAGATTGAAGGTGATCCCACCGTTCTTGCGCAACTCGCCTCGACCATGGTCGATTTCGACCCGCTGTTCGAGATCCTGCCCGGCACTGCCATTCAGCACGAGGTTGCGCAATCCAATGCCTACGAAGCAGTTCCGGGTGCCACTATCGCAGAGTGACAGAAACCGCGGGGCAAGGTTCTGACCGGCACCTTGCCCCAATACCCACCCCTCATGAAAATAGTGCGATTTGAGTAACCACTTCGTCTGCGCGGAAGGCCTCCAAGGACAGCGTCGTTCCGCAAGCCCGCGAATTTTGGCTTCGACAAACTGCTGTGCAGCATCGGACCGATTGGCCGAACGGCAGGAAAGGGTCGGTCACACTCCAAAGAGCCATTCGCCCTGAGGCCCGCGACCCGGTCATTGCGGATCGCAATCTCGCTGCGTTCTGCCTGAACGTCCGCATTTCCCTCTGTCATGCAGCGGGTAGTCTTGCCGCGAGCGCTCGCAGCGTAAATTCTTCACTTCTGCAGAGGGCTCTAAAGCAGATCTCGGCCTAAGTCATGTGCTACAATAACGCCAACAGCTCCGCATGCCGCGCCGTATACGCCTGCCGAGCCTCAACCGGTGGCCTTAGAGTGATTTGCAACCCCTCCATCACCGCCGCGTCCGGTCGGCCAAAGAACTTGGTTGCCTCAGCCTCGGAAAACCCCGCGATCTGGGTGGCCTCCATCCAGCCGCTGATCCGGTCGGCTTTCTTGATCTGACGTTTCACCGTTTTCGGCACCGCGGCGGGCAGGCCAAAGCGGATGTGGATAGCCGCCGCCAACCGGTCGTCCAGCGCGCCATAGCCCGGGCCGACCGCGGCCTTCACCGGCGAGATCATGTCGCCGATCACATATTCTGGCGCATCGTGCAGAAGCGCCGCCAGCCGCCATTTCACCTGCGCCTTGGGGGCGATCCGGCCGAACAGCTCTTCGACCAGCAGAGAATGCTCGGCCACGGAATAGGCGAAATCACCCGCCGTCTGGCCGTTCCAGCGGGCCACGAATGCCAGCCCATGGGCGATATCCTCGATCTCGATATCCACCGGGGTCGGGTCCAGCAGGTCCAGCCTGCGGCCCGACAGCATCCGTTGCCATGCCCTGGGTTGTGTTGCCATTCTGCCATGCCCCCTTTGCAGCGAATGTGCCTGAAACGCGGTTTCGTGCTATGCTTAAGCCATCCTGATTACCGGCTGCCAACAGTTTCTTGAGCAATCGTGCTTTGAACCGGCACGTGGGGATCACGACATCAAGGCTGAGGGGGGCGCGCGTTCCTCCCGGCGTGCCCCTCTCGGATCGAAACCCGAACCGAAAGGAGCTTGTCATGTTCAAGCGTTTGTTGGGAATGGCCCTTGTCTTTGGCATGGCTGCGGCCGCGCCGCCCGCATCGGCCCAGAACTGCGCCCTGCGCGGTGATGTCATCGCCAAGCTGCAGCAGATCTATTCCGAAGAGCTGGCCTTTGGCGGATTGCAGAACACGCGGAGCGGTCAGACGGTCATGGAGGTATGGGCCTCACGCGCCACCGGCACCTATACCGTGTTGATGACCCACGCCAACGGCATCAGTTGCATTGTCGCCGCTGGCACCGATTTCTTCGAAGTGACGCCTAGGGCCGCTGCCGAAGGGGCGCCCAGTTGAATTAACGCCCGCGCCCCAATCGCCATCCACATTGCGACTTTTCCTCAACGGTGTTAGGGCCTGCCCAAACCGTTGTTGATCGGAATGGAGCATCTGATGGCCGGCGACTACATCGTCAAAGACATTTCACTGGCCGGGTTCGGCCGCAAGGAACTGGATATCGCGGAAACCGAAATGCCGGGCCTGATGGCTCTGCGCGCGGAATACGGCGACAGCAAGCCGCTGAAAGGGGCGCGCATCGTCGGGTCGTTGCACATGACGATCCAGACCGCCGTTCTGATCGAAACGCTGGTCGCGCTGGGCGCGGACGTGCGCTGGGCGTCGTGCAACATCTTCTCGACTCAGGACCACGCGGCGGCAGCCATCGCTAAGGCGGGCATTCCGGTCTTTGCCATCAAGGGCCAGACGCTGGAAGAGCATTGGGACTATCTCGACAAGTCGTTTCAGTTCGAAGACGGCCCCAACATGATCCTGGATGATGGCGGCGACGCCACGCTGTACATCCTGCTGGGCGCGCGCGCCGAAGCGGGTGAGGACATCATCCCCGTCCCGTCCTCGGAAGAGGAAGAGGTCATCAAGGCGCAGATCAAGAAGCGGATGGCGGCAAGCCCGGGCTGGTTCACCAAGGTGCGCGATCAGATCAAGGGCGTGTCCGAGGAAACCACCACCGGCGTCAACCGCCTGTATCAGTTGGTCAAGGACGGCCATCTGCCGTTCCCGGCGATCAACGTGAACGACAGCGTCACCAAGTCGAAATTCGACAACAAGTACGGCTGCAAGGAATCTCTGGTCGACGGCATCCGTCGCGCCACCGACACGATGATGGCCGGCAAGGTCGCCGTGGTCTGCGGTTATGGCGACGTGGGCAAGGGCTCGGCTGCCTCGCTGCGTGGCGCCGGCGCCCGCGTGAAGGTGACCGAGGTCGACCCGATCTGTGCCCTGCAGGCCGCGATGGACGGGTATGAGGTGGTTCTGCTGGAAGATGTGGTTTCGACCGCCGACATCTTCATCACCACCACCGGCAACAAGGACGTGATCCGCATCGAGCACATGCGCGAGATGAAGGACATGGCCATTGTCGGCAATATCGGCCATTTCGACAACGAAATTCAGGTGGCCAGCCTGCGCAACCACAAATGGACCAACATCAAGGACCAAGTGGACATGATCGAGATGCCCTCGGGCAACCGTATCATCCTGCTGTCCGAAGGCCGTCTGCTGAACCTGGGCAATGCCACCGGGCATCCGTCCTTCGTGATGTCGGCCTCGTTCACCAACCAGGTTCTGGCCCAGATCGAACTGTGGACCCGCGGCGACCAGTACGAGAACAAGGTCTATATCCTGCCCAAGCATCTGGACGAGAAGGTCGCGCGCCTGCATTTGGACCGGATCGGCGTCAAGCTGACCAAGCTGAACAAGGAGCAGGCGGATTACATCGGTGTCACGCCCGAAGGCCCGTTCAAGCCCGAGCATTACCGGTATTGATCTGTCAGAAATTCGAGGAAAAGGCGGCCATCTGGGCCGCCTTTTTTTTGTTGCGGTCAGCGGAGCGACGGCACGAAATCTCCGCGGCCCCGCGGTGTCAGGTCCAGAATGTTCCACAGGGGCCAGGCCGCATCGACATGGCGCGGATGCCAGTCGCTGGGTTCAAAAAACAGCTCGGAGCTCCAGAAATGGTGGATGCCATCCGCATCGCGTTGAAACACGTTCAGGATCGGCAACTGGTTTCCGTCCTCGGTCTCAGCCAGATAGTCTTGCTGGTACGTCGTATCCAACGCGGAATACAGCGGCAGATCCTGCCAGCCCATGCGCCGGCGCAGCGCGGCCAGGGCATCCGGCGTATTCTGCGCCACGACCGCAATGGCGGCTTTTCGGGTCAGATGCGCGACCTGCCCGGTCAGACCGTCCAGAAAGGCCGAGCACATGGGGCAGGGGTCCTCTGCATTGGGACCAAACATCAGCGAATACACGACCAGAGTGTCATGATCACCGAAAAGGCTTGAAATCGGGGCAATATTGCCGCTGAGGTTCCGAAAGACGTAATCCCGTGGGATTTGGCCGCCTTTGGGCAAAGTCCGGCGCAGCGCGGCCACTTCCTCGACCCGCGCACGCAGATCGACTTCGGCGGCCAGCAGGGCATTTCGGGCGGTTCGGTACGCGGCGCTTTCGTTGGGAAGGGCGACGGGCATGACGAGTCTCCTTGGATCATTAATTAACTTTTATGTTAAATAAAGTACCCGAACAGATCAAGGCGCGGGCTGCACGGCGTGGTCTACGGGGAACATGCCCGTTTTTTCCTTTGTGCTTTTCCTGCCAGCCGCTACCGTTCAGCCAGCGCCAAAAAGGCCGTACCCCAACCCATACAGGAGAGGACAATGGGAAAACGTGACGAGTTGATCGCAAAATATGCGGATGATCTGAAAAACAAATGCGGGATGGACCCCGACATGGACCTGCTGACCAAAGTGACGATCGGTTGCGGGCCGTCGATCTATGACGCGGATGCCGCAACCGTGGCCGCCAGCCAGGAAGGTGAGCTGGAGACGGTCAAGAACAACTTTCTGATCAAGAAGCTGGGCCTGTCGGATGGCCCCGAGCTGATGGAAGCGATCAACAAGGTCATCGAAACCTACGGCAAGTCCGAGCGCAACAAATACCGCGCGGTGGTCTATTACATGCTGACCAAGCATTTCGGCAAAGAGTCCGTCTACGGCTGAGTTCGCCGCGACATTTGGAAACGCCCGCCCGGTCGGACCGGCGGGCGTTTTGCATTTGAATCACAATCTATTGATTCAACGTTTGAAAAACAGACGCGCCCTAAGCTACATTCAACCCGTGACCAGGACGGTCAGAACCAGAGATTTCTTTGCGTGTGGTGAGTAGGGAGCACGCGGGGTAGGGAAGGTTCTGCATCGTCAGGGCCTTCCCTTTTTTCTCAATCCGCCGCGGTCTGGCCCAGTTCGCAGATCACCGCCCATTCGGCCTCGGAGACGGGCTGCACCGACAGGCGCGAGTTCCTGACCAGCACCATGTCGGTCAGCCGCGGATCGGCCTTGATCTGGTCCAGCGTGACCGGTTTGGCAAAGGGGCGCACCGCCTTGATGTCCACGCAGTCCCACCGGTCGTCGTCGGTGGTGCTGTCGGGGTGGGCCTCGGCGCAGACCTCGACGATGCCGACGATCGCCTTGTCCTTCTGCGAATGATAGAAAAACCCCCGGTCGCCCAGCTTCATCTTCCGCATGAAATTACGGGCCTGGTAATTGCGCACCCCGTCCCATTCCTCGCCCGCGTCGCCCTTGGCGACCTGCTGGTCCCAGCTCCACGTCGAGGGTTCGGATTTGAACAGCCAATACGCCATCAGCCGATGACCTTCTTCCACAGGATCAGTTCGACCGACTTGAACAGACCGGCCTTGGCATAGGGGTCGTTGTCGGCCCAGGCCTGTGCGGCGGACAGATCCTCGACATCCAGGATGACCAGCGACCCGATCATGGCATCGCCGTCCAGCAGCGGCCCGGCCTGTGCGACTACGCCTGTTTCTTCGATATAGGCCAGGTGCGCGGCGCGGTTGTCCAGCCGGGTCTGCAGGGCGCCGTCCTTGTCGCGCGCGATCAGGGCGATAAGCATGTCATTCCTCCTTGAGTGGGCGATTGAGCAGGGATTGCAAGGCCTCGGCGACACTGTAGGCGCCGCGGCTGAGTTGCGCCACCGTCTGGCAGATGGGCATGTCCAGTCCCTCGGTCGCGGCGATGGTGGCCATGGCATTTGCCGTGGCCACGCCTTCGACGGTGGTCGCGGCGTCAAAGGACTCGTTGCGGCCCAGCGACAGCCCGAACCGGAAGTTACGCGACAGGTCGGACGAGCAGGTCAGAACCAGATCGCCCAAACCCGACAGGCCCATCAGGGTCTCGGGCCGGGCGCCGCGCATCGTGGCAAAGCGCTGCATCTCGGCAAAACCGCGCGTCATCAGGGCCGCGCGGGCGCTGTCCCCCAGACCCGCGCCGATGCAGGCCCCGCAGGCGATGGCCATCACGTTCTTCAACGCCCCGCCCAACTCGGCCCCGGTCACGTCGGTGGTCCGGTAGAGCCGCAGGTTGGCGGTGGTCAGCGTCTGTTGCAGCCGGGCGCCCAATTCTGCGTCGGCGCAGGCCAGGGTCAGCGCCGTGGGCAACCCGCGCGCGATGTCATCGGCAAAGCTGGGCCCGGTCAGCAAGGCAGTGCGGGCGTTGGGCAGCACCTGTTCGATCACGGCGATCGGACCGAGACCAGTGGATAGCTCGATGCCCTTGCAACAGGCCACCAGGATACGACCCTTCAGGTCCGCCCCATGCACCGAAAGAACATCGCGCAGCTTTTGCATGGGCACCGCCAGCAGCAACACGTCGCTCTGACAGGCCAGGGTGATTTCGGCGGTCACGGTGATGGCGTCGGGCAGGGCGATCCCCGGCAGGCGGGTGTCATTGCGGCGGGTCGCCTGCATCGTCTGCGCCTGTTCGCCCGACCGGGCCCACAAGGTGACCGGACCCTTGCCCGCCAGCGAGATCGCCAGCGCGGTGCCGAAGGCGCCCGACCCAAGGACCGAGACACTCATGCCTTGGCCCCCTTGCGCCCACCGCCCAGCATGGCCGGGCTGGTTTGATCCAGCGGCCAGCGGGGTCGGGCGGTCAGGTCCAGCCCGTGGCGCGCGCCCAGCCGGAACCGTTCCAACCCTGCATAGGCGATCATTGCCGCATTGTCGGTGCAAAGGTGTAGCGGCGGGGCGGTAAACCGCGCGCCGGCATCCGCCGAAACAGACTCTAACGCAGTCCGAATTGCGGTGTTGGCGGCAACGCCCCCGGCCACGGCGATCACCGGCTCGGCAGGGTTGGTTTCAAGATACAGGGCGATGGCGCGGCGGGTCTTTTCGGCCAGCGTATCCACGACCGCCTGCTGGAACCCGGCGCACAGATCGGCGCGGTCCTGACGCGTAAGCCCGCCCTTTTCGGCCACGATCTGGTCGCGCATCCGCATCAAGGCGGTCTTGAGCCCGGAAAAGGACAGATCGCATCCGGGCCGGTCCAGCAGCGGTCGCGGGAAGCGAAAGCGTTTGGGGTCGCCATTGCGCCCCTCGGCCTCGACCGAGGGGCCGCCGGGCTGGGGCAGGCCAAGCAGGCGCGCAGTCTTGTCGAATGCCTCGCCGGGGGCGTCGTCGATAGTGCCGCCCAGCCGCGTGAACTGCTCGGGGCCGTGGGCGATCAGGTATTGGCAGTGCCCGCCGGACACCAGCAACATCAGGTAAGGAAAGGCGATCCCGTCCGTCAGGCGTGGGGTCAGCGCGTGGCCGGCCAGGTGGTTGACGCCGATCAGCGGCAGGCCGGTGGCCGCGCTGATCCCCTTGGCGCACATCACACCCGACATGACCCCGCCGATCAGTCCTGGCCCGGCGGTCACAGCCACGGCGTCCATATCCTGCAAAGTCAGGCCCGCCTGCTCCAA
Organism: Ruegeria sp. BHSA191; assembly: GCF_059613325.1. Lineage (NCBI taxonomy): Bacteria > Pseudomonadati > Pseudomonadota > Alphaproteobacteria > Rhodobacterales > Roseobacteraceae > Ruegeria > Ruegeria sp. BHSA191. The sequence goes on from NZ_JBXWSH010000020.1 coordinate 72,153, forward strand.
CGCCTGCTGCACGCAGACATCCAGCTTTTCGGCATGCGCGCGCGCCGCAATCTCGGGCACCACGCCGCCGAAGGCGCTGTGCAGGTCCGTCTGGCCATGCACGACCGAAGAAAGAACCTGCGCCGGTTCGCCCTCGGTATGCCGCACCACGGCCGCCGCCGTGTCATCGCAGCTGCTTTCCAATCCCAGAACGGTAAGTGTTTGCACCATCGGCCTGAACCATTGCATCATGATCTCGTCGCGGGGTATCACCCCACGCTGCAGCAAACAATCCTCAAGGCCCGAACGCTCGCCCGTGTACCTGTTGATGACCCGCCCCCGCGCCGCCTCGGAAAGGTTCGTGGCGCAGCTTCCCGAACGGATACGGTCGCGGGTCCAGGTGATTTATTCCCCGCTGCTGGATATCCGACCGATGGAGCAGGCGGTGGACACGACTGGAATCCGGGGCCTAATCTTCACCTCGGCCAATGGCGTGGCGGCCGCCGCGGCGCAGAATGTGCGCCGGGATCTGCCCGCCTATTGCGTGGGGCCGGCCACCACCGAAACGGCCCGCCAAGTCGGGTGGGGGGCCCGGATGGCCGGCGAAACCGCCGAGGAACTGGTGGCCAAACTGCTAAAAGAGCGCCCGGACAGCCCACTGCTGCATCTGCGCGGCGAACACAGCCGGGGCAACATCGCGACCCGGCTGACCGAACTGGGCCTGACCGTGCGGGAACAGGCGGTCTATCGCCAGTATTTGCTGCCCCTGACGCCCGAGGCCCAAGACGCGGCGTCTGGATCTGCCCCGGTGATTGCGCCCTTGTTCTCGCCGCGGACCGCGCGACAATTTGCCGACCTTTGGCCTGGACCGGCGCCGCTTTTGGTCGCTGCGATGAGCGGACCGACAGCTGAGCCCCTTGAAAACTTGGCCATTGCCCGTTTGCGGATTGCCAAACGCCCGACGCCCAAGAAAATGCGGAAAGCCGTGAAAAAACTCGTGAAATATGCGATCCGGCTTGAGGGTGCGATGGGCGCGGATTAACTTGGACGCGTCTGCGCGTCAGGATTTATGGGAATCGACAGGGGGAAGTGACGGTGGCTGCCAAGAAAGACACGGACCAGAAACCGGTGGACGACCCCAAGGCCGACGCGGTGACCGAAGCGGTCGACAACAAGGTCGATGCCGTAGCCCTTGACCCAGAGGATCGGGTTGAGCAGGCTCCTTCCGAAGCCGAAGCCGAAGCCGAAGCCGAAGCCGAAGCCGAAGCCGAAGCCGAAGCCGAAGCCGAAGCCGAAGCCGAAGCCGAAGCCGAAGCCGAAGCCGAAGCCGAAGCCG